>JBAZTH010000003.1:143161-477432 GCA_041661965.1 Candidatus Margulisiibacteriota bacterium
ACGATTATCTTTTAACTTACACGGCGACCGGTTTGGCCTGGGGTTCGCCGGGCGGGACCGGGACGGTGACGCAGGTTGATACCGGGAGCGGTTTGACCGGCGGGCCGATCAACACGACCGGAACGGTTTCGATCGCGGCTGGCGGAATTACCGCGGCTCATTTAGGGACGGGGGTTGTGACGGCGGGGGCGATTGCCGCCGACGCGGTGGTGACGGCTGGGGTCTCGGACAGCGCGATCACCGAACCGAAGCTAAATGTCGCGAACGCGGCGGTCAACGATTATCTTTTAACTTACACGGCGACCGGTTTGGCCTGGGGTTCGCCGGGCGGGACCGGGACGGTGACGCAGGTTGATACCGGGAGCGGTTTGACCGGCGGGCCGATCAACACGACCGGAACGGTCTCGATCGCGGCCGGGGGGATTACCGCGGCTCATTTAGGGACGGGGGTTGTGACGGCGGGGGCGATTGCCAATACAGCGGTTACCCCGGGAACCTACACCAATTCCAACATTACCGTCGACCAACAAGGCCGATTGACCGCGGCCGGCAGTGGAACGGCCGGTACGGTTTCCGGTTCCGGTAGCGCCACCAGATTGGCTTTTTGGACTGACACTACGACCTTGGGTTCGGATGCCGATCTGTACTGGGACAATGCGGCCAAAAGGTTGGGAGTGGGGACCAGCGCACCGGGCCACAAGTTAACGGTCAGCGGCGATGTTTCATTTGAGGGGCAAATTATCGGCGGCAATGTTGACGGCGGTAATCCGCGGATTGCCTACGGCTATCTGGCAAACGCGAGCGGCGGTTGGGGTACGATCGCGATGGGTTATAGGCCAACCGCTTCCGGTTTGACCTCGGTGGCGATCGGGCAAATGCCTATTGCCGGCGGCTACAGCGGGGTAGCTATCGGGTTTGCTGTTTCTGCCGGAGCCGATTATTCGACCGTTTTGGGGAGTCGGATTGAGACCATCACCGGAGCCGATTACTCTATGGGCATAGGACTGGATAATACTCTCGGCCGACAGATAACCACTCCGAATACTATGGCGATCATGGGGGGGAAGGTTGGGATTGGAACTTTAACTCCCGGGGCGGTTCTTTCTGTTGCCGGGACAATTGAATCAACTACTAATGGTTTTAAATTCCCGGACGGAACAATTCAAACTACAGCCGCAACCAGCGGGAGCAGCCCCGATCTGTCCGGCTACGTTCAACTTGGACCGGCGACCGGGCAAACAACAAACGGAGTATACGCGATCCAAGTGAAGACGACCAATGCGAGCGGGATCGGTATTTCTGTCGAAACGACTGCCAATACTAGATATGGAATATATGGACGGAATAATTCAACTTCCAATGGCGGCGTAGGAGGGCTTTTTAAAGGGGGGACGATTTCAGCTGGAGGGGTAAAATCTATCGGGGCCAAAGGCGAATCCGGCAGTGGTAATAATTATGGTGAGATTGGTCGAGAGCCGCCGACTATGGTCGAAGGAGATGACGCTTTTAGCGCTGGCGTTCATGGTTTTTCTTCGACTATTGCGGGGCGTGGGGTTAGCGGGAAAGCTGATGGTTCATCAGGCATGGGTGTTTACGCTCTTGCCCAGGACGCGAGCGGCGCCAATTATGGTCTTCGCGCGAAAACCAATAGCAGTAATGGTTATGCCGTTTACGCTGAAGGCGGCCGCAACTATTTTCAGGGGAACACCGGGATCGGGACCGATAATCCGCAGGCTTTGCTTCACGTGCAAGGGAACCTAAAAGTGACCGGAACAATTGAAGGAGCTAGTCCGGTGAAGTTTGCCGGTGGAATCAGATTGGCCAACGAAGCTGATGCGACTGCCGGCAATATCCGTTGGGACGGTTCGAACTTCCAGGGGCATAACGGCAGCAGCTGGCTAAATTTGGATAGCGGAGCGGATTTAAGCGGCTATGTCCAACTCGGCCCGCCTACGGTTCAATCAACGACTGGCGCCACCGCGGTTTACGTGGAATCAACCAACGGCGGAGGAATCGGAGTCAATGCGAACGTTACCCAGCTTAATAGCGCCGGGATTTGGGGGACGGCAAATAATAGCGGCATTGGGACAAGTTACGGCGGCTATTTCAGCTCGGCGGCCTCGACCGGTTACGGCGTTTATTCTGCCGTTTCGCACGCGACCGGAGTTAACTATGGTCTTTACGGCGCGTCCGCCAGCGCCAATGGGTTTGGATCTTCCGGAACCAACAGTAGTTCGGGGACAAGCGGGTATTTAGCCGGACCGAGCTATGGCGCTTACGGCTCTTATAACGCGACCAATTACGGTTATCTTGGCAGTAGCGTTTATGGGGTTTACGGAACAAGCTCGATTTACGGAGTCTACGGCAATGGGACCGATCGGGGTGTTTACGGCAACACCGGCACCGGCTATGGAGTATATGGCGACGCGACCACGACCGGAGCGGTTTTAAATTACGGCGGCAGATTTGTCGCCGCCGGCGATCTCGGCTTGGGGATCAGCGGTTACGCGTCCTCGACGGCCAATAGTACCAACTACGGCGGTTACTTCCAGGCGAACGGCCAGACCGGCCGTGGAGTCTATGGTTTGGCTAATAATGCGACCGGTGCTAATTATGGCGTTTACGGGACAACTAACAGCGGCAGCGGTTTTGGTGTTTACGGGGTTTCTAGTACCAGTACGATCCGTGGCGGCTTGGGGGTTGAAGCAGGAAAAGGGGCGATGGGAGAGACCACAAGAGTACGGGGCTTTTTGGGCGACAGCGCGCCGAATGGGGATACTTATCATGCCGGGGTGACCGGGATAGTGCTGGGAACTTATTTAAACAGTGACGTGGCGGTCGCGGCGTACAATGAAAATGTTAGCTCCTACGCTTCGTTGGGTGGGGTTCATAGCGGTGTTTACGGTTCGCATCAATTGAAGGGGGTCAGCGGTGAAGCCTGGGATACGACCGGAACAAATTACGGCGGTATTTTTACCAGCTATAGCGCCAGCGGTTACGGTGTTTATGGTCGGGCGACGGCAACCAGCGGGACCAATTATGGCGCTCATGGCGTTACCAGCAGTCCCAGCGGTTATGGGGTCTATGGTTATAATGCCAGTACCGCTAATGGCGGAACTGCCGGTTATTTTAAAGCGGGGTATTATACTCCAAACTCCACTGACCTGGCGAGAGGGTTGCTGGTTGAAAGCCGCTCCAACAGCATGACGGTTGAAGTGGTTAGAGAATACACCATTATGGATGGGTCCGGCGATCACATCGCTGTGAGGGCGCTGAATGCCAGGGCGGCGACCTCGGGCATTGTTACCGCCGGGGGGTACTTTAATGCGATTGGTGGTGGAGCCGGGTCTTCCTACGGGGTGATAGCCGGTTCTTCCGGCCTGACCGGGGCGGGGGTATACGGAGGAACAACAAGCAGTAACCTTGCGGCTTACGGGGTTTATGGTGAATGGTCGAACTCTTCCCGCTATGGGATCCTGGGCGCTAGTTTATACGGCGTCGGCGGAACATATGATGGGGCGACCGGTCCCTATGGCTGGCTGGGAACCGCTAATTCCGGTCTCTATGCTTATGCCGCGGCTCCAAAATGGGCGATTAATTCTGACGGCCGGGTGCACATGGCGAACCTTAGTCCAGCCGGGGCGGGGACGGTCCTGGTCATTTCCGCCACCGGTGAAGTCTATCCGCAATCGTCCAGTCAGCGCTATAAAAAAGATATCGTCGAGTATCGGATCGACGTCAAAAAAGTTGGCCGGCTCCGGCCGGTCCGTTTTCGCTGGAAAGAAACCACCGCTACTCCGAATGTTCTTGATTTTGGTTTGATCGCTGAAGAAGTAGCGGAAGTCTATCCGGAATTAGTGGGCAGGAATCAATACGGGTCCCCGGAATCGGTCGCTTATGAAAAGATCGGCGTGATCCTGATCAAAGCGCTGCAGGAAAAAGACCGGGAGATCGAGGCGATCGCGGCTAAGAACCAAATGTTGGAGGCTAGATTGAAAACTTTGGAAGAAAAAATAAATAAAAATGGAGGAAATTGAAATGTTAAAGCGAAGTCTGATGATCGGGCTAATAAGTTTAGCGATAATAAGCGCCGCGGCGGCGGTCCCGCAAAAAATGAACTTCCAGGGGCGGTTGACCGATCCCAGCGGCAATCCGGTCACTGCCGCGATCGACGTGAAATTTTCGATCTTCGACGCCGCGTCGGGCGGGACGGAACTTTGGACCGAGACGATCTCCAGCCTGACCCCCGACCAGGGCTTGGTCAATCAGGAGCTTGGCTTAACCAGCCCGATCGCCGCGTCGGTCTTTAGCGGTGAGACGAGGTACCTGGCCGTCAAGGTTGGGGCCGACGCTGAAATGGCTCCCCGCATTCCGCTGGCGACCGTTCCCTTTGCTTTTCGGGCGGCGACCGTGGATACGATCCCTTCGGGACAGGCGGTGACCAGCCTTGCTTCCAGCGGCGCGACCGCCTTGCGTGACGCCGTAACTTTATCGGGCGGTTCCGGGATCAGCTTGATCCAGGCCGGACAAAATATTCAGATCACGGCGGTTTCCACCGCCGGCGGAACGGTAACCCAGATCGATACCGGGACTGGCTTGACCGGCGGGCCGATTACCGCCAGCGGCACGGTTTCAATTGCCAACGGCGGCGTGGCCGCCGCCCAGCTGGCAACCGGGGCGGTTACGGCGGATGCGATTGCCGACGACACGATTACCGAGCAGAAAATAAACATGATGAATGGCCCAACCAATAACTATCTCCTGACCTACACGGCGACCGGCCTGGCCTGGGGTTCGCCGGGCGGGACGGGGACGGTGACGCAGGTTAACACGACCGCGCCGATTACCGGCGGGCCGATCAACACGACTGGGACGATTGCCATCAACCAGGCCGGAGCGGGGCAAGACGGCTATCTTTCCAGCGTTGATTGGAATACATTCAATAATAAGCTTGATTCGGCTGATTTGAGCGGGTACGTCCAGCTTGGTCCGGCGACCCAGCAATCGACGACGGCGGCTTACGCGATCAATGTTAAAACGACCAACGCTAGCGGGGTGGGAATTTCTGCTGAAGTTAATACTGCTTCCGGCAGAGCGATCTCCGGCATTAATAATTATTCTACCGGTGGAATGGGTGGATATTTCCAAAGTGGTCAGATATCGGATGGTACTTTATCGATCGGGGTAAGAGGTGCGATCCCTGGGAGCACGACTTATGGTGAATTGGCCCACTATATTAATATTGTCGATAGCGGGACGACGAAAACCGGGGTTTACGGGTATACCTCCGACAGCGGGAGCGGGGTTTATGGGAATGGCGACACTGTTGGTGTTCTTGGTAAAGCGAGAAATACGACCGGCAGAGGGGTTACCGGAAACGCGGACACGACAACCGGCACAAATTACGGGGGGTATTTTACTTCCGCTTCTAACGCCGGCTATGCCCTCTATGCCAACGCGCAAGCGGTCTCCGGCGTTAATTATGGATTGTTTGGACAAACCAGTAGCGCGGCCGGTTACGCGTTATATACGCAGGGAGGGATGAATTCTTTATGGGGGAATACTTCGATCGGGACCGATAATCCGCAAGCGACCTTGCATGTTCAAGGCAATGTGAAAGTGGTCGGGACGATAGTCGGCGTTTCCGTTGAGACCGACAGCCGGGACGGGGCGACGATCACGGCCAGGAATAATTCAACTTCCGGGACCAGCGATTTTGGCCTGGCCATAATCGGGAAAACCAGCCTCGCCGACACCTACGGGGCGCTTGGTTATGAGGACGTTGGGGTTCCGGTTTACGCGGGTGTTTATGCCCAAGCGGTTGATAGCGATAGCTACGCCATTTACGCGAAATCCTCTAGCACTGCTTCCGCCGCCGGTTATTTTAGGAATCTTGCGAACAATCGCCGGGCGATCTTTGCGATAACGGAAGCGGGTACAGGGACGAATTACGCGGTGAGCGCTCAATGTCAAAACGCGAGTGATTACGCGATCTATGGGACCGGCGGCAATGGCGGAACTGCTTTATACGGCACAACCACGAGCCTTGGCTATGCTTTGAAGACCGGGACCGGGATGGTCCATTTGGCCGGCTTAACCGGGGTCGGGACCGATAATCCGCTGGCCCAGCTTCACGTTATGGCCTCAAGCGGGCCTCTGGCCGTATATACTAACGGACGGGTGAAAATGACCAACTTATCACCGGCCGGAGCGGGAACGACGCTGGTTGTTACCAGCACGGGCGAAGTTGTGCCGCAATCTTCGAGCCGCCGGTACAAAAAAGAGATCGTCGACTACCGGCTCGATCTTTCAAAGTTAAATGAATTAAGGCCGGTTCGCTTCAAATGGAACGACGTTTCCGCGACCCCCAATCAGCCCGATTTCGGTTTGATCGCGGAAGAGGTGGCGCAGATTTATCCGGAATTAGTCGCTTTGAACCAAAATGGTTCGCCGGAATCGGTTGCTTACGATAAGATCGGCGTGATCCTGATCAAGGCTTTGCAGGAAAAAAACCGGGAGATCGAGGAGTTAAAGGTCAGGCTTAAAGCCCTTGAGGAGAAAGTTAAATAAGCAATGCGCAAAGCGTTTGGCATCCTTATGGTTCTTATAGTGTCGGCGGTTTCTCTTTTTGCCGTCCAAAGCGACAACTATAAACTGCCGCAGAACATTATTGATTCCGGCGGCCGAAAAAGCAGTTCAAGCGCCTATGTATTGCAGTCTAAAGCGGCGATCGTCAGCCAGTCGGGCGCCGTTGGGGCGACCGTGGTTTTTTACCCCGGATTTTTCTTTCCCTTGACCTTTACGGTCCCCAATCCACCCGCTTTCGTTAGGACCGGAGAATTTTCTTTGGCGATCCTGACTTATAACCGGGAAAGCGGCGTGGTTCTCACCCAGACCGATAAGATCTCCGCCCGGCCGAAGTTCAAACTGGTAGTCACCGACAATCTGGGGATCGATCTTAATTCGATTGCCGTGACCTTCAATAATAAAGTCGTTATTAGCAATAATAATCGCGCTTCTTTTGTCGATTCGGCCTCTTCCGAATCGACCCTAATCTCGACCCTGCTCTACGACCCGGCCGAATTGTCTCCCGGAACCTATACTTTGCAGGTTGACGCCCGTGATGACCAGGACCGCCGGCTTTCGAAAAGCTACGAACTGACCGTTGACACTGGTCCGGCCAAAGTTGAATCGCTGATCGTGACCCCGGGGACTTTTTCACCCGCTTATCCGCCGGTCGCCGGCAAAGGGGTGATGGTCGCCTTTAGTGTTTCCAAGGACAGTGATGTCAACGTCGTGATCTACGGACCGTCCGGCCGCGGGGCCGATTGGAACCGCCGGATGGTCGCCCATGCCGGTTATAATCAGATCGAATTCAGCGGGATCTCCGACCTCTCCGGCCAGCCGCTGGCGAACGGCGTTTACGTTATTAAGATCATTAGCGAAGGCAAGGAGCTTGGTAAACAATACCTGGTTGTTTTTGACGAACGCAAGCGGAAATGATTAATTGCGCGGTTAAATAATGCGGGAATACCGCGGATTTTCATATGTTATAATATTTCAAAAGATCGTTTTTCTATGAATGGAGGGCTCCTTTATGAAGGTATTAGCAGCGGATAAGTTGGAAGAGATCGGTTTGAAAATGTTCCGCGACGCCGGGATCGAGGCCGAGATGAAGACCGGTCTCCCGGAAGATGAATTGGTGAAGATCATCCCCGAATACGACGCTCTCGTTGTCCGTTCCGAGACCAAAGTCACCCCTAAAATAATCGAAGCCGGAAAAAAACTGAAGATCATCGGCCGGGCCGGGGTCGGGGTCGACAATATCGACCTGCCGACCGCGACCAAAAACGGCGTGATCGTCGTCAATTCCCCGGAAGGGAACACCGTGGCCGCCGCCGAACACACTTTCGCGATGTTGCTTTCCATGGCGCGGCTGATCCCGCAGGCGCACGGCAAGCTGAAGAGTTGCGTTTGGGACAAGAAGTCGTTCAAAGGGGTTGAGGTCCTAAACAAAACTTTGGGGGTCGTCGGGCTCGGGAAGATCGGCCGCCGGGTCGCTTCTTACGCTCTCGGTATGGGGATGAAGGTTGTCGCTTCCGATCCGTTCGTGACCGAAGAATATGCCAAAGGGTTGGGGGTCGAGCTGAAAAGTTTTGACCAGGTCATCAAAGAGGCCGACTTCATCACTTTTCATATTCCGAAGACCAAGGAGACCGCCGGCCTGGTCAACGCCGAGCTGATCGCCAAGATGAAAAAAGGGGTCCGGCTGGTCAACGTCGCCCGGGGCGGGATCATTAACGAAAAAGACCTCTACGACGCGCTCAAGAGCAAACAGGTCGCCGCCGCCGCGCTCGACGTTTTCGAAAAAGAGCCGTGCGAATCGAGCCCGCTTTTTGAATTGGATAACATTATCGTCACCCCTCACCTTGGCGCTTCGACCGTTGAAGCCCAGATCAACGTTTCGGTCGACGTTGTCGAACAGATCATTGAGGTCCTAAAAGGGGGGGCGGCCCGTTCGGCGGTCAATATTCCGTCGATGAAGCCGGAGCTTCTGGCGCCGGTTAAACCCTTTATGAGCATTGCCGAAAAGCTCGGCGGCCTGGCGGCCCAGCTGGCCGATGGTCCGATCTCCAAAGTGACGGTTGAATATTCCGGCGAAGTGGCCGAAAATAATGTTTCGCCGTTAACTACGGTTGTTTTGAAAGGGCTTCTTTCGCCGATCCTGGAAGTGGTCGTCAATTTTGTCAACGCCCCGCTGGTCGCTAAAGAACGGGGGATCGAAATTGTTGAAAGTAAAAGCAAGGAAGCTAAGGATTTTGCCAGTCTGATCAAAGTTAAGGTCGCTACTCCCAAAGGGGAGCGCTCCGTCAGCGGCACGATCTTTGTCGGCGCTGGCGATCGGCTGGTTGAGATCGACAACTACCGGGTTGACGCCGTTCCCGAGGGGTACCTGCTGATCCTCTCCAATATCGATAAACCGGGGATGATCGGCAAGATCGGGACTTTCCTCGGTCAGCAGAACATCAATATCGCGGCGATGGATGTCGGCCGGGTCAAGGTCGGGGAAAAGGCGGTCATGGTCATTAACGTTGACAGTGCCGTTCCGGACAAAGTTTTGGCGGAGATCACCAAGCTTGAAGGGATCTTCGGCGCGAAAATGGTCAAGATTTAGCTGTTTTGCAAAGAGGCTAGTATTATAATCGGTAAAAATTATTAGAAAATGTAGGGCAACGGCTTGTCCGTTGCCGGTAATAAGCAATTACCAGCTATCAGGCATCCCAAGAAACTCATAGTCTTGCCACTTAGATACTAATGTTTGCTTAACAGGGTTATTCAATATGTATTGTCCGATAATCTCTAAATCTTCTCTCTTTCTTACTATGTGATCATAAAACCGTTTTTGCCATAATTTTCCGGAAATTCCGAAATTCCAAGCAAGCCTAGACGTTTTACTTTTAAAAGCACCGACAAAATTTGAAATTGATATCCTTTCCACCGTTGGGGCTAATAACAAATGAAGATGGTTTGGCATTAGGCAATAAACAAAAATTTTAAAATTTGCCGTTTTCTTTTGTTCTAATAGCTGTTTAATAATTAAATGGTTTAAATTCCTATTAAGAAAATATGGCTCTTTGTCTTTGGCGCAGATAGTTATGAAGTAAGGTCTCTCGGTACTATAATCAAAGCCTTTTACTCGGATCATTTTACGTTGTGGGTTGTTTTCCATAATTACGCTTTGCGGCAAGGGATAAACCCTTGCCCTACATTGGCGCGAAAATGGTCAAGATTTAGCGATCCCGAGCGAATCGATCCTCGAATTCAGGGTTGAACGAGGGATCCCCAGAAGCCTGGCCGCTTTGGAGCGGACATTGCCGCTTTCTTGCAGCGCTTTTTCGATCATTTCTTTTTCGTACTGATCGAGCGATTCGATCAGGTTGGCTCCCGGCGCCAGGGTGGGGATGATCCTTTCCATGGTGATCGGCAGATCGAGTTCCTCGATCTGCTTGCCGGAAGAGAGGACGACCGCCCGCTCGATAATGTTCTGCAGTTCGCGGACATTCCCTGGCCAGTCGTATTTTTGCAGATTATTAAGGGCTGCTTCAGTCAAGCCTTTGATCTCCTTCTTGACCTCTTTGTTGAACTTCAGGACGAAGTATTCAGCCAATAGTTTGATGTCCTCTTTTCTTTCCCGGAGCGGGGGGAGCGGTAAGGGAATTACGTTCAAGCGATAAAAAAGATCGCTTCGAAATTGCCCCTCTTCGATCGCTTTTTGAAAGTCGATATTGGTCGCTGAAATTATCCGAACGTCGACCTCGACCCCTTTCTCGCTGCCCAGCCGTTCGATGAGCTTGTTTTCCAGGACTCGAAGCAATTTGGATTGCATGGCGGGGGACATACAGCCGATCTCATCGAGAAAAAGAGTCCCTTCGTCGGCCAGTTCGAACTTGCCGAGTTTTCGCTCATGGGCGCCGGTAAACGATCCTCGTTCGTGGCCAAAAAGTTCCGATTCAAGAAGATTTTCCGGGATGGCGGCGCAGTTGACGGCGACGAACGGTTTGGCCGCGCGCCGGCTTTTCTGATGGATCGCCCGGGCGACCAGCTCTTTGCCGGTCCCCGACTCGCCGTTGATCAGGATCGTGCTGTCGGTCGGGGCGACCTTTTCGATCGTGGCGAAAACTTTTTTCATCGCCTGGCTCCGGCCGATCAGGTTGCAATAGGAGGTCGTCTCCTTAAGCATTTCTTTAAGATAAATGTTTTCCTTCATCAGGGCGTGTTTCTCCAGCGCCTTTTCGATCGTGATCAAGAGCTCATTGACTTCAAAAGGCTTGGGGATGTAATCGAGGGCGCCGAGTTTCATCGCCTCAACGGCATCGGCGATATCGCGGGAAGCGGAGACAACGATAATTTCGGTTTCCGGAAAAAGAGGCCGGACTTTTTTCAGGAATTCCAGGCCGTCCATCCCCGGCATTCGCAGGTCGAGCAGGAGCAGGTTTGGGTTAAGTTCAGCCAGGAGTCTTTCTCCTTGTTCGGTCGATTCGGCCATGGTCAACGTGTACTTTTTTTTCAGGATCGACTCATAAGTCTTGAGCATGTCTTTTTCGTCATCGATTGCCAGGATTGAATAGGCCTTCATTGGTTAAACTCCTTTTTGTAAGCTTAACATGGATAAAGCAATTTTATTGCCAGCCTGGATCCCTCCCACGGCTGTATATATAATGATAAGGGAGTGACGAGAAGTCGTCAATCTGCATATTTGAATGGGCAAGAAGCTGAAGCCCAGCGATCCTTTACTTAACCGTGCAATTCCCTCCTCCGGCGGGCCGCAGCAATATTGCCGCGGTTTCCTGGTTTTTTTTAACCGCCCCGATCCGATCGGGGCGGTTAAATGGGAGTTGCCGCGTATTTGTGAACGGATATGCTAAAATAACTACCATGGACTTTAATACTTGTTCTATTTTGTTGGTTGCGATCGCTTCTTTTTTTCTGGGAATTGCCGCTTTCATTTTAAGCAAAGAGAAGGCTAAGCTCCCTTTGACCTGGTTGTCGCTCTCGATCGCCGCTTGGTGTTTCGCGCAATTTATGGGGGCGGTCGTGATCGGTCGGGAAGCGGTTCTTTTTTGGACCAGGTTTAATGTCGGCGCGGCGGTCTTGATCCCGGTCTGCTTTCTCTGGTTTGTTTTGGTCTTTACCGATAAACAGGATAAGCGGCTAATGACGGCGGCCTTGCTGGCCGCGCTTCTTTTGCTCGGGTTTGACCTGACCGCTTGGTTTGTCAGGGATGTCGCGCCGGTTTTTAACCTTCGTTATTACCCGGTCCCGGGGCCGGTCTATCCGTACTTCGGTTTTTATCTTCTCTTGTTCTTTTCACTCGGGTTTGTCAAGCTTATTAAGTACCTGGCAATCTGCGGGGAGGCAAAAAAGAACCAGGTTAAATATGTCTTGCTCGCTTCGATCATTGGCTTTACCGGCGGGATGACCGCCTTCTTTCCGATCCTTAATCTTGATCTTCCCGTCATCAGTCATTATTTTATGCCGCTCTACCTGGCGTTGATCCTCTACGCGATCGTTAAACATAATCTGCTCGATATCAAGGTCGTCATTTTTCAAGGCTTGGTCTATTCTTTTCTGACCGTTTTTTTCACGATCTTTTATGTTTTGGGCCTGGTTATATTCAGCCAATATTTTTCCCGGGTCGCTCACGCCGATAATTGGATTGCCCTGCTGGCGGTTGTTTTTACTTCGGTCCTTATTTTCCAGCCGCTGCGCGATCTGGTCCAGAAAGCCATCGACCGGATATTTTTCCGGGGCGAATTCTTTTATCGTCAGAAGATCTCCGACCTCTCGGCCGAGAACAAGAACCTGTTCCAGCGGCTCCAGCAAGCCGATAAACTGGCCTCGCTGGGGACGATCGCCGCCGGAATGGCCCACGAGATCAAAAACCCTCTGGCGGCGATCAAAGGACTAACCCAGGTCCTGCCGGAAAACCTTCAAGACCGCCAGTTCATCTTGGATTACGCCGAGATCGTGCCGCGCCAGCTTGACCGGATCAATAAATTGGTCGACGATTTGCTGGCTTTCGGCCGGCCGGCGAAAATGACTTTTCGCGAGATCGATCTGGCCAAACTGCTGCGCGATACCTTTAAGCTCTTGGCCGAAGAATGCCGGCAAAAGGGGATAACGGTGCGGCTCGAACTTTTGCCGACGCCAATCGAAGCTGACGCCGGCCATCTTGGGCAGGCGGTCCTTAATGTCCTCCTTAACGCGATCCAGGCGATGGCTGAAGGAGGAGAACTTTTCGCGCGCTTGACCGTCGGCGGAGAAAAAGCGACGATCGAAATAGCCGATACCGGGGAGGGAATAGCGGCGGATAAGCTGGCCCATGTTTTTGATCCGTTTTTTACGACCAAAGGGACGGGGACCGGAATGGGCTTGGCGGTTACCTATCGAATCATCAAAGACCACGGCGGCGAGATCACGGTCGACAGCCGCCTGGGGGAAGGAACGACTTTTAAAATATGCCTGCCTATAAAGCAAAAGCGATCAGCATAAGGAACAAGCCGTTCGCCGAGGCGGACAAGCTGGTCACAATCTTTACCCGTGAACACGGCAAGATCAGGGTGCTGGCCAAAGGGGCCAGGCGGGTTCCCTCCCGTTTCGGCGGGCCGGTCGAAACCTTCAGTTATGCCGACTATTTGCTGGCCAAAGGACGATCGCTCGATATCGTTTCGCAGTGCGAGGTCCTGGAGTCGTTCCAGATGGTGCGGGATGATCCGGCCGGGCTGAAAGCGGGGATCTATTTTCTCCGGATCATCGACGCGGCGACGGCGGAAGGCCAGCCGAACGAAGAATTGTTCGATCTTCTGCTGACCGGCCTTTGCCGTTTAAAAGAAAAGGCCGATCCGCAGCGGGTTGTGGTAGAATTTGAAAAAGCCTTTATGCGGATCGAAGGGATCTACCGCGAAGGTTTTGATCCGAAGTACTGCATCAGCGATCACGTAGGGAGAGATATCAGGGAATGGTAAATAAAACCGGTTTTGGCGTGATCTTTTCCAACTTCGGCTTCATGCTGTTGTGGGTGGGGCAGTTAACTTCCCAGCTGGCCGACCGGATCTTCGTTTATGTCCTGATGATCATCATTTATCAGCAGACCCGTTCCAATCTCGGCGTTTCTCTGCCGCTTCTGGCTTTTGGTATTCCGTCGGTCATAGTCGGCCCTTGGGCCGGAGTGCTGGTCGACCGTCTCGACCGCAAGGGGATCCTCATCGTGACCGCGGTGCTGCGCGGTCTTTTGACCCTCTTGATCATTCCGTTCCTGGCGGCGCCGCTCCAGCTGATATTTTTGATCAGTTTGCTCCTCTATACCATGGCGCAATTTTTCGCGCCGGCCGAAACTTCCTCGATTCCGGAGCTGGTCGATAAGCCTAACCTGATCATCGCCAATGCGCTTTTCATGATGACCTGGATGGCTTCGTCGGTCGTCGGCTTCGGTCTCGGCGCGCCGATCGTCAACCTTTTTGCCGAAAAGAATACCCTGATCGCTTCGGCCGGCCTGTATTTTATCTCCGCTGCGGCGATCCTGATGATCCCCATCAAGGCCCGGCCGGTCGCCGCTAAAAGCCATGTTTGGAAGGACCTGGTGGTCGGTTTTGAGTTTATTCGCCGGAACGGGGTGGTCCGGTTTTCCCTGATCCAGCTTTTTACCGCCGCTTCGGCGATTGCCACTTTGTCGCTATTGGCGATCTCTTACGCCGGCGACGTTCTGAAGATCGGCGAACGAAATTTCGGTTATTTGATCATCGCCGTCGGCGTCGGAATGCTGATCGGGATGTTCACCCTGGAGCGGATCAGGCACTATCTTAAAATGGGGACGATCGTCACCTTGAGCTTTCTTTTTTCCGGGGGCTTGATCGTTTGGCTGGCAATGGCCAGGAACCTGCACCTGGCTTTTGTGCTGATCACTTTGCTCGGGGTCGGCAATATTTACATCACTTCGACGATCCAGACGATCCTCCAGCACAAGATTCCCCGACAGATCCGGGGGAGGGTCTTCGGCGTTCAAAACATGCTGGTCAATTCCGCTTTTACCCTGCCGGTCGTTCTGTTCGGCTGGATCGCCGATCTTTCCGGGATCACCTTTTCAATGGCGGTCCTGGGCTGGGTCCTGCTGGCGGTTGGGGTTGTTGGGATCCTGATCCCCAAAGTGAGGCGGGTTTGATGGGGATAGTCGAGCTGGAGTTCTCCTTCGAGTGTCTGCGCCGCAATGTCATTACCAAGATCAAGACCGCCAAGGAACGCTGGCAGGAAGCTTGGGATAAATACCGGGGGGACGCAGCGGCCGAAGCGGAGCTGGTTGCCATCAAGCTGGAGATCCAGCTGCAGGAAAAAGAAGCCGCGACCGAACTGCTCAAGATCAGGAACGAGATCGAACGCCAAAAGAAGCTTGCATGAAAACTTGCCATTATTACGTGACTTTGAACTGCAACGACGCTTGTGAGTTCTGCCGGGTCTGGACCGAAAAGGAACAATTCCAAGAGACGGCCGACCACGCCCTGGTTTTTAAAGAACTGCGGATCCGCGGCGGCAAAAAACTCTTCATTACCGGCGGCGAGCCGCTCCTCCGGGCCGATCTTCCCGATATTCTCCGCCAGGCGCGCCGGCAAAATTTCTGGGTCGGCCTGATGACCAACGGGATCCTCTATCAGGAGCGGGGAAAAGAGCTCAAGGGCTTGGCCGACGCTGTTTTTTTTGCCTTGGATTATCCGACCATGGAAGAGCATGACCGGAGCCGGGGAGTGGAGTGTTACAGCCAGGTTATCCCGGCGATCGAGTTTGCCCGGGGACTGGGAGAAAACGTTATCATTCAGTTTACCATGACGAGAGATAGTGTCCGTTTCCTGCCGGAAATGGTCGATCTGGCCCAAAAAATGGATGTTTATCTTAACCTGTCGCCGGTCTATGATTTTTACGGGACTCAAGGGTTCAAGTCCGAAACGCTCGACTACATATTATATTACGCGAAACGGAAGAAGGTCCTGGTTAATCGGGCGGCGATCGAATTTGTCAAACAAGGCGGGAACAATTTGCTGCTGCCGCGCTGCCGGGCGGAGGAGTCGACCCTGACCGTCATGCCGGACGGGGAATTTGTCGCTCCCTGTTTTTATAATCGCGGCGGCAGGCAGGGGCGGGAAGCGGTCTGTTCGTCTTGCATGCGCTGGCCGTATATGTTACCATCGTTTAGCCAGAGAGTCGATCGCTACTACTGGCTGGGTCTTTATTCCAGGTTTGACGCTTGGAGAAAAGGAGTTAACTTATGAAGATCGTGATGCTTTCCCCTTATTTTTATCCTCACACCGGCGGGACCGAAAAATATGTCAGGGATCTATCGACCGCTCTTATTAAAGAAGGGCACGAAGTGACGGTCATCACCAACAATCTGCCGAAGGCAAAAAACGCCCCAACCCATGAAACCTTGCCGGAAGGGATCAAGGTCATCCGGCTTGATGCGATCGATATGTTCAGTTATTTGCCGGTCAGCACCCAGTTCAACCTTAAAATGCTGGAAGGGTTTGATATTGTCCATGTCCACGTGCCGGCTTTCAGCTTTCTCCGCTCGGTCGCCGGTAAAATTAAACAGCCGCTGGTCGTAACCTACCATTGCGACGTCACCGTTTCCGAAAAGTATTTCGGCGTTCCCGTTCCGCAATGGCTTGTGCCGTTATTCGAAGGGGCCAACAATGCTTACGCCAGAATGCTGTTGGCCAAAGCGGGGACGATCTACAATACGACCGAAACATATGCCGAGACTTCGCCGGTCATGAAACATGTCCCGCACCGGGTCATTCCGATCGGGATCTTTTCCGACAAGATCGACGAGATCCAGAAAAAGCTCAACTTGACGCCGGACAAGAAAAATCCCCGGCAGATCCTTTTCCTTGGCCGCCTGGCGGGAAATAAAGGGTGCGACTACCTAGTCAAAGCGATGCCCAAGGTCCTGGCGAAATATCCGGACACCAAACTGGTCATCTGCGGGGATGGGGAAGAAAAGGCCCACATCCTGGACCTGGTCACCCAGCTGAATGTCGGTCCGGCGATCACCTTTCTCGGAACCGCGACCTTCGAAAAGCTGGTCGAATTGTACTATACTTCCATCGCCTATATTTTCCCGTCGATCAACCGGTTGGAAGCGTTCGGCATTGTTCAGTTGGAAGCAATGGCCAATTACACCGCGATCGTCGCTTCCGATATTCCGGGCCCGAACGCCGTCATGGACGTCGGCCAGTCCGGCTTACTGGTGCCGAAACAGAACCCCGACGCCCTGGCCGACGCGATCTGCCAGATCCTGGCCGATCCCGAAAAGGCCAAAGCGATGGGGCGCCACGGTCGTCAGCAAGTCGAAACCAAATATAGCTGGAAGACCATTGTTCAGCAGGTCATAGGGATCTATCAGGAGCTATTGACCAAGAAACGAGCCGGGTAAATGCGGATCCTGGTTACCGGCGGAGCCGGCTTCATCGGTTCCAACATAGTCGATCGCTACCTTGAAGCGGGGCACGAAGTCGCCGTCCTCGACGATTTATCCACCGGCAAAGAAGCAAACTTAAATCCCCAAGCGGTTTTTTTCCGGAAGGACCTGCGCGACCGAGACCTGGCCGCCGCGGTCTTGGATTTTAAGCCCGATATCGTTAACCATCTGGCGGCGCAAATCGATGTCCGCAAATCGGTCATTGATCCGATTCATAATGCCGACATTAACGAACTGGGGACCTTAAACCTGCTGAACGCCGCCCGCGATGCTAAAATTAAGAAGATTATTTTTTCTTCGACCGGCGGCGCGCTGTACGGTGAGGTCTCGGAACCGGCCGGGGCGGCGGAGGAGCACCCGATCGAACCGATCTCCCCCTATGCCATCACTAAGCGCTCCGTTGAGCTCTATCTGCACGCTTATTCCCAGCTCTACGGTTTAAAATATACCGTTCTGCGTTACGGGAATGTCTATGGGCCGCGCCAGGACCCGCTGGGTGAAGCAGGGGTCATCGCCATCTTTTGCGGTAAAATGCTCAAAGGGGAGACGCCGGTCATCTACGGTGACGGGAACCAGTTGCGCGATTATGTTTACGTCAGCGACGTGGCGGATGCCAACCTGCTGGCTTTGAATAAAGGGGATAATCAGATCTTTAACGTTGGGACCGGACAGGGAACTTCGGTCAATCAGCTTTTTGCTTTCCTTAAAGAGATCTTGAAATTCGACCGGCCGATTGGTTATGAACCGCCCAGAGCCGGTGAACTTTTCCGCAGTGTTCTTGATTGCCGCAAGATCGGCCGGGAACTCGGCTGGACCCCTAAGTTTGACATGAAAGAGGGCTTGAAAAAAACCGTTGCCTGGTATTAGATTAGCGGTAAAGTGAAAGTAAACCGCGAACCGTGCCCGATCCCATCCGATTCCGCCCAGATCCGCCCATTATGCGCTTCGATAATTTCTTTGGCGATCGCCAGCCCCATACCGATCCCGCCGGTCGCCCTGGTGTAAGAGCTGTCGACCTGATAGAAGCGTTCGAAGATCTTGTAATAATGGCTTTTTTCCAGACCGATGCCGGTATCGCTGATTGAGATCTTGACCAGCTTGTCTTGCCGCTGCAGGCTGACCGCCACTTCCCCGCCTTTGGGGGTGAACTTCAGGGCGTTTCCCAGCAGGTTGTCCATGACCCGGATGATCTTTTTCCGGTCGCCGAGGATCGCCAGATCGCCGTCGGAATAATTAAAGGCAAACGCGATCCCCTTGGCGGAGAAGGACGCGGCCGAATTATCGACGCTTTCTTTGATCGTTTTTTCCAGGAAAAACGGCTCTTTTTCGATTTCCAACGGCTTGCCCGCCTCAATGCGCGAAATGTCGATGATCGATTCGATCAGATCGTGGAGATGATTGGTGTTCTTCAGCACTGTTTCCAGTACTTCTTTTTGCTTCGGATCGAGCGAGCCGATGTTCCCTTGCAACAGGAGCGAGACGTAACCCTTGATTGGGGTCAGGGGGGTCCGCAATTCATGGCTGACGGTCGAAAGAAATTCTTTTTTGGTTTCGTCGACTTTCTTGAGTTCGGAAATATCCTTAAGAATGAGCGACAGGCCGATTATCTGCTCGCCTCCTTTGATCGGCGAACAGGTCAATAAAAGAGGGTAATTTTCAATGTTCTTGACTTTTTTATAGATCTCCATTGCCCGGACAGTTTCTCCGTTCAGGATCCGGCCGACGAAATCGCGGGTTTCGCCTTCGGTCAGGAAGGAGGGATAGCCATTAAGCGTTTCTTTGGGAGTCAAGCCGAAGATCTTTTCGGCCCCGGCGTTCCAGGAAAGCACGCGCCCGTCAAGGTCAAGGGTAATGACCGCGTCGTCGGTGTTTTGGATGATCGAGTTGAGATAGTCCTTGGTCTCGATGACGTCCCGGTAAAGTTTCGCGTTTTCGATGGCGATCCCGGCTTCGGAGGCCATGGTCGCGATCAGCTCGATATCTTCCGCCGTGTAGGGCTCTCCCGAAAGTTTTTCTCCGAGGGTCAAAATCCCGACCAGTTTGTTTTTGACGAAGGAGGGGACGGCGAGCGCGGCCGAAAGCCGTTCCATTTCCGCGGCAATAGCGGCATATTTTTCCATCTCTTCTTTGTTTTGGGTCGCGTTGAAATTTTCCCTGATGTCGTCGATCGTGACTTGCTCCTTGGTTTCGATTAGATAAGCGACCAGGGGGTTGGTCCCCGGCAGGGCCAGCCCGTCGAGCGACTTGGGCAGACCGTTTGTCTTTTCCAGCAGATAGTGATCTTGTTTGTCTTCAAGCAGGAGGACGGCGGCGGTCTTGATGCACATTACCTTGATGACGGTTTGATCGATCAGGCGGAAGAGGACCTTTAGGTCGGTCACGGAAGAAAGGGCGTGGGTCACTTCACGCAGGACCTTGCGGTATTCGATGGTCCGGCGGAAAAACAGCTGGTCGGTGATGTTCTGAAGATAGTCGCGCAACGGAATAAAGGTCAGGGCGATGATCAGGGCGGCGGGGAGGGCGGTCGTGATCGAATAGTGCCCGTTAAAGATCTCCCGGAAGAGGAGCTCAAAGCTCAAAATGATCGCCAGGTAGATAAAAGTGATGCCGGTGGTGACGAGCGAATAAGCGGTGGTCTTTTTGATCGCCAGGGAAAGGTCCATCAGGCGGTACTTTAATATGGCATAAGCGAGGATCAGAGCGTAAAAAGCGTTCGTTATCGTCCAGAGCGGATATGTTTTAATCCCTATAAAATTGGGGAAAGACGAAATCCCGCCGAGCGTAGCAACAAACGAAGCCAGTAAAATATATTTGATTTGGTTTTTTTTGTGAGTTGTGGTGTGGGTGGCCCGATAGGCCATGATCAATCGTATATGCCCGCCGATGACCAGAATCACAAAAAAGGCCAGCCAGATAGGGAAAACCGGACCGGGGATCGAAAAATAGCCAAAATCAAATAACCGCAAGTCCTTGGTAAAATAAGCGGTTGGAGAAAGAAGCAAAAAGATCGCAGAGACGGCATAAGCCGCTCCCAAATAAAAATGATCGAATTTTGTCACGCCGACCGTCATAATTACGACCTGGATGAACAGGATTGGAATGGAAATTATAGCGAGATTAAGGACTCGGACCCAGATAAAAGCGGTCTCGACGTTTTGCGGGATCCCAAGCCCGAAGACGCACAAACTCCATAGGCCAAGACTTAAGATGTAAAGGGCCAGTGAAAAAACAGTCGGGTTGCGTTTGGTTTGGTCCTCGATCGCGATCGCGATGATTACGGAAACCAGCAGCGTGTTGAAGATGGTAGCTAAAAGGGCCGAGACCATGACAAAATTCATAATATTATTCCTGATATTTTTTTACTATCGTTGATGCGTTCTTGGACCCGAAGCCGATGGAATTCACCAGCGCGTAATTAACGGTCAGACTTTTTCCTTTGTTCGGCGTATAGTCCAGATCGCACTCCGGGTCCGGATTCTCAAAGTTGATGGTGGGCGGGATATAGTTTTCTTTGGCGGCCATGACCGCAGCCACAAAGTTTCCCGCCGCCGCGGCGCCAACCGCGTGTCCGATCATTGATTTGATCGAGCTGATCGACAGTTTCTTGGCGTGATCGCCGAACGCGATCTTGATTGCCTTGGTTTCGTTTTTGTCGTTCAGCGGGGTGGACGTGCCATGGGCGACGATATAATCGATTTTACCGGGAACCAGTCCGGCGGTCTTTAGCGCGACCTGCATGGCCCGGGCGGTTTGTTCGGAATCCGGGGCGGGGGCGGTCATATGGTAAGCGTCACAGGTTGACCCGTAGCCAACCATCTCCGCGTAGATCTTGGCGCCTCTTTTCAGCGCCGATTGAAGTTCTTCGAAAACAAAAAGCCAAGCTCCTTCGCTCATGACAAATCCGTCGCGATCAAGGTTGAACGGCCGGGAAGCTTTTTTGGGATCATGGTTCCTTTTGGTGGAGAGAGCGTTTATCCGGCAGAACGATCCGACGATTGCCGGCGTTACGCAAGCATCGACCCCGCCAGTTAAAACAGCATCGACCGTTCCGGCCTTGACGGTGTTGTACGCCAGGCCGATCGCGTCGTTCGAACTGGTACAGCCGTTGGAAACCGCGATGTTTGGGCCTTTGATCCCAAGCTGAATCGCAATTTCTGACGGTATCGCGCCGCAAAAAACCGAGATTGCCGCGTAAGGATTGACCTTTTTTAGCCCTTCTTTGAAATAGACCGACATTTCATGTTCCGCAAAACCCATGCCGCCGGCGCCGGTTCCAATAATACAGCCGATGTTGGTGGCGGTTTTATCGTTTATCGGTAACCGGCTATCGGCCATTGCTTCTAAACCGGCCGCGATCCCCATATGGGTGGAACGGTCCATTTTTTTGATCTTTTTCAGCGGAACATAGTTTTCCGCCTTAAAATTTCTAATCTCTGCGGCAACCTTCGAAGGATGTTCGGAGGTGTCAAAAAAGCTGATATTATCGACACAATTGAGACCGGTTTTCAATCCTTGCCAGAAGGCTTCTCTGCCGATACCATTAGGGGCGACTACTCCGATTCCAGTGACGACAACTCGGCGCTCATTAGGCAAACTCATAATTTTCCTTTCTATTGACCAAACATCTGTGCAAGCATAAATGATATTTGGCCTGATTTCAAGCTATTTCTATCATTAATATTGGGACTGCTGAAAAAGTCTATTCTGGAAGCCTGAGACCTGCCTACCGGCAGGCAATATCCCGCCACGGCGGGCAGGCGTCTCGGCTTCCAATTTAACCGCGCAATTAATTGCGCGGTTAAAAAACCGCTACCCGCAGGTTTCCGTTTCTCATTGACAGCCTTTTTCAGCAGTCCCATATCATAACGTATTGATCGGCAGGGTGAAGGTTACCTTGGTCCCCTTGCCCAATCCTTCCGAGTCGGCGGTGATCTTGCCGCCGTGAAGCTCGATCAGTTCTTTGGAAATTGCCAGCCCCATTCCCATTCCTCCGGCATTCCTGGTAATTGAGCTGTCGACCTGAAAAAACTTCTCGAAGATCTTGGCCAGATTTTCCCGGCTTATCCCGATCCCGTTATCGACGACTTCGACTTTTACTTCAGAGTCGCTGATGAAAGCGTTGACGAAGATCTTGCCGTCTTCCGGGGTGAATTTCATGGCGTTGCCGAGCAGATTGGTCAGGACCCGTTTGATCTTGATCTCATCGCCGACGATCGTCGGCAGGAAGTCGGAGATGTTGGAAATGATTTCGATATTTTTTTCCTTGGCCTGGATCTTCAGCGCTTCGATCGTTTTTTCCACGGCGCTTTTGAAAGACATCGGCGCCCGGTTGAGCGGGATCGGCTTGCCGATCTCGAGCCGCGAAATATCGAGGATGCTGTCGATCATGGAATGGAGGTGATCGCTCTGGCGGGCGACGATCTCAATGGTTTTATTCTGTTCGGGGGAGAGAGGGCCGATCTTTCCCGCTTGCAACAGCGCGACGTACCCTTTGATCAGGGTCAGGGGGGTCCGCAGTTCGTGCGAGATCATCGAAAGAAATTCGGTTTTCATCGAATCGACCTCGCGCATTTTTTTGATGTCTTCTTTGAGATCTTTCATCATGTGCAGGATCGCCTTGCGGCTGTTTTCCAGCTCACCGGTCCGCTCCTTAATCTTTGATTCCAGCCCCGTCTTGGCTTCTTCCAGTTCGGCGGTCCGTTCCCTGACCCTTTTTTCCAGATCTTTTTTGGCGTTTTCCAGGTCGCCGGCGATGTTCATCAGCGCCTTGCGCGCGTTTTCCGATTGGACCTGGGAAGCGCGGGAATCAAGGATGCTTTTTTCGATCTGGATGTTCAAAAAAGCGCCGGCGCCGGCGGAAAAATAGTAAAGCGCGGCCAAACTGCCGAAATTATCAAAATAAAACCTGGAATCGTGAAACATCCCCTTCATCACGTGCGGGTTGAACAGGTCGGGAACGATCATGGAGTATTCCAGTAAAAAGAAAGCCGCCACCAAGATAAAGGCCAGGGTGGCGTAGCCCAGGGCGAGGGGCAGGTTCAGCATTCCGCCGGCAAAGAAGATCGTGATCATCGGAAGAAAAACCCAGCGGCTTTCGATCCCGCCGAGAAAGTAAACGACGTAACCGGAGACCGCGATGTCGATCAGCAGGGAAAGCATGATTTGTTTGGCCGGGGTTGTTTTGGCCGCGATAAAGCGCTGCAAGTATAAATTGGTCCCGGCGCCGACCAGAAACAGCAGGCCCCAGGCCGCGAGCTCGGGCGAAGAAATGATCCGGAAGAAAAAAAGCGAAAGAAAAATCGGCGCGGCCAAGGAGATTAGGCCCCATTTGACGCGAACGTAAGCTTGCAGCTTTTCGGTTTGATTATTCATTACAATACGACTAAAAGTGATTCTACTCTGCGGCCGATATTATTTCAAGTCGTCATATGTTATAATGCCTCCGGTCATGAAAAAGAAAATCCTGTATATTTTTTCCGACACCGGGGGCGGCCACCGCTCCGCCGCTAACGCGATCATCAAGTCGGTCGATTGCCTCCGCCCCGGAAAGTATAACCAGGAAATGGTCGACGCTTTTGCCCAATGTTCCGGCTTCCTCAATGTTTTCGCCAAGCTTTACTCGCCGGTGATCAAGTATTCCCCCGAATTGTGGGGACGGCTTTATTACTGGCTTGACGACCAGAAAAAGCTGGCCCAGTTGGAAAAGCTTTCCCGGCCTTTCATCTTAAAAGAACTGACGAAACTGATTGCTGTTCGCAAGCCTGACCTTATCGTTTCTGTTCACCCGATGGTTAACCATCTGACGGTCCAGGCGATCTTGGGCAGCGGCCTGAAAGTTCCTTTTATCGTGGTCATAACCGATCCGGTGACCCTGCACCGGGCCTGGATCAAGCCGGACGTCGATCTGGTCATCGTTGCATCCAAGGAAGCGAAACGAAACGCCATTAACTACGGCATGCCGGAGAAAAAAATAAAAGTGATCGGCATGCCGATCGACCCGAAATTTATCCTGTCCCAGAAAGCCGCCGTTAAAGCTGCCAAGTTCACCATTTTGCTGATGGGGGGCGGGGAAGGGGCCGGTAAGATGGGTGATATCATTAAAGAATTCGACCGGGCGAAGTTTGACGGTAAATTGATCGTGATCTGCGGCCGGAACAAGAACCTGGAAGAAAAACTGAAGAAACAGGCTTCCGGCTTCAGTTTTGAGCTTGAAGTTATCGGTTTTACCGATCAGGTTCCGGAAGTGATGGGCCGTTCCGACCTGATCATTACCAAGGCCGGGCCGGGAACGATCGCCGAAGCGCTGGCCAAAAATCTGCCGATCATTATTACCTCCTGGCTTCCCGGGCAGGAAGAGGGGAACGTGGAGTTCGTGGTCAAAGGGAAAGTCGGCCAGGTCAGCCGGGACCCGAAAAAGGTCGTCGAGCTGGTCCGGCAGATCAGAGAGAGCGGCGAATACGAGGCCATGAAACGGAATATAAAAAAGATCAGTCGGCCCGACGCGGCGCTTAAGATCGCGCAAGAGATTTTTAAATTTCTTTAACGGCCGGCGGGAGATGGAAATGAGATTAAACTGGCTGATCGCGGGGCTCCTGGTTTTCGGCTGGGCCGCGCCGGTTATGGCGGCCGGCGGGACCGATGATGATTTCTACCTTCGCGACGTGCCGCTGGGACACTACGCTTACGAATCGGTCTACGATCTGGTCAGGTTAGGTGTGACCAAAGGGTTCCCGGACTCGACTTACCGGGGCGGCAAACCGATCTCCCGCTTTGAGCTTGCTTCTTTCCTCTCTAAATATAATTATTCCGAAGATAAGGTCCAGGCGGAGCATGAAAAACTATTGGCGGAACTGCGCGCCGAGGTCAATCTCTTGAAACAGCCGGAAAAAAAGGACGGCCGCCTGGTCGTTAACGGCGAAATTACCGGCGGTTTTAAGTCCGGTCAGGCCAACGGGGCGGAACGGAGCCTCTTTGACTACCGGTTAAAGCTTGATCTGGAGCGGCAACTTGATGAAAATGCCCGGATCCGGGTCGGTCTTGATACGATGGACAACGGGTTTAACGGCGGGAACCGCGATTTGGTCAGGGATTTGCTGGAGATCGAAGGGGTTTACAAATTCGACGCCTCGGCCCTGATCTTCACTTCCGGACCCGGCGACGTTCTTCATTTGAGCGCGTTCCCCTCCGAGAACGGCGAGGTCTATCGCCGAATAAAGCGGGGCGTTAAATACCTCTCCAGTTACCGTAATACCGGCTTCGGCATCGAATACCTGGCCCGCGGCAACGATCCGGCCGGGACGATCGCCGATGAGGAGCTGGCCCTGCCGCTGGTCCAGAATTTTCGCGGCGTAAAAGTCGGCCTTAATCCCCGTTTCTTTTCAAACAGCGGAGATAAAGCGGTCCATCTTGATCTGACCCTTCGGGCGGGGCCGACCCCGAACCTGCGTTACAGTCTGCTTTTGGGGATCGGCCGTTTGGCCGGGATCGATCAGGGGTTGTACGTCAAAGGCGAATTATTGCTCTGGAACAAATTGACCCTTGGCGCCCAAAAGATCGGCGCCGGCCATCGGGAAAAAGGTTTTTATCCGATCTATGATTCTTTTAATCGGTTGTTGAGCGACGGCGCGTATGATGTTAGTTTCCGGTTCGACAACGATTTTCCGGCCTGGTACCTGGCGCTGGCCGGGGATCATATCGGTCCCGGTTCAAATCGGATCGCGGAACTGACGCTGGGGCGGAAAACCCCGGCGGGCGCGCTGGAATTTAAATACCGCCTTGCTTATGAAGCGGTTGATTCCACTCTGTTGCAACTAGGGTTGAGAAGTGTTTTTTAGCGTTGTTTTGCTTGACTTAACGGGAATAATTGATATACTGAAAAATTAACCAATGAAGCATAAAATTGCGATAATTATAGTTGTTTTAGGGTTTCTAGCCGGATCGTCATCGGCACAAACCAGTGAGGTCAAGATCTTGGATCTCCCCAATTATCATTGGGGCTACGCCGCGGTCTACGATCTGATCAGGCTGGGGGTAACCAAAGGTTATCCGGATGGGACTTACCGGGGGAATAAACCGATGACCCGCTATGAAGCCGCCCTCTTTCTTTCCAAGCTGTCGGAATCGTTTGCCGGGAAAGACTTTTCCGCCGACCTGAAAAATCTGCGCGATCAGATCGTCGCGCTCAAGCGGAAGCCGAAGGTCAAGGACGAGTTGGAAGTGACCGGCAAATACGTCAGTAAGTGGGAAACCGGCAACCTTCTGGCGACCAATGGGGCAAAGCCCGGGACCCTGGGGAACTATCGGCTGGTGGTGACGGCGTCGCGCGAGTTCAGTTCCGATGCCGCGGTCAAGGTTAATCTCGACACCATGGATTACGGCTATTATGACGACGGGACCGGCGCGGCCGGCCACGGCAAGCTGGCGCCGGAGCTTATGGACATTGAATCGCGTTTCGCGGTCGCCCTGGCGCCCGATTCTTCTCCCTTGGAGGTCAAGGTGACTTACGGCCCCGGGCCGAAAAGGCATCTGGCCGATCCGACCGGCGCCATTCCGAGCGAGATCGGCATGACCTATATCCGGCCCGACAGCGGGGTGCTGGCTTCCACCAAAGTCCACGGCGCTGAACTAAAAGGGGGCTTTTATTCCCGCCAGATCGCCGGCGGCGACTATTTTCAGAACGATAACAGCGGGAAGGCGACCTCCAGCTTGTTGACCGGAACGGTCGGATTCGATCTGAACAGCGTTAAGCTTGATTTTACCGGCGATTACATGTCGCTCGGCAGTTTGTCGACCGATAACCGGACCATGCGGGCGAAGATCGCCGTCACCGCGCCGCTCGGCGAAAAAGTTTCGGCCAGCGGCACGATCGGTTTCGGCTCGGAAAAGAAAAAAATGATGGTTGCCGGGAGCGTTTCGCTGAACGACCCCTGGGATACCGGCACTGTTTTTACCGTCCAGGCGGCGAAGATCGGTTCGGAATACATCAGCCCGGCCTTTACCGCCGATCGTTTTGATTTCGCCGGCTACGACGGGTTCAACCGTCCGCTGGAGAACGGGACCGTCAACGTCGGCGGAAAGTTGGTACAGCTGGTTGCCGATAACGCTAAACTTTTCGGCCGCGGCGATATCCGAATGGGGAGCGACCTGAAATATGCCGGGGACCGGGCCCGGTTCACCGCCGAAGGGGGAATCATTTACAGCCTGTCGCCGAACGTCGATTTTGACGCCGCTTACCGCGTTCACCAGGATATGGAACTTAATGATGCCTCTGATCTCGCTTCAGTTGGTTTGATGTATCGCTTTTAACCCACCTGATTCCTACTGACGAAATCTCGCCACCTTATAAGAAAAATTGGTTGCAATTTCAAGCGGAAACAGGCGATAATATCTTGTGGAGAATAGATTGCTTATAAGGAAGGAAAGGAAGGGAGAAGAAATGACGATAAAAAAAGTGACGGGGTTGGTAATCTTGGGAGCGACTCTTTTTGGATTGGCGCTGGTTATGGGTGGGTGTGGGAGTAGTTATTGGGATGAAGTCATTTATACCAAGCCTAATTGGACCCCGGAAGGATTGATTTATGCGACAAAGACCGTTTATCATCACAGGGAATATGGCATGGGGACGAATGAATATTTGGGCGAAGATACTTACTATGTAACCATGGATACCGATGGTAACAATGAGACAGCGACCGCCTATGATAGTTACCCATATTATTCTCCCAAAGGCACTTATGTCGCTTTTATTAGTGGTGAAACAATAAAAATTGTTAGAAGGACAGATAATCAGCAAATTTATGTATTCTCTCCAGTTACAGAAAATATATCTCAATTGGATTGGGGGCCGGATGAGGATAAATTGGTTTATGTAACGTCTAATAATAATACCTTCTCAATAAGAATTGACGGAACGAATAATACACATATATATGATAATTCATTGAGCGCTATTTGGGTAAATACGAATACAATTGCATTCGAAGATAAATCAAGTACTGAGGGAATATCTCTTTCTGTTATTAGTGAAAATGGTGCGAATTATAAAAAACTTAGGATTGGCTATAGTTTGCAGAAACACTCAGAAAATCAGATATTTTATAATTTCGGAGAAGATATTAGAGTTATTAACTTAGATGGCACAAATGACTTACTGCTGTTTTCTTCATATAAAAAAAGCGAACCTAAATTGTCTCCGGATAAACTATTTGTTGTGGGAGGGAAGGGGTATGACACTACGGGGAATGGTGGTATTTGGATTATTAATATTGATGGGACAAATTTAAAACAGCTTAAATGAAAATAAGGTTCTTTGTTCTTCTCTTTATATTTTTAACGTTATTCCATAGCTCAGGAAAAGCAATAGAGCAGCAAAATGTTTTATACGCGAAAAACTATCTATTAATTCTTGTGCATGGGGTTGGCGATGACTATGCATGCTTAGCGAAGATTAGAGATCATCTGATTTCAAACGGATTGGATGGATATGTTCATATATATCAATTTTCTGATCCCTTTTTAAATATTGAAAAAGAAGGCAGGGAGTTTGGAGATAGAAATTACAAGGAAAGACCCGAAGTATGCGTTAATAGGCCTGATGATAAAAAGAATGACGTTATTGATCAAGAAACAAAAAATAGTGATTATGAAAAGCATTATTGGAAATTAACCAAGCGACCAGACAAAACGGTTAACAGTTGGTTGGAACAAGGGAAAAATGATTTTATTGAATGGTTTAAGGACCCAAAAAGAAATAAAAACAATCCCAGCGGGAGGGCGCCGATTGATTCAAGCGGGCCAGATAATGAAATTCCTAAAAAATATATAATTATTGCTCATTCAATGGGCGGACTTGCGGTCCGTTCATATATCCTAGGAAAAGACCAACGTGGCAACCGGTATTATCAAAATGACATTGAGAAGTTAATAACAATTGATACGCCTCATAAAGGGAGCGGCGCGGCGTCATTTGCTAAGAGTCATGATAATACTTTTACAAGCTCCGCCATTTTAAGTTTGGGATGTCTGGGCTTGGCTGTGGCAAATTCTATGGCGCCAGGTTCAAATGACAATCTTACTTATTTTTTTGCCGCCATGTTTGGAATCTCCTGGATGAATGAATCCGTTGCAGAGGCGATAATTAATCACATGGAAAGGCATCGTAGCCCAGCGATGGATGATTTAATCCCTTCGAGTGTGTTTTTGCAGTCGTTGAATAGTACAAATTATGGCGATGATTATGATGAGATAAAGTATAGGCTCATTGGAGGGAATGGAGTGCCAACTCCTTTGATGGGAGACGAGGCAAGCCTATTAGTATGTAGATTCAACCCAATATCCTTGCTGATAGGAAGCATAGGACAAATCTTTTTTAATCCGCATTTAGAGACGTATGAAGGTCGATTATTGGGGGCGTACGCGACAACTCTTTCAGGTTATCCCATCTATGAAGACGGGGATATGGTAGTGGATAGATTTAGTCAGATGGGGGAAGGGATAGCCAATATTACAAACCCAAAAAGATATCTTCATACATTTCGCAGCCCATCTTTGGGGGCGATTGAATTCGCAATCCCTCCAGGAGCGGACTATTTTCTTGGTTTTCTTCCGGGGCCGGCCAAGGTTGGTTGTTATATTGGGTTCGTTATGGCTGCGGCTGAAACATTTGTTGCTGATGAGTCAGTAAATCCGTTACAATTTCTTTATGCGCATAAAGAAATGATTGATGAGGTTGTAGGCCATGGCTCTCCTATATTATTAGAGCAAGCGCTCTTTGATGCCCCGGTGTCTGGCAGTTCTAGTATCAAAACAATAAATCCTCAAGGTTTAATGCTTGCCACCAACCAAACAAAAGAAGCGGACGGTAAAATAACAATTTTAAGCGCTTATCATCCAGTGGAAGTTAAGGGGTATTCATACGATAATCGATCAAACACAAATGTGCCGATTGTTATTGATGGACAAGAACAAAAGATAACGGCGATTATGGTCAAAGAGGCCCCTACCAAGATTAGCGGTGTCTTGCGCGATTTTATGCCGAGCAAAATGCAGTATTTTCAATACTCCGAAAATTTCGCGGCCTGGAAGCCGGTTCCCAAAATGGATGAGTGGGGGAACTTTGAAGTTGATGGGCTCAAATTAGCCGAAGGCCAGAATGTTATCGCGTTTAGAGCAAAGAATAAAGTTGGTTATGAGTCCAACCAACTCTTAAAGGTCATCCTTAATACCATTCCGATGCAGCCGAGCCAGTTTAAGCCTCTGCCGGAATATTACGTTGCCATTGCCAATCCCGAGATCTCGGTCGAGTTCAATAAATCGGAATATACCGGTGATTACGATTCGGAGAAAATTACGATTAAAGGAATGACCTTTGACGGGGAAGAAGTAGCCCCGCAGGTCGAATCGACTATGGAAGCCTACCACCCGTGGGCTAAAGCAAGTTATAAAGCCAACGGGTTAAGCGACGGGGAGCATAAAGTCGCCGTCAGAGCAGAATCAAATGTTGGGGTTACCCAGGTTTATCGGCTATTCGCTTCCTAGGCTTCTTACTTGGTCTTTACTGGGTGTCCATTTTCTTTTTCAACAGCGAAAAAGAAAATGGACGAAAAGAAAACGCCGGCGCATTTCGATTTTTCTTAAGGTAAGCGAAATGCGCGCCCATTCGGAATTTGAATAAATCAATGGTTAGTGGCGAAATTTCGCCACTTAATAATGAAAATCGATTGCAATTGTCGACTGATATGGCGGATAATGTTCTGTGGCAATGAGATTGCTAAAAGCAAGAAAGGGTGGTTATTAAAATGACGATAAAAAAAGTGATGGGGTTGGTAATATTGGGGGCGACTCTTTTTGGGTTGGCGATGGTGATGGGTGGGTGTGGGGCGACTGTCCATGAGAGCTCCGCTTATTATTATCCCAACTGGATGCCTGATGGAAGGATAATTTGCTGTAAAGTAACAAGCCGATGGAGCGAGGCGATATGGGGGAGGAAAGAAGAGGGTGATACAAATTATATTACAGTGATGAATGCTGATGGGAGTAGCGAACAGAACTTATTTGAGGTCGGGGATTTAGTGAAAGAAATAACCTGCTCGCCTGTTAGCGGGAAACTTGGTTATGTAGACGGGCCACATAGTGAGATTGCAATTTGTAATTATGATGGTAGCGGTTTGTATAAAGTATCAGGCGTAACAGGCGTAAATTATTTTGACTGGTCTTCGGACGCCACCAAAATTGCTTATACAGCCAGTAATAATTTATATGTAATTAATGCTGATGGGACAGGGAATACGATGATTGTGAATAATTCGGAGGCGGTAGCCTGGAGGGTGGGAGAAAAAATTGTTTTCTCTTTTGCAGATAGCGCATCGAGCAAAATCTATGCCATAAATATTGATAGCTCTAGCAAAGAAATAATTGCAAGTGTTGGGTCTGATCCACAGATAACTGTTTCAAATAAAGTTGTATATTCGGGATATGGCTTGCAGGTGCGTCAGGTTGGCATTGATGGAAGTGGAGATGCATTAATATTTGATGGATATCAAAGATCAACGCTCAAGCTTTCTTATGATAACACCAAACTAGTTGGTGGCGACTTAATCACTGGCGGAGGGAGTTGGATTGGTGGAATATGGGTAACGGATATCAGTAATGGAAATTCGACTAGAATCAGATAAGCACAAATTATTTTTGTCAATAATTATGGTTTTTTGGCTTGTTATTGCTGGACGCGGCTATGCTAATGAAACGCCAGCATACATAGATACTACGCCAGCAGTCCGAACCTCTCCAAATTATCTTGTAATATTAGTGCATGGGATTAATTCTTCTAGCCGTTTTTATTGTGGAAAAGATGTTGGAGGAGGGAAGGGAGAAAACGGGAGCGAGTTGATAAATGAGCCTGATGACGGGGCAGATTATGGCGACCTGAAAGGATATCTGGAAAATAATTTAGGGTTGAAGGGTTATGTTTATTCATATACTTTTTCTCAACGAGATGGCCATATTGATTTAATGGCACGTGAGCTTGGAGATCCGAATTGGGACAACAAAGCGTATCTTGAGGGGGGCTGGCTGAACCTAAAAAATGCGGCAGATATAGCGCCAATTAAAACAAAGATAACCGATACTATTAATGGTGAAAAAACCGGCCGTGGCAATTCCTGGTTTAAACAAGCGCGAGAGGATTTTATTGCTTGGTTTAGTGATAAAAAGAAAAATATTAATAATCCGACAGGCAGGCCGCCAACAGAAGCAGAAATCCCGCATAAATATATTTTGGTGTCTCATAGTCTTGGGGGTTCCTCGAACAATGTTCATCGAGTCTCCCTTTCCGGGATGTGGTAGCATGGTCATTGGCAGAGAGCTCTTCCACTATCCTGAACTCGATTCAACCAACGAAGAAGCCCGCCGGCTGATAAAAAAGGGGAAAAGTGAAGGGGTCGTAGTGATCGCCGATCGGCAGACGAAGGGGCGGGGGAAGCCCGGTAGCGGCTGGTTCTCGCCGTCCGGCAACCTTTATTTCTCCGCCATCCTCAAACCGTACCGGAGCCCGAGCGATTTAGCTCCGCTGACCTTGTTCTCGGCTCTGGCGGCCCGCGCGGCGATCCTTGACCTGATTGATCTGCCGGTTGTGATCAAATGGCCGAACGATCTGTTGGTCCATGGCTTAAAGGTTGCCGGCATCCTGGTCGAAGGAGTCGGGGACGGCCATTTAATCGTCGGGATCGGGATCAACGTTAAGACTTCCGCCTGGCCGCCGGAATTAGGCGGAAAAGCGACTTCGCTGTTAATGGCGACCGGCAAAGAAGTTTCGCTTGAGTGCCTGACCGCCCTGCTGATCGCGCGGTTGAACGAAAATTACCGGACTTTCCTTAATCATGAAAAAAATATTTAATCCCGCTTTGGCCGCGGCGATCGGGCTGTTGATTTTGGCCAGCTATCTCCCGTCGCTCGGTAATCAATTCGTCGATTGGGACGACGACGTGATGCTCTATAATAATCCGACCATCACTTCTTTTTCCGCCGAAAATATTAAGCAATGGTTCACGGCCCCGCATTACGGGATGTATCATCCGCTGGTCCAGCTGACTTACGCCGTGGAATATCGGTTCTTCGGCTTGCAGCCGTTTGTTTATCATTTGGACAACCTCTTGCTGCACGCCGCTAATGCCGGCTTAATTCTCATTTTTCTCTGGCTTTTGACCGACAGCTTGCCGCTGGCTTTTGGCGTCGCTCTCCTCTGGGGGGTCCATCCGGTCCACGTTGAGTCGGTCGCCTGGGCGACCGAAAGGAAAGACCTTCTTTTTGCTTTCTTTTATTTTATTTCGCTGATCTTTTATCTCCGTTATTTGCGGGGTCGAGGGAGGGAGTTGCTGTTTTCATTCGGTTTTTTCTTGCTGGCGCTGCTGGCCAAACCGATGGCGCTTTCCCTGCCGCTGGTCCTGCTCCTTTGCGATCAATATCGCGGCCGGAAATGGAGCCGGCAATTACTTTGGGAAAAGGTCCCGTTCTTCTTACTGGCGCTGGTTTTTGGCCTGATCTCGGTCTGGGCTAAGCAGGCGACCGGCGGGCTGGTCGTGCCTGAACCGCCAATGTCGATCGTCAATGTTTTCGTCGCCAGCTATCGCGTTCTATTTTACTACCTGCCGCGGATGATCGTGCCGCTCGGCCCGACCGGACTTTATCCTCTCGGCTCCTACGTGGTTGAGGGCTTAACCCCGCTGCCGCCCGCCTTTATTGTTGCTCCTTTTATCCTGGTCCCGCTGCTGGGCCTGTTTTTTTGGTGGGGGCGGAAAAGCCGGGAATTGGTTTTCGGCGGTTTGTTTTTCTTGATCACGCTGGCGCCCGTGATCATGCTGATGATCCCCGGGGTCTTTGCCGACCGTTACGCTTATTTAAGTTCGCTCGGTTTTTATTTTATAGCCGGCTATTTCGGCCTTCTGATTTACAACCGGGCGCCGGGCCCGCGCCGCGTCCTGACAATCGGCGCGGTGCTGGTGGTGTTGGCGGGCGGCGCCTTGACCTGGCAGAAGTGCGGGATCTGGCATGACTCGATCAGTTTATATGACGAAGTTTGCCGCTGGTATCCGCGGGTCCCGGCCGCTTTCCAGCACCGGGGACAGGTTTTGGCCGATCGGCGCGAGTCTGCCCGGGCGCTGGCCGATTTTAATTATGCGCTTGAGCTTAACCCGAAATTTACCGCCGCTTACAATAGCCGCGGCAATCTCTATTTTTCGCAAGGGAACAACAAGTCGGCTTACGCCGATTTTCTGAAGGCGGTCTTGTTCGGGCCGCAAGATTCCTCCGCTCATAATAATCTTGGCTATATGTTGACCCAAATGGGTAAATACGACCGGGCATTCCGCCATTTGAACGAAGCGATCAGGCTGAACCCAGACAGCGCGGAGGGCTTCCATAATCGGGGAAATTATTGGCTGGCCCGCAAAGATTATCGACTGGCAGTCGCTGATTTCAGTTCGGCTCTTCGGATCAAGCCCGGGTTGGCTTTGACCTATTTTAACCGGAGCATCGCGAAGTTTAATTTAGGCGACTATCAGGCCGCGTATGATGACGCGCTGGCGGCCCAAAGCCTTGGTTTTCAAATTAAGGCCAACGATTTGCAGCTCTTGCTTCGGGAATTAAATAAAAATAAACCGCGGACTTAAGTCCGCGGTTAGACGGTTTATATTGAACAACCCGCTTTTTTTTGTTAAAATCAACTATTATGAGAGGCTTAAGAGGGGCGACTACGGTTGCCAATAATTCCAAGACGGAGATCCTGGCGGCGACTAAAGAACTGTTGACCGAAATGGTCGGGGCCAACGATTTGAAGATCGAGGAGATCGCTTCGATCATCTTAACTTTGACCGCCGATCTGAACGCAGTTTTTCCAGCGGAGGCGGCCAGGGAGCTTGGCTGGAATGATACCGCCTTGCTTTGTGCCAGAGAGATCGACGTTCCCGGAAGTTTGCCTAAATGTATTCGGGTGCTGATGCACATTAATTCAGTTAAAGAACAAAAAGAATTGCGGCACGTTTATCTAAAAGAAGCGGTTAACCTTAGGAGGTAAGCGATGATCATTATAATGAAACCGGACGCGTCTGATGAACAGATCAACGCGGTCTCGGAAAAGTTAAAAACGCGCGGCTTTGGGATCCATCTCTCCAAGGGGACCGAACGGACCGTTATCGGCGCGATCGGCGATAAAGTGTCGTTGCAGCTGGAAACGATCCAGATGCTCCCCGGCGTTTCCGAGATCGTTCCGATCCGTAAACCGTATAAACTGGTCAGCCGCGAATTCCGGACCGAAGACACCATCATTAAAATAAACGATAAAGTTTCGATCGGCGCCGGCCAAACGATCGCGGTCATGGCCGGGCCTTGTTCCGTCGAAGGGGCGCAGGAAATGAATGAAGTGGCCGAAGCGGTCAAAAATGGCGGCGCCAATATTCTGCGCGGCGGGGCCTTTAAACCGCGGACCTCTCCTTACAGTTTTCAGGGGATGGGAGAAGAGGGGCTGAAGCTATTGGCCGATGCCAGAAAGAAATATGGCTTGCCGGTCGTGACCGAAGCGCTCGATACCAGGGACGTGGAACTGGTCGCCCGCTACGCCGATATCGTTCAGATTGGAGCGCGCAACATGCAAAATTTTAGTCTGCTCAAGGAAGTCGGCAAAGCCGGCAAACCGGTCCTGCTCAAGCGGGGGGCTGGTTCGACCATCGAAGAGTTGTTGATGTCGGCGGAATATATCATGTCGGAAGGCAACCACCAGGTCATGCTTTGCGAGCGGGGGATCAGGACTCTGGAAACCTATACCCGCAATACCCTGGACCTTTCCGCCGTGCCGGTCATTAAGAAGTTGAGCCATCTGCCGGTGATCGTCGATCCGAGCCACGGCACGGGAAAACGGGACCTGGTCGGACCGATGGCCAAAGCGGCGATCGCCGCGGGAGCCGACGGCTTGATCATCGAAGTGCATCCGCATCCGGACGAAGCCTTGTCCGACGGTCCGCAATCGCTGACCCCGGAGATGTTTAAGGCTCTGATGGGGGAATTGAAGCTGGTGGCGCAGGCAGTAGGGCGTCGAGTTTAATCAGCAGATCATCAAATCCGGTCTTGTTTTTAGCGGAAATAACCACGGCCGGCCGATGCTTTTTTCGGTTCTCCTCTGATAGCGGTTGTTCTGTCTTATCCTCTTTATTAAAGACCGTCAGGATCGGCTTGTCGGCGCTGCCTAATTCTTCCAAGACCTGATAGACCGACTTGATCTGTTTTTCAAAATAAGGGCTGGAAGAGTCGACGACGTGGATCAGGAGGTCCGCCTCGGTCACTTCCTCCAGGGTCGCCTGGAAAGCGGTGATCAGCGTGTGGGGGAGCTTCTGAATAAAGCCGACGGTGTCGGTCAGGAGCACCGTCCGGCCGGACGGCAGATATAATCTTCTGGTCGTCGGGTCCAGCGTGGCGAAGAGTTTGTCTTCCGCTAAAACGTCGGACTTGGTCAGGGCGTTGAGCAAAGTCGATTTGCCGGAATTGGTGTAGCCGACTAGGGTAATGATCGGCATTTGACTGCTGCGCCTTTTGGCTCTTTTTAACTGGCGTTCGCCGCGTAACTTTTCGATCAGTTTTTTTAGCTCCGCGATCTTGGCGCGGATCGAGCGCCGGTCGGATTCCAGCTTGGTTTCGCCCGGGCCCCGGGTCCCGATCCTTCCTCCCTGGCGGGATAGGGCTTCCCCCTGGCCGACCAGGTGGGTTAGGAGAAAGGTTGTCTGGGCCAGCTCGACCTGGAGTTTCCCTTCGCGGCTTTTGGCGTGCAGGGCAAAAATGTCGAGGATCAGTTCGGTCCGGTCGATGACCTTGATCCCCAGCTCTTCTTCTAAGTTCCGGATCTGGGCGGGGGAAAGCTCGTGGTCAAAAATAACCAAGTTGGCTTCGGAGGCGATGACCGACGCTTTCAATTCGTCCAGTTTGCCCGAGCCGATAAAATAACCCGGATCAACCTTGGTCCGTTTTTGGACCATCGATCCGACGACGATGGCGCCGGCGGTTTTGGCCAGTTCCGCCAGTTCGGCCATGGTGATCGAAAGCGCGATCTCTTCTTTTTGGAATTCCACGCCGACCAGGAATGCTTTTTCCTGGCTGAAAATGGCAAATTCATTTGTTTTAAATCCCACTATTCCTTATTCTAACACATATGTTATAATCCCCACAGTTATGGCGGAAGAAAAGAAAATTAAAGTTCTGGTTGTCGATGACGAGCCGGATGTCGTTTCCCTGCTGGAAGTCCTTTTGAATTCCTACGGTTACTCGGTCATTTCCGCCGCCGATGGCCAGCAAGCGCTGGAAAAGGCCAGGACGGAGAGGCCCGACTTGATCATTCTTGACGTCATGTTGCCTAAACTTGATGGCTATAAGGTCGCCCGAATGCTGAAATTCGATGAGAATTTTAGCAAGATCCCGATCATCATGCTGACCGCCAAAGTGACCGATAAAGACAAGGAAACCGGGATCGAGACCGGAGCCGATGTTTACCTGACCAAGCCGTTCGAGACCGATAAGCTCTTAGCTTCGATCGAAACTGTTTTGCGAAAATACAGTCAGAATCCGTAGGGATTAAAAGGAACCATAAAATGGCCGACAGAAGCAAGTCACTACGTGAAAGTTTGGTCAAAAGCGGTCTGCTGACCGAAGCGCAGGTCCAGGAGGCGATCGAAGACGCCCGCCACACCGGCGACACGTTGATCAAAAGCATCCTCCGCAACAACTTCGTCGCCGAAGATCTGATCGCGACTTTTCTGGAAAAAGAAATGGATTTTCCCCGGGTCGATCTTTCAACTTATTTGGTCGACCAAAAAGCGGTCAATTTATTGCCGATCGGCGTGGCGAAAAAGTATCATCTGATCCCGCTTTTTAAGGTCGGCGAGGTTTTAACGATCGCCATGGTCGATCCGTTTGACGTGGTCGCCCTTGATGAGGTCCGCTCAAAAACGAAGTGCGACGTCGAACCGATGGTTTCGACCCCGAAAGATATCGACTCGGCGATCGCCCAGTATTACGGAGTCGCCGGCTCGGTTGACGACTTGATCAAGGGGATCTCGCCGTCGGAAAGCAGTCCGATCCCTTCGGCCGTCAAGGACGAAGAGGGGCCGATCTCCAAACTGGTCAGCCTGCTAATCTTCCGGGCGATCACCGAAAAGGCGTCCGATATCCATATCGATCCGAACGACAAGAATGTCCGGATCCGTTACCGCATTGACGGGATCCTGCATGACGTTTCGACGGCCCCGGTTTATCTGCAATCCCTGATCACGACCCGCATCAAGGTCATGGCGAAAATGGACATCGCCGAGTCGCGGGTCCCCCAGGACGGACGCTTCGAGATCAGGATGGAGACCAAGGTCGTCGACGTCCGCGTTTCTTCTTATCCGACGATCTACGGTGAGGCGATCGTCATGCGCTTGCTCGATAAAAGCAAAGTTCTCTATGCCCTGGAAGAATTGGGCTTTTCTCCGCTGATGCTGGAACAGTACAAAGGCCTGGTGGAGCGTCCATACGGCATTATGCTGGTGACCGGGCCGACCGGTTCCGGAAAAACCACCACTCTTTATTCGACCCTTAACAATATTATTACGCCGGAAAAGAACATCATGACGATCGAAGATCCGGTGGAGTACGAACTGGCCGGGACCAGGCAATCGCAGGTCAATCTTAAAGCGGGGATGGACTTTCCCCGGGCGCTCCCTTCGATCTTGCGCCAGGACCCGGACGTTATTTTGATCGGCGAGATCCGCGATCTGGAAACCGCCAAGGTTTCGATCCAGGCGGCGTTGACCGGTCACTTGGTCTTTTCAACGCTCCACACCAACGATGCGGCCGGCGCCCTTAACCGTTTGGCCGACATGGGGATCGAACCGTTCCTGATCTCTTCGGCGGTCGCCGGGGTTATCGCCCAGCGCCTGGTCAGAAAGATCTGCCAGCATTGCAAAGAACCTTATGTTCCTTCGCCGGAACTGCTGCGCAAGCTGGGGCTGGACGTGAATTCAAACCTGACTTTTTATCACGGGAAAGGGTGCAAGGCCTGCCATAACCTCGGCTACGAGGGCCGTTTCGGTATTTATGAGATCTTAACGATGAACGACAAGATCAAGGATTTGGTCATTGCCAAAGCGGCAACCCACGAGATCAAGAAAGCGGCGCTGGAAAGCGGCATGAAAGCCCTGCGCGACGACGGCATGGAAAAAGTTCTGGCCGGCAAGACCACGCTTGATGAGGTCTTGAGGGTGACCCAGCTTGACTGATTTTAAATATAAGGCCCGCGATCGCTACGGGGTTTTATCCTCCGGCGAGGTTAGCGCTGAGAATGAAAAAGTTGCCGCCCGGTTGCTGGAAGGGCAGGGGTTGATCCCGATCAGCATCATAGACCCGAGCGCGATCAGCGTTACTTTTCAACTGGAAAAATGGTTTTCTTCCTTCCAAAAGATCAAACCGGAAGATATGATCACCCTGACCCGTCAGCTTTCCTCGGTCATCGACGCCGGGATCCCGCTATTGGAAGGCCTGGAAGCCGTTTCCGAACAGATCGTCAGAAAAAGATTGAAGTTTGCCGTGCAGAGAGTGCGCAAAAACATTGAAGGCGGGGACACTTTTTCCGAAGCGCTGGCCAGAGAAAAGGATGTTTTCTCCCCGCTGATGATCAACATGATCAGGGCCGGAGAGCGGGCCGGCATCTTGCCGGAGGTCCTGGACCGGGTTTCCAATCTGACGGAAAAAGACATGCAGACCGCCGATAAGATCAAGACCGCCACCCGTTATCCGCTGATCGTTCTAGTAACGCTGTGCATCGCTTTTGTGATCATGAATATTTTTATCATCCCTAAATTTGCCAGCTTTTTCGCTTCTTTCAAGCTTGATCTCCCCTGGGCGACGCGATTGTTGATGGTGACCAACGCGTTTATCATGAACTTCTGGCCCTGGGTTCTGATCGCCGTTGCCGTTCTTAGTTACACCTTCAGCCGGGTTTTATCGACCGAACGGGGCCGCTATCAATGGGATAAGTTCATGCTTTCCGCGCCGGTTTTCGGTCCGTTGTTCATTAAGATTTACCTCTCCCGTTTCGGCCGGACTTTTTCGGCGATGCTGGCGGCCGGCGTGCCTGTTTTGGAAGGGTTGTCGATTGTTTCTGCGACTATCGGCAACAAAGTTATCGCCCGGGTCGTGCTTGATGTCCGCGATCAGGTGGCGCAGGGAAAAAGCCTGGCCGATCCGATGCGCGGCAGCCATCTTTTTCCGCCGATCGTTATTTCAATGGTGACCATCGGCGAAAAGTCGGGAACGCTGGAAACGATGCTGACCAAGTTGGCTAATTATTTTGACCGGGAAGTCGACTACACGGTCGATAATTTAACCCCGCTCCTGGAACCGATCCTGATTTTCGGTTTGGCGATCATGCTGCTCTTTTTCGCGCTCGGCGTTTTTCTGCCGATGTGGGATATCGTCAAGATAAACAAGTCCTTTTAATTCCTATTGACAAAAGACGGCCAACGATTATAATTGACTCGGCGAGGCGGGTGGGGTGGCGAGAATATCTTGAGAATATCTGAAAAGGGAGGCCCTAATTATGGATTGGTTGTTACTTATCGCCGCGGTCAGTTTGCTGTTCGGTTTTTTCTTCATCTGGGGTGATTGGCTGGTTAAGCTGAAAGAATACTTGGAAGAGCCGGTTGGTTCAATTGACGATAAAATGCTCTCCGCCCGCAATCTGGTCGGTTTGGTCCTGATCCTGATCGGCGCTTGGGTAATTTACGAGGCGATCGTTTATCCTCAACTCTGGTTGTTCTATGTAGTCGGCTTATTATTGCTGGTCTTTGCCGGTCTTTATCTTTTTTCTCCTAAAACACTGACCAAGCTCTCCGCCGTTTCCGATCGGATTGTTTTGCCGATTGACACTATTGTTATGCGGATGAAAAAGTTTATCGGGGTCCTGCTGATCCTGGCGGCCGGTTATCTTTTTTACGCCGCTTATTTGGCCAGTAGAATAAAATAGGGCCTTAGCCTTAAGAGATTTTAAATAAAAGGGGGTGAGTTTCAGAATGAAAAAAGGTTTTACACTTATCGAATTGATCATGGTGATCGTGATCCTCGGTATCTTAGCGGCGACGGCGCTGCCGAGATTCGTCAACTTGTCCGATCAGGCTAAAGTAGCGGCGGCCCGTGGATCGCTTGGTTCGATCCGCGCGGCGGTGGCGATTGCTTATGCCGAAAACGCGGCTAACGGCGTTTCTCCGCTGATCCCGGCTTCGATCGAGGCGACAATGTTCGCCGACGGCGCGATCCCGAATGAGCCGATCTCGAACAGCACTGCTGTGACGGTAGCTTCGGGCGAGCCGACTGGTTCGACCCCTGGCTGGCGGTATGACAGCTCGAATGGTCGCGTCTATATTAATGACGTCAACTATTCACAGTATTAATTAATATATGTTCTGAAAAGTATAAAGCCCTCCCTTGCGGGAGGGCTTTTACTATTTCCCCCTCGCCTTTGATCTCCGTTTGAAACCGCGGGAAACATGCGATATACTGAAAATTCAATGAGAAAATGGATCGTGCAGACGGTAGATGAGCAGAAAGCGGACGAATTAGTAAGACAACTCGGCCTTCCCAGGCTGCTGGCCCTCCTTTTGGTCGCCCGCGGAGCAGGGGAGGCTGATGAAGCGGCGAAATTTCTGGCGCCGAAGATCTCTTCGCTGCAGGACCCTTTTTTAATTCCCAATATAAAAACGGCGGCGGAACGGGTCTTGCTCGCGAAAGAACGGGGAGAAAAAGTCGTTGTTTTCGGCGATTATGATGTCGACGGCGTGACCGGGACGGCGATCGTGGTTCAGACCCTTAAATTGCTCGGGCTGGAAACCAGTTATTATATCCCGCATCGCTATAATGAAGGTTACGGTTTATCGGTTGAAGCCGTTAAACGGCTGGCTGCTTCCGGGGTAAAATTGATCATTACAGTAGATTGCGGCGTTTCCAATGTTCGGGAAGTTGCCACCGCCGGCGAAGCCGGGGTCGAGGTTATTGTTACCGACCATCACAATTTGCCGCCGGTCCTTCCGGCCGCGGTCGCGATCGTTAATCCCAAAATGATGCCGGGCCATCCGTCCCGGGACCTGTCCGGTTCCGGGGTTGCTTTTAAGTTTGCCTGGGCGCTGCTGCGCACCGCCGGGATCAAAGACAGTTTTTTCCTGACCGCCTTGCTTGACCTGGCCGCGCTGGGGACCTTTTCCGACGTGGTGCCGCTGACCGGGGAGAACCGGGTCATTGCCAAAAGCGGCCTGGCTTATATCGACGGCCGGCAAAGGATCGGCCTGAAAAAATTGGCCGAAGTCGCTAATCTCAACGGGGTGATCGGCGCCGACCAGATCTATTTCGGGCTGGCGCCGCGGCTTAACGCCGCCGGAAGACTGGAACACGCCGGCAAATCGGTCGATTTGCTTTTGGCCGACGATCCGACGGTCGCCAGGCAATTGGCCGAAGAGATCAACCGGATCAATATTAGGCGTCAGGAGATCGGCGCCAAGATCAAGGCGGAAGTCTTTTCCCGCCTGCCGGCAATCGATGAGGGCAAAGCGATCGTTATGTCGGGCGAAAATTGGAACCCGGGGGTGATCGGAATCGTCGCTTCGCAGGTCGCGGAGACCCGGTTCCGTCCAGCTGTGCTGATCGGCGTTAACGACGGGATCGGCCGGGGTTCGGCCCGGTCGGTCGGCAAGCTGAACATTTTCGATTACCTGGCCAAATGCCGCGATCTCTTTCTTGATTTCGGCGGCCACGCCGGCGCGGCCGGTTTCAAGATCAGCGCGGAGAAGATCCCTCTTTTTGAGAAGAAATTCCTGGCGGAAGTCGCCGCCGGGATTACCGACGAAGAACTAGCCCCCGTCCTGATGATCGACGCCGAAGTCACGATCAACCAGCTTTCTCTTTCTTTGGTGAAAGAACTGCAGCGTCTGGCGCCGTTTGGCGAGCGGAACCCGGTCCCGGTCCTGATGCTGCGGAACCTCGCTTTATCGAATTTCCGGGTACTCGGCAACGGCAACAAACACCTCAAGGCCAAATTCAACTTTGGCGGAGCGGAGGTTGAAACGATCGGGTTCGGGATGGGAAGCTTGGGGGAACGCCTGGATTATTCCAAGCGCTACGATCTGGCCTTTAATCTGGAGAGCAACGAATGGAACGGTTTTGAGTCGGCCCAGCTTCGTTTAATCGATCTGAAAGAAAGTGAGTAGTCGCTGGAAACCTGCGACAATATCCCGCCATAGGCGGGCAGGCGCCGCGGGTTCCAAGTTTTATTTAACCGCGCAATTAATTGCGCGGTTAAATTGGAAGCCGGGGTGATCTTGCCTCAGGCTTCCATAGTTAAGCAATTCTTAATGTTATAATTAAAGAGAGGTTTTTACATGAAAATATTAGTCATTGGTTCCGGTGGCCGGGAGCATGCGCTGGTCTGGAAGATCGCGCAAAGTCCGTTGGTTGAAAAGATCTACTGCGCGCCTGGGAATCCAGGGACCGCTCAATTTGCCGAAAATATTTCCCTCTCGGCTCACGACATTACCGGCTTAAAAAAATTCGCTCTTGAAAAAAAGATCGGGCTGACCGTGGTCGGTCCGGAAGTGCCGCTGGTCGCCGGAATTGCCGACGAGTTTGCCGCCGCCGGCCTTAAGGTTTTTGGCCCCAGCCGGCAGGGGGCGCAGATCGAAGGAAGCAAAGTTTTTTCCAAGAATTTTATGACCAAATACGGCATCCCGACCGCCCAGTCGGGAACTTTTCGCCGTTTGGACGAAGCTGTCGCCTATGTTAAGGAAATGGGGGCGCCGATCGTCGTTAAGGCCGATGGCTTGGCGGCCGGTAAGGGAGTGGTTGTTTGCCAAACGGAAGCCGAAGCAATTGACGCGCTGAAGCTGATCATGGAGAAAAAAGAGTTTGGCGCCGCCGGCGATCAGGTCGTGGTCGAGGAGTTTTTAGCCGGTGAGGAGGCCTCGATCCTCGCTTTGACCGACGGGAAGTCGATCTTGCCGCTGGCTTCGGCGCAGGACCACAAACGGGTATTTGACGGTGATCAGGGGCCGAACACCGGGGGAATGGGGGCTTATTCGCCGGCGCCGATCGTGACCGAGCATTTAATGTCGGAGATTGACGTGACGGTCCTCAAACCGTTCATCGATGGGATGCGGCAGGAGGGGATCAGTTATAAAGGGATTATTTACGCGGGGGTCATGGTCACGAAAAAAGGGCCGAAAGTTCTGGAATTCAATTGCCGCTTCGGTGACCCGGAAACCCAACCGATCATGATGCGGATGAAGTCCGACCTGGTGCCGATCATGGAAGCGATCGTCGATGAAAAACTAGACGGAAAAATGATTGAGTGGCACGAGGAGGCGGCCGTTTGCGTCGTTCTGGCGGCCGGGGGATATCCCGGGAAGTATGAAAAAGGTATTGAGATCAAAGGACTCGATCGGATCGATCAATTAGATAAGGTGATGGTTTTCCAGGCCGGTACAAAAGATGAGCAAGGAAAGATCGTTACGGCCGGAGGGAGAGTTCTTGGCGTGACCGCGCTGGGCGATTCGATCAAGTTCGCGATCAAGAAGGCTTATCAGGCGGTTGATTTGATTAACTTTAAAGGGATGCATTTTCGGAAAGACATCGGCAAAAAAGCGCTGAAGTATGAACGGTAGAAGCCCGGGTGAAAAAATTATTGTCGCCACAACCAACCAGCATAAACTGCGGGAGATTGGGGAAATCCTGGGGATACTGGTTACGGGACGCGGAATACGGGTGAAGGAAAACGGGAAAACCTTTGAAGCGAACGCGATCAAAAAAGTTAAAGCGATCAAGCTAAAACCTGGCGAGATTGCCATTGCCGATGATTCCGGGCTGATGGTCAATTGTCTCGGTGGTCGGCCGGGGGTAAAATCGGCCCGCTTTGCCGCGCCGCCGACCCCGGAGAACCTTTGCCGCAAACTCCTTAAAGTGATGAAAGATTGCCGGGAGAGAGGAGCCAAATTTGTCTGTGCGATCGCGGTCGCTTTTCCGGACGGCCGGATCAGGGTGGTCAAAGGGATCGTTCACGGCCGGATCGTTCGTGAAATGAGAGGGGCGAAGGGGTTTGGCTATGATCCGGTTTTTCGCCCCTGCGGTTACCCAAAAACCTTCGCCGAAATGTCTCCGACCATGAAAAACCGCCTGTCTCATCGTGGTTTAGCGCTGAAGAAATTAAAAGAATTATTATCCATTTAACCGCGCAATTAATTGCGCGGTTAGAATAAATTATTCGCTGGAATTTTATTGCCAAAGCTAATTTCTTTTGTTACAATGAGAAAATTCTGGAGGTAATAATGAAAAAACAAGTGAAATTCAAAGGGAAAATCTTGATCATCGGCTGCGGCTCGGTTTCACAGTGCGCTATTCCGATCGTTTTGAAATTGATCGATGTTCCGGCCAAAAATGTGACCATTATGGATTTTGCCGATAATCGTAAGCGGGTCAAGGATTCCTTGAAGAAGGGAGTCAAATACGTTATCGACCGGGTGACAAAAGAAAATTACCAAAAACTTTTGGCTAAATATGCCGGTCCGGGCGATTTGATCATCGATCTGGCCTGGAACATCGATTGCCGCGCGATTACCACCTGGTGCCGGGAAAATCAGGTCCTCTATGTCAATACTTCCGTCGAAGAGTGGGATCCGTATAAAGATGAACAGCGGAACGATCCGACCAAATATACCCTCTATGCCAGGCACATGGAGATCCGTAAGATGATCGAGGATTGGGGGGACAACAACGGGACGACCGCGATCGTCGATCACGGCGCCAACCCGGGACTGGTCTCTCATTTTACCAAGCATGCTTTGATCGGGATCGCCGATAAGATCATTGAAGAGAAACCGAAAGATAAGCGGGTGCCGGAATTGAAGGAATATCTGCGAGTCAAGGACTTCTCCCGTCTGGCGATGCTGACCGGGGTGAAAGTTGTTCACATTTCGGAGCGGGATACCCAGATCACCGATCAGCCGAAACAGGTCAATGAGTTCGTCAACACCTGGAGCATTGAAGGTTTTTATGAAGAAGGGGTCGCGCCGGCCGAACTTGGCTGGGGAACGCACGAGCGGTATGTGCCGGAAGGAGCCTTCTTCCACGAGACCGGTCCGCGCAATCAGATCTGCCTTCGTACCTTGGGGATGAGGACCTGGGTCCGTTCCTGGGTGCCGCAAGGGGAGATCACCGGGATGGTCATTCGCCACGGGGAAGCTTTCAGCATTTCCGATCGGCTGACCGTTTGGGAGAACGGGAAAGCCATTTACCGCCCGACCGTTCATTACGCCTATTGTCCGAGCGATTGTGCCATTGTTTCCCTGCGCGAGCTGGAGATGCGCCAGTTCAAGATGCAGGAAAAACAGCGGATCATGTCGGATGAGATCATTTCCGGCCGCGACGAGCTCGGCGTCCTGCTGATGGGGCATGATTTCAAGTCGTGGTGGTGCGGCAGTCTGCTTGATATCGAAACTTCCCGGAAACTGATCCCGCACCAGCAGGCGACTACTATGCAGGTGGCGATCTCGGTCGTGGCCGCGTCGATCTGGATGATCAAGAACCCGAAACGGGGCTTCCTGATGCCGGACGATCTCGATCACGAAGAGATCCTGAAGATCGCTAAACCGTTCATTAAGCCGTTCGTTTCGAAAGCGGTCGACTGGACGCCGCTCAAGAACCTGAACATTAAATTTACCAAGTTCGATATGGAGCTGCCCAAAGTTGAAGACGTCTGGCAGTTCAAGACATTTTTGGTGAAATAATTGAACAACAAGGACCTGCATAAGTACGCGAAAAAGCACGGGACGCCGCTCTTTCTGCTCGACCACGAAGTGATTCGCGAGAATTACCGCCGAATGCGGCGCTTCCTGCCGCGGGTCGGGTTGTATTACGCGATCAAAGCCAATTCCGATCCGGAGATCATCCGCACCCTTTATCCGCTCGACAGCGGCTTTGACGTTGCTTCGCTCCAGGAGTTTTATTCGGTCCTGGAGAACGTGCCGCAAAAGGACCTGCGGGGGAAGAAGCGGAACGCCTTCATTTGGGACAGGATCATCGTTGCCAACACGATCAAACCGGTGGAGACGCTGAAAAAGATCCGCAACTTCAACACCCTGATGACTTACGACAACGCGGAAGAACTGGCCAAGATCAAAAAGTATTGCCCCGATGCCGGCCTGATCTGCCGGATCAAGGTCCAGAACGTCGGTTCGATGGTCGAGCTATCGAGCAAGTTCGGGATCGAACCGGGGGACGCTCCCAACCTGATCGAACAGGCCTTTGACCTTGGCCTATCGGTCGAAGGGGTTAGCTTTCACGTCGGCAGCCAGTGCTGCAACATCGATAATTACATTACTGCCCTCGAAGCGTCGGCCGAGATCTTCAAAGAGGTTGCCGCCCGCGGCCACAAAATGAAGGTCCTTAACATTGGCGGCGGCTTTCCAGTTCCCTATGATGAGTCGGTCCCGGAATTTGAGATCTTCGCCGGAAAATTACGCAAAGAACTTGACCGCCTTTTTCCAAAAAAGATCGAGATCGTGGCGGAGCCGGGGCGCTATCTGGCAGCGACCGCCGCTCATCTGGTCGTAAAAATTATCGGCAAGGCGGTGCGCGACGGCAAAACGGTCTATTACGTTAATGATGGGGTTTACGGCACTTTATCCGGCGTGATCTTCGACCATTGTCCTTATCATTTCCATTCCTTCAAGAAGAGAGGGGAGAAAAAGATCTGCGCGGTGGTCGGTCCGACCTGCGACGCTTTTGATACCGTCTCAACCAGTGAGATGCTGCCGGAACTGCAGATCGGCGATTTGTTATACGTCGAGAATATCGGGGCTTACAGTATCGCGTCAGCGACCAATTTTAACGGTTTTCCTAAAGCTCAAGTCGTTCATCTCAATCAGTAAAAATGCGCCCGTAGCTCAGCTGGATAGAGCGTCTGCCTTCGAAGCAGTAGGCCACAGGTTCGAGTCCTGTCGGGCGCATTTTATATTGCAGGGTCGCTTGCCCCGATCGCGAATAGCGCATCGGGGATCCCTGCCGGGCGCAAATTTATAGGATAGCTTTCAAGATATCACTGATAATAAATGGTTTTGGAAAAAACCGTTCAGCGCCGTTTTCCCTTGCCGCCCGCTCTCTTTCAGCGGCGCAATCGCCGCTCATGACAAAAACTTTGCTTTGGGGGTAGGTCCTGGTTATCAGTTCGGTTAATTCCAGGCCGTTCATCCCTGCCGGGTCCATATCGACATCGGTGATAATAAGATCAAAACGTCCGTTAGCCAAAAGCGGGATCGCTGCCTCGGCATTTCCCGCTTGAGTGACGGTCAGGCCCCGCTTGGTCAGTACTCCTGCTAAGAAAGTCCGCAATATCGGATCGTCATCGACGACCAGGACATTTTTAACGGCTGTCGTTTTCCTATCTAAATTGATCGGCGCGACAGGCGGGGTGAAAACGGTTGTTTTCGATGAAGGGACAAAAATCGCCCTGATGTTGGCCAGTGTCGCGGTTAATTGTTCGCCTGCTTTAACGATCGTTTCAAGATCCTCTTTAAGAGTTTCAGGGTCTCCCGTTTTCAACTCATCAAGGGCGATCCTCGAGGTGACGGTAATTAATGATAGGGTATTGTTCCCGTCATGGACAAGTTTTCTAACCGCAAGCACTTTCCCGGCTAAATCATTACGAGCTCTAGCGGCTCTTTTTTGGGCGATCTCTAATAACGAGACTGCCTTCCCTTTATAAATTCGGCTGATCATGTTGGTTTTCTCCTTTTTAAGTATCTTATTGCTATTTCGATCATTATTGAGACAAATTTCATTATTTTTAGTAAATATAGGGAAAATTGATGGCAACAAATTGGTTGAAATGTAGGGAAAAAAGGGGTATAATAAGGGGTCAGTAGGGGGGGAAGCAGAGATGAGAATGTCGCAGGTGGTGGCGCCGACTCTTCGTGAGGACCCATCCGAGGCGGAAGTCGTATCTCATAAACTAATGCTCCGTGGCGGCTTTATTAAGAAGCTGGCGGCTGGAGTCTACACCTTTTTACCGCTTGGTTATCGCACTTTACGCAACGTTATCCGGATCATCAGGGAAGAAATGGACCGCTCCGGCGCCCAGGAAGTCTTAATGCCTACCATTATACCGGCCGAGCTTTGGCAGGAGTCGGGCCGCTGGCCGGTCTACGGTAAAGAGCTCTTCAGGATCAAAGACCGGCACGACCGGGAGTTTTGCCTTGGCCCGACCCACGAGGAGGTCATAACCGACCTGGTCCGCAATTCTATCCGTTCATATAAGCAACTACCAGCCAATCTTTACCAAATCCAGACCAAGTTCCGGGACGAAGTCCGCCCCCGTTTTGGCTTGATGCGCGGCCGGGAATTCCTGATGAAGGACGCTTATTCCTTTCATACCAGCGTGGAAAGCCTGGAGAGCGAATATCAGAACATGTACCAGACCTATTGTCGGATCTTTGACCGGATGGGGCTTAAATACCGGGTCGTGGAGGCTGATTCCGGCTTGATCGGCGGCGGTTTCTCCCAGGAGTTCATGGTCCTGGCCGAGACCGGCGAAGAAGAGATCTTCCACTGCAATAAATGCAATTATTCCGCCAGCCGCGAATCAGCCGGTGTTGGGAAATTTAAACTTCAAACTCCAAACGTCACCCAAATCATGGAAGATGTTTTGACCCCGAACGCTAAAACTATTGAAGAAGTTTCTTTATTTCTAAATATTCAACCGGAACAGATGATCAAAACGATGATCTACGAAACGGAGGCGGGGGCGGTAGCCGCTTTGGTCCGTGGGGATCACGCGATCAATGAAGCGAAACTTAAAAAAGTCCTTGGAGCAGAGGACTTGCGGCTGGCTAATGAGGCGGTCATTAAGAAAGTGACCGGCGCCCCAGTCGGTTTTGCCGGCCCGGTCGGCCTCAAAGGGGTCAAGATTGTCGCCGATAACGCGGTTGAACTGATCCCGCTGGCGGTCTCCGGCGCCAATAAAGAAGACCACCATGTGGTAAACATCGTTTACGGCCGCGATTTTAAGGCCGACCTGACCGGTGACATCCGCTTTGCCGTCAAAGCCGATAACTGTCCCCGCTGCGGTGAAGGGGTCTTTGATGTTTCCCGGGGGATTGAAGTCGGCCATATTTTCAAGCTGGGGACCAAGTATTCGGACAAAATGCGCTGTGTCTATCTGGATGAGAACAACCAGGAAAAAGTCATGATCATGGGTTGTTACGGGATCGGCGCCTCGCGGACCGTTGCCGCGGCGATCGAACAGAACAACGACAAGGACGGGATGATCTGGCCGACCCCGCTCGCTCCTTTTAAAGCGGCGATCGTCCCTGTTAACGCCGAGGAGCCGGAACAAAAAGCGGTCGCCGAGAAGATCTACAATGAATTACAGGCGCGGGGCTTAGAACCCCTGCTTGACGACCGGATTGACCGGATCGGCGTGAAGCTGAAAGATATCGACCTCTTCGGGATCCCCATCAAAGTCATTGTCGGACCGAAAGGATTAAAAGAGGGTAAAGTCGAGGTTAAACAGCGACGGACCGGCGAAATGGAACTGGTCCCGCTTGATCAGGTTACGGAAAAGTTGGCTCAATTAATAGGGGGCTAAATTGAAAGAAGCGTGCGGCGTTTACGGGATCTATTCTTATAACGGCGATCCGCTGGCCAAATTGGTTTATTACGGCCTTTATGCTCTTCAGCATCGGGGTCAGGAATCGGCCGGGATCTTTGCCTCGGACGGTAAAGAGTTCCGCGGCCACGTTGGAATGGGGTTGGTCAATGTTGTTTTCAACGATGAGATCATCAGTAAAATTACCGGGCATATCGCCCTTGGCCATGTCCGCTATTCGACGACCGGCTCGTCGGCCCTTTGTAATGCCCAACCAATCGTCATTCAGTCAAAGTGGGGACCGTTTGCCCTGGCCCATAACGGTAACCTGGTCAACACCGACGAACTAAGGGGCCAGCTCTCCGGTTACCAACTTAAGGGGGGGACCGACTCTGAATTGCTGGCCGCGCTGATTGCCACTTCCGAAGAAAAGAGCTTTGAGGCGGCGCTCCTCGCCACGATCAACAAATGCCGCGGGGCCTTCTCGATCGTGATCATGACTCTTGATAAACTTTACGGTTTTCGCGACCAGCAGGGGGTCCGTCCGTTATGCATCGGTCGGAAGGGTGATTCTTACATTATTTCTTCCGAGACCTGCGGACTGGATGTTATCGGCGCCGAATTTGTCCGCGAGATCAGCAACGGGGAATTAGTGATTATCGATAAAAATGGCTTGCAGTCTAAGACCTGGAGCCGGGGAGAGCGGCCGGCCCTTTGTGTTTTTGAATTTATTTACTTTGCCCGTCCGGACAGTTTAGTTGAAGGGCGGAGTTTTCACGATGTCCGGGTCCACCTGGGTAAATATCTGGCCAAAGAACAGCCGGCCGACGCCGAAATGGTTATCGCCATTCCCGATTCGGGGATCCCGGCGGCGATTGGTTTTTCCAAGGAATCGAAGATCTCTTTTGCCGACGGCTTGATCAAGAACAGGTATATCGGCCGGACCTTCATTCAGCCGACGCAGAGCCTGCGGGAGATCGGCGTTAAAATGAAACTGAACCCGATCCGGGACGCCATCCGGGGCCGGAAAATGGTCGTGATTGACGATTCGATCGTGCGCGGGACCACCTCCCGGCAGATCGTCCGGTTGCTGCGCGAAGCCGGAGCGCGGGAGATCCATTTCCGGGTCTCATCGCCTCCCATTACCTGTCCCTGTTTTTACGGGGTCGACATGGCGACCCGCTCGGAATTGATCGCCGCCAATTTGTCGGTTGAAGGGATCAGGAAGTATATTGAAGCGGATAGTTTGGGGTACTTGAGCATCCATAGTTTGGTCAGGGCGGTTAACCTGCCGAAAGAGCGGTTATGCCTGGCCTGTTTGAACGGCGAATACCCCGTTAAAGTTCCGGAACGGCTGGAAAGCCTGAACTTTTCTTAAAATAACCAAGGAGGTGACGGAAATGGGCGAACATCCAAAATGCGAGAAATGCGAAAAAGGGGTCTTGGTCCCGCTTTCGGATTTCAGCAATAACGCGGTTTCCATCAAGTACAAGGCTTGGGCCTGTACTAATAAAGATTGCCGGTTCTTCATTGTTCTGCGGGGCGGCGACGTCTACTACGGAACAGCGACTGCGGAAGCGGCGAGATAAAGGGGCTTAACATGATTACATATAAACAAGCTGGCGTTGATATCGAGGCCGGGTACGAAGTTGTTCGGCGGATCAAGAAGGTGGCTAAAGGGATCGGTCTTTTCGGCGGGCTTTTTCCGTTCGGCAAACAGTACCTGGTTGGGGCGACTGACGGGGTGGGGACCAAACTAAAATTGGCCTTCATGATGGGGAAGCATGACACGATCGGGATCGACCTGGTGGCGATGAACGTCGATGACGTGGTGGCGATGGGGGCCAAACCGCTCTTTTTCCTGGATTACATCGGCATTCAAAAGGTTGAGCCGAGCGTAGTCGAGAAGATCGTCAAAGGGGTAGTGGAAGGGTGTCGTCAGTCCGGCGTCGAACTGATCGGCGGGGAAACTGCCGAGCTGCCCGATATGTACCACAAAGGGGAGTACGACCTGGCCGGGTTCGCGGTCGGGGTTGTCGACAAGAAAGCGGTCATTAATGGTTCCACGATCAGGGAAGGGGACAAGATCATTGGTCTCGCTTCTTCCGGTCTCCACAGCAACGGGTACACTTTGGCCCGCAAAGTGATCTTTGAAAAGGGGAGCATCGGTCCGAGCGACAAGATCGACGATTTCAACCGTTCGATCGGCGATGTTCTTTTGACGCCGACGAAGATCTACACGCCGCTGATCCTGGAACTGATCGGCAAGTTCAACATCAAAGGGATCTCGCACATTACCGGCGGCGGTATTCCGGAAAACCTGGGGCGGGTCTTGCCGCAAAAGCGCCAGGCGGTGATCGAGCTGAATTCCTGGGAGATTCCCAGGATTTTCAAGCTCCTCAAGAAGCTCGGCGATATTGACCATAATGAAATGTACAAGACCTTTAACATGGGGATCGGCATGATCCTGGTCGTTTCCGCCAAAGAAACCGACAAAGTCATGCAGCACCTGGCGAATAAAAAAGAGAAGGCTTTCCTGATCGGTGAGATCTCCAAGGGGAACCAGGAAGTAATAATTATTTAAGCGATGCTTAAACTAGGGGTATTAATTTCCGGTAACGGCTCGAATTTGCAGGCGATCATTGACGCGTGCGAAAGCGGCAAGGTCCCGGCGAAGGTCGCGGTCGTAATTTCTAATAATCCCGACGCTTTTGGCCTGAAAAGGGCGAAGAAGCACAATATCCCCGCCGTGGCGATCGATCACCGGACTTATGCCGACCGGAACACCTATGAACTGGAGATCGTGAAAGTCCTCCAGCAGCATGGGGTGGAACTGGTCTGCTTAGCCGGTTATATGCGGATCGTAGGAGAGGTCCTGCTCCAGCACTACCGCGGCAAAATGATCAATATCCACCCTTCGCTCCTGCCTTCTTTTCCCGGTTTGCACGCCCAGCGGCAAGCGCTGGAACACGGCGTGCTGATCACCGGCTGCACCGTCCATTATGTCGACGAAGGGTGCGATACCGGGCCGATCATCATCCAGTCGGCAGTCCCGATCAAGGAAAAAGACGACGAAGTGGTCCTCTCGGACAGGATTTTACAGCAAGAGCACCAGATCTATCCGGAAGCGATCCGGCTGATCGCTGAAGATAAATTAATTATTGAGGGGAGAAGAGTGAAACTGAAATGAAAAAGAGAAAAACTGCCGCCGCTAAAAAAGAAAAACGTTATGCCCTGATCTCGGTCTGGGACAAGACGGGGTTGGATAAATTTGCCAAAGAATTGACCGCTCTTGGCTTCGAACTGATCTCTTCCGGCGGGACGGCGGAATATCTTAGGAATGCCGGGATCAAAGTGACCGAGGTTTCCAAGCTGACCAAATACCCGCATATGCTCGGCGGTCGGGTCAAAACTCTTCATCCGATCATTCACGGCGGAATTCTTGCCGACAGGACCAATCCCGACCACGTTAAAGAGCTGAAGAAATTTAAGATCAATCCTTTTGACCTGGTGGTTTGTAACCTTTATCCTTTTGAAAAGGTGATCTCTAAAAAGAAATTTACCCATGAAGAAGCAATCGAGAATATCGACATCGGCGGGCCGTCGATGGTCCGCGGCGCCGCCAAGAACCATAAAAACGTTGGGGTCGTCGTCGATCCGTCCGACTACGGAAAAATAGTCGATGAATTGAAAAAGAACGGGGTGCTTTCCCTGGCGACCAAAGAAAGCCTGGCCCTTAAAGCTTACAAACATACCGCCCAATATGACGCGCTGATCGTCTCGTATTTGTCGGGCAAAGTGAAGGAAGAGAAGTTTCCTAAAGAATTGTCGCTCCAACTGGAAAAGATTCAGGACCTTCGTTACGGCGAAAATCCTCACCAGCAGGCGGCGTTTTACCGCGAAAAAGGGGCCGGACGGGAAGGGGAACTGGTCAACGCCAAACAACTGCACGGTAAAGAGCTCTCATTTAATAACATCGTCGACATGGAATCGGCCTGGAATGCCGCCAATTATTTTGTTGAGCCGACCATTTGCATTGTTAAACATAATACTCCCTGCGGTTTGGCCAAAGCGAAGTTATTGGTCGAGGCCTATAAATTGGCCCTGGCGTCCGATCCGGTCTCGGCTTACGGCGGGATCATTGCCGCTAACCGCCGGATCGATGAAGCGACCGCTAAGGAAGTCGCCAAGCTCTTCGTGGAAGTGATAATTGCTCCTGCTTACACACCACAAGCGCTCGCCATTCTGAAAGAGAAGGCGAACATCCGGATCATTGAGATGGGAATGAACTCCGTTAACAAGCCTTTTAAAGGCTTAGATTACAAACGGGTCAGCGGCGGCCTGCTGGTACAAGACGCGGATGCCGCCCAGCTCGCGGTCAATGAGGTGAAAGTCGTGACCAAGCGCCAGCCGACCGTGGCCGAGCTGGACGACCTTTTCTTTGCCTGGGGAGCGGCTAAATACGTTAAATCGAACGCCATTGTCCTGATCAAGGACGGGGCCACTGTCGGGGTGGGCGCGGGCCAGATGTCGCGCATTGATTCCGTCGATATCGCCGTGAAGAAAGCCGGCGAGAAAGCCAAGGGCTCGGTCTTGGCATCCGACGCTTTCTTTCCCTTTTCTGACGTCGTCGAAGCGGCGGCGAAGAACGGAGTAACCGCCATTATCCAGCCGGGCGGAGCGAAACGGGACCAGGAATCGATCGACCTGGCCGACAAACACAAGATCGCGATGGTCTTTACCGGCCGCCGGCATTTCCGGCACTAGGAGGAAATGAAATGACAAATGATTCGGAAATAAATAAAATCGCAAAGCGATTCAGCCATTTGACATTTGTCATTGGATATTTGTCATTCGTTTTGCTTTCTTTCCCCGCAATAGCCCAAACTATACCGATCACCACGAACATAACTTCATCCACCAGCGGGCCGACCACCTTAAATTCCAACATTGGCGGGATCAGTCTCAGCTATACCAAAGTCGGGACCCGTGATGTCACGACCCTGACCTGGCGGCCGGATTTTAGGTACGGTTTTTGGTCGACCGGTTTTGACGTCAACCTTGCCCTGGGAGAAAACAAGACCCCCGATTACCAGAACGTCGTCTTCCGCTATGTTGAATACGATGATACCAAAAAAGGGCTCCGTTACGGCGTCCTCGATGGTGTGACCATCGGTCACGGTTTGATCATGAAGAATTACACCACCCGCAAAGGACCGGCGATCCTGCTCAATAACGAACAACTCGGGTTCAGAGGCTATCTCGACTTTGATCGATACATTGTCCGGGGAATGGCGACTAAGGCCAACCTTTATTACGCCAGGGTGGAAGAGCGGGTCAATCCGCTGCTGACCCTGGGCCAGTACTACGTGACCGATACGACCGGGCGAGCTGTTAATTTGCCTGTCGGGCCGAAGCAGACTCCCCCGGTCTCGGCGGTCGGCGTTGACGCGCTAGTCCCTCTGCCGCTGAACTTTGAAGGTTATGCGGAGGCGGGCCAGCTTTTGAACCACGGCTCCGGCCTCTCGGCCGGGCTTTCCTGGGCTTACGATCTGATGGTTGCGAACGCTTCGTTCGGGGCCGAATACCGGATCTTTGACAAGGGTTTTGTCCCCGGTTACTTTGGCTCGGAATACGAGTTTAACCCGATCGACCTCGCGTCGGTCGAAGCGGTCGCTAAGCCGCGCAACGGTTTTCTGGTCCAATTCGGACTTAACGCCTTAGGACTGGCTAAACTTAGTATGGCTTACGAAAGTTATACTGATAGTAATTCCGCGCTTTCCGCAGACCTGACCGCTAAATTAACCGAGCAGGTCTTTGTTCGCGGTTATTACAGCCAGCCCAATTTTGTCGATTTTCGCTCACTCTCGCTGGAGCAGGGGGCGATTATGGGGGCGGACGTCGCTTATAAGCTGAATGCCTTTACCAGTCTGATCACCCATTACAAGAAGCAATTCAATTCTTCGACCGGCCAGGTGGAAGAAGCGCAGTATTATGAGATCTCGTTGAGCTTTTAACTAACGAATAATTTTTGGCTTTGGGCCGGTTAAATCGATGATCTTTGACGGCTTTCCCAATTTAGCTTCGCCGCCGTCGATCACCAGGTCGAGCTCCGGCAGGGCGGCGATCACTTCCAGGGCGGTTAGCGCCGGTTTTTCCCCAGACTCATTGGCCGAGGTCGATGCCAGCGGGCCGGTTTTCTTCAATAATTTCAGAGTTAACGGATGAGCCGGGATCCTGATACCGATAGTTTTCTTTCCTTTTAAGGCTGGTAGGACCAGGGTGAGGGGGCCGGGCCATTCTTTCTTGGCTAGGACGAGCGCGGCTGGATTGAACTTCGCAAGCTTTTTGGCTTCAGCCAACGACGGGACTAGGACTTGTAGCGGCTTATTTTTAGGTCGGCCCTTTAACTTGTAGATCTTGTTGATCCCCTTACGACTTCCTAGCAAAGTCCCGATCCCATAGACCGTTTCGGTCGGAAAGGCGATCACGCCGCCGCTTTTCAGGATAGAGAGCGCTTTATTGAACATGTTATAAGTATAACATGTGATAAAATATCAAAACTATGCGTCAGCTGATCGCTTTAGCTTGTCTTATTGTTTTATTCGGCCACTCTTTAGAGGCCCAAATGATCATCCGGGGGAGAAACCCCAAGCTGATCGCCTTGACCTTTGACGATGGGCCATCGACCCCTTATACTGAAAAAGTCCTGGCGGCGCTGAAAAAGGAAAAAGTCAAAGCGACCTTCTTTATGATCGGTAAAAAAATCGTCGCCCAGCCGGACCTTCTGGATCTTGTGCTTGCCGATGGCCATGAGATCGGTAATCACACTTATTATCATTCCCGTTTGAACTGGCTGACCGAATCGAAATTGCTCGACGAGATCAAACTGACCAGCCAGATCGTCAGCGGCTATTCCAACGGCAACGTTCGGCTCAATCTCTTTCGTCCGCCGCACGGCTTTCTCCCCCGCTCGAAAAGCGCCGCCATCCAAAAGGCCGGGTACAACATTGTCATGTGGTCGGTCAACGCCGACGATTTTTACCATGCCAGCAGCGGGATCCGCAGCCCGACCTCGATCGCCCAGCGGGTCTTAGGACGGATCCACGGCGGCGATATCGTCCTGATGCATGATAATAGCCGCCAGACGGTTGATTCCCTGCCGTATATCATTAAAGCCTTAAAAAGAAAAGGCTACCAATTCGTGACCGTTTCGGAAATAATGAGGCGCGGCGGGGGGCATCAGATCAAGCCGGAGGCATTTTATCGGGAGAGCCCAGATTACGGTTTGCCGCGGTCAGATTTTTTATAAGCGGGTCTGGCCGCGGAGATAGGTGACGTAATCGGCGACCGCCGCTTCCAGCCTGGTTGGCGTATATGTAATACCGGCTCTGGCGAGTTTTCCCATTTCCGCCTGGGTGAAGTATTGGTACTTATCCCGAAGATAATCGGGCATTTCAATGTATTCGATATTCGGTTTCAGTTCCAGGGCGGAAAAGAGGGCGGCGGCCAGATCGTTCCAGCTCCTGGCTTCGCCGGTCCCAAGATTAAAGATCCCTCTGGCCTTGCTGTTTAGGAGCTGGTACATTACTTCAACGACGTCTTTGACGTAAATGAAATCCCGTTTTTGTTCGCCGTCCTGGTATTCCGGACGGTATGATTTGAAGAGGCGGAGCTTCCCTTCTTTTTTGAGCTGTTCGTACCCCTTGAGGACTACGCTGCTCATCTCTCCTTTGTGGTATTCGTTCGGGCCGAAGACGTTGAAGTATTTCAGGCCGACCACTTTGTGGACCAGGTTGTTGCGGATCAGCCACTGGTCGAAAAGATATTTGGAATAACCGTAGATGTTGAGCGGCGCGAGTTTCAGCGAGACCGCGTCGTCGTCCGAATAGCCGAGCGAGCCGTCGCCGTAAGTCGCGGCGGAACTGGCGTAAATGAACGGAATGTTCTTGGCCAGCGCCCACTGGGCGAGGCGTTTGGAGTAGTGATAATTATTTTCCAGCATGTAGCTGGCGTTGGTTTCGGTCGTCGAGGAACAAGCGCCGATGTGGAAGATCCCTTTGAACAGGCTGCCGAATTTGCCGGCCAAAAGCTCTTCGAGAAAAACGTCCTTTTCCAGATAGTCGGCGAAAACTTTGCCGTTAAGATTTTGCCATTTTTCCGAGTTGCCCAGATGATCGACGACCAGGATGTCTTTTTCCCCGGCCTGGTTCAGTTTCCAGACCATCGCGCTGCCGATGAACCCGGCGCCGCCGGTAACGATGAACTTCATTTATTTGCCTCCGAAAATTTCGTTCTCGATCAGCCCGCAGACGATGTGGCCGATGGTGATGTGGCTTTCCTGGATCCGGGCCGTGACCCGGGAAGGGATGGTGATCGCCGTATCGACGATCTCGGCGATCCGGCCGCCATCGCAGCCGAGGAAGCCGATCGTCTTACAGCCGAGCTCCTTGGCTTTTTCCAGGGCGACGATCACGTTGCGGGAGTTGCCGGAAGTGGAGAGGCCGACCGCGACATCGCCGTTTTTAGCCAAGCCTTCGATCTGTTTGGCGAAGACCACCTCGTAGCCGTAATCGTTAGAGATCGAAGTGATGATCGAAGTATCGGTCGTCAGCGCAATGGCGGAGAGGGCGCGGCGGTCTTTGCGGTAGCGGCCGATCAGTTCGGCCGCCAGGTGCTGGGCGTCGGCGGCCGAGCCGCCGTTGCCGAAAAAGAAGATCTTATTCCCGGCTTTCAGCGCCTCGATCATCAGTTTGGCCGCTTGTTCGATCTGGGGGACCAGACCTTTGATGACCTGATTTTTGGTTTCGATGCTTTCTTTCAGTTCAGCGATTATCGTGTTCTTCATGCTCTTCTCCTTTAACAATTTTAATCAGGACGACCCGGGTGCTCCGTTCCCGCTCTGAAAGCTTCAGACCGATGGAGCGGGCGTTCTTTTCCAGTTCCGGAATAACGACGTATTCCAAGGCATTGACCCGCCGCCGGGTCTCGTTCACCTGCGCCGCCAGGAGCCGCATCGCTTTGTTAAGCGCGGCGTAAGCGACCAGATCGGGCAGGATGGCGGCAAAGGCGTCCGCCGCCTCCTTATATTCTACCGTAGTTTTGAGGTCGGAGTACAGTGGTTCTCCCGCGACGGTCAGCGTGTAGGAGGGGAGCTTGACCCCCATCATATTCTTGACCTTGATCGCGACCGAGGCGCGGCTCGGCTTGATGAGCGCCCCGGGTTGGGAGAGAGCGGAGCCCAGGATCGCTTTGGTAAAGATTGCCGCCAGCCGTTTTTCCAGGTTGGCGTGGAGGGCCAGATAATTCTTCTTAGTCGTCAAAAATTGCTGCATCAGTCCGTCAAGCTTGTCTTTAAGCAGTTTGTGGCCGCGCCTGGCCAGTTGGACCCTCCGCCGCAGGCGGAGGAGCTCCATTCGGGTGGGGTTAACTTTGATCCGCATATTTGGCGATTATCTCGTCTTTGATCCGTTTCAGTTCCGTTCGCGGCAGGATCTTGAGCAGCTGCCAGCCGAGGGTCAGAGTTTCGATGATCGTCCGGTTCTCATTTTCCGCCTGGCGGATAAAGCGTTTTTCAAATTCATCGGCGAAGAGGAGATATTTGGTGTCGATCTCCGAAAGGGCGGCCTCGCCGAGAATGACGACCAATTCCCGGACCTCGCGGCCGCGGGCGTAAGCGGCGAAAAGCTGGTTGGCAATGCCCGCGTGGTCTTCCCTGGTTTTACCGGCGCCGATCGCTTTGTCGCGCAGGCGGGAGAGGGAAGGGAGCGGGTCGATCGGCGGGTAGATCCCTTTCCGTTCCAGGTCCCGGCCGAGAATGATCTGCCCTTCGGTGATATAGCCGGTCAGGTCGGGAATAGGGTGGGTCTTATCGTCGTCCGGCATGGTCAGGATCGGCAGGAGGGTGATCGACCCTTTCCGTTCTTTGATCCGGCCGGCCCGTTCGTAAAGGTTCGCCAGGTCGGTGTAGAGGTAACCGGGATAGCCGCGGCGTCCTGGGATCTCCCGCCGGGCGGCCGAGACTTCCCGCAGGCTTTCGCAATAATTGGTCATGTCGGTAATGATGACCAGGACGTGCATTTCCAGGTCGAAGGCCAGGTATTCGGCGGCGGTCAGCGCCAGCCGGGGAGTGGCGATCCGTTCGATCGCCGGGTCGGAAGCGAGATTGATGAACATCACCGAATTTTCGATCGCGCCGGTCCGGCGGAAATTGGAAATAAAGAATTCCGATTCTTCGTAGGTAATGCCGAGCGCGCCGAAGACGACGGCGAACTGGTCGTTTTTGTTGAGGACGCTGGCCTGGCGGGCGATCTGGGCGGCGATGCGCGAGTGGGGCAGGCCGGAACCGGAGAAGATCGGCAGCTTTTGGCCGCGCGATAAGGTGTTGAGCGCGTCGATCGTGGAAATACCGGTCTGGATGAAGTCGTCGGGATAGTCCCGGGCGAACGGATTGATCGGCAGGCCGTTGACGTCGAGCTTTTTCTCGGGCAGGACCGGCGGGGCGCCGTCTAGCGGCCGGCCCAGGCCGGAAAAGATCCGTCCCAGAATATCGCGGGAAACCGGTAGCTCCAGACCCCGGCCGCGGAAGCGGAATTCAAGGCGATTGATTTCCAGCCCTTCGGTCCCTTCGAAGACCTGGATCAGCGCGCGATCGCCATTGACTTCGAGCACTTTGCCGGAGCGGAGTTCGCCGTCGGCTAATTTAATTTCGACCAGCTCGTCGTACCCGACTCCCTGAACTCCTTCGACCAGCACTAATGGTCCGGCGATCTCTTTAACTTGATACATTTGTGCTCCTTAATCCGGCGAACTCGTCCTTGAGCTGCCGCTCGATCTCCGCCACTTCGTTTTCCGTTGAAAATCTGGCCCGGGCGATCCGGCCCATGACTTCAAGCCGTCTGATCGCGTCGATCTCGACCCCGTCGTTCAAGGCTTTTTCCCCCAAGCGATGGAGAGCCAGAATGATCTTGAGGATCAATTGCTGTTTGTTCAGCGAGGAGTATTGATCGACCGGATCGAAGGCACTCTGGTAGAGGAAATCTTCCCGGAGCGATTTAGCGACGAAAAGGACCAGTTGCTCTTTGGGAGAGATCGACTCCAGTCCGACCAAGCGGACGATCTCTTCCAGATCGGCTTCCTGGGAAAGGAGCTTCAGCGCCGTTTCGCGCTGGCGGCCGAACTCTTCAGCGATCGCTTCAGGATAGCGCAGGTTTTCGGCGTACAGAGAATAGGAGAGAAGCCAATTGATCGCCGGAAAATGGCGTTTGTGCGCCAGGGTCTCGTCCAAGCCCCAAAAAACTTTGGCGACCCGCAGGGTGTTTTGGACGACCGGCTCCGACAGGTCTCCGCCGGGAGGAGAGACCGAGCCGATGATGGTCAGGGAGCCTTCCCGTTCGGGGGTTCCTTGGCAAGTGCCGTAGCCGGAACGTTCATAAAAATCGGCCAGCCGCGATCCCAGGTAGGCCGGATAGCCTTCTTCTCCCGGCATCTCTTCCAGGCGGCCCGACATTTCGCGCAAAGCTTCCGCCCAGCGCGAAGTTGAGTCGGCAAAGAGGGCGACGTGGTAGCCCATGTCGCGGTAATATTCGGCGATCGCCGCGCCGGTGTAGACCGAAGCTTCGCGGGCGGCAATCGGCATGTTCGAGGTGTTGGCGATCAGGATGGTCCGCTCCATCAGCGGCCGGCCGGATTTTGGGTCTTTTAGTTCCGGGAATTCTTTAAGGACGTCGGTCATTTCATTGCCGCGTTCGCCGCAGCCGACGTAAACAATGAGGTCGGCATCGGACCACTTGGCGAACTGGTGCTGGATCACGGTCTTGCCGGCGCCAAAAGGTCCCGGGACGCAAGCCGCTCCCCCTTTGCCGATCGGAAAGAGGGTGTCGACGACCCGCTGGCCCGTGACCAGCGGGACGGAAACCGGTTTTTTCTTGGCCAGCTGGCGTCTTTTGCGGACCGGCCATTTTTGTAACAGCGTAATTTGCCGGCCGGCGACCACGGCGATCGTTTCTTCGAGGGTGAACTGGCCGCTTTTGATCTCGTCAACCTGGCCGGCGACTCCCGGCGGGACCATGATCTTAAGAGTGACGAGCGGCGTTTCTTGGACCGTCCCCAAAATATCGCCTTCACGGACCTGTTCTCCTTTGGCGACGACCGGGCTGAATTCCCAGCGGCGGTCGCGGGCGAGCGGCAAGACGTTTATCCCCCGGGGAATAAAAGCGCCGGCCTGTTCTTTGATCTTATCGAGAGGGCGCTGGATCCCGTCGAAAATTGCGCCGATCATGCCGGGGCCGAGTTCGACCGACAGCGGGGCGCCGGTCGATTCGACCGGGTCGCCGACCTTAAGGCCGGCGGTCTCTTCATAGACTTGAATGGAAGCTTTTTTCCCCCGCAGTTCGATGACTTCGCCGATCAGGCGCTGGGGACCGACCAAAACCAGGTCGGCTTTTTTGACGTTCTCCATCTCGGCGATCACTAAGGGACCGGCAACTTTTATTATCATATTAATCCTTCCGCTAATTCTAGCCCCAGACTTCCCCGGTGGTCGGGGAGCAAGACGACATTGAGCCCTTTCTTTTCCGCTGTTTCGATCAGGGTGGTCATTTCCCGGGCCAGCCGTTCGGTCACGAAAATAATGTCGTGCTCGCCGCCGGCGGTCAATTTTTCCAAGTCCCGGCAGGAATGATCGAGCGAACTGCAGGGGAAAATGTCGATCCCGCTTAAAGCGAGCGGTTCGAGCATTTCCTTAGGGCCGATAAAGGCGATCTTAGACATAAATCAGTCTCTCCTTGATCAATTGCGAAGGAATCTTCTGCAGTTTGGCCGTCATGATCAGGCGGATCATTTTTTGTTCCTGCTCCCTGGCGAATAAAAAGCCGAGGAGAGGCTCGATCCCGAAAGTCAGATATTTCGCTTCTTTCATGATCGAAAAAAGGTGATTGTCGGTCTCCCGCTCCAGCGCGAAGAGACTGCCGCTGCGCCGGTACTCTTCAAGTCCGGCGGTGACCGGCCGAGCGAAAGCGGTGAACCGGTAGTGTTCGATTATTTGGTCGGGATCGCTTTTTTCTTTCAACAGGGAGAGCTTTAATCGGTTAAGGGTCGCGTAAGCGAGAACATATCGGCGGAAGAGCGGGCTTTGGACCCGGCCGGCGGTTTTTTCCAGCTGGACGAGATAATCACCGAGCGACAGATCGGAGTATTTCAGCCACATCGCGGCCAGGCTTTCCTCTCCAGGGGCGAGCGAGTCGAGCAGGGCTTTGGTCGAGGACAGTTCCTGGCGGAGCAGGGCTTCGAAATCAAAAGAGTGCTCCAGTTTATCGATCTCGGCGGCGTGGAAAGGATTTTCCCGCAAGATCAGGAACGCGCTGTCTTGGTCCGGCGCTTCCGTCAGGCGGAGGAGGTGGCTGGCGTCGAGCAGTTGCGTTTCGAGCGAACGGATCCGGCCGATAGCGTAAGCGAATTTAACCATAAAGAAGTTTGATAACCTCGCTCTCTTTGTTTTCCCTGACCGCGTCGCTTAGGCCGGCGAAAACCTGATCGATCAGCCGGTGCTTTTCTTCCAGCAATTTTTGTTTGGCCAGAAGCCTGGCTGGAACGACGATCGCTTTTCGCTCTTCCTCGCTTTGGAGACGGGCCGCTGCCAGGATCGACTGGCGTCGCGTTTCGGCTTGTTGGGTTGCCGCCGCGCCGATCTTGGCGCTTTCCCGAGTCCCATCCTCTCTGATCGCCAGGGCTTTGGCCCTGGCTTCGGCGAGGATCTTTTCTTCTATCTCTTTCAACCCCATCTTAGATCTTGATCCAGGAGACCATTAAGATTGTGGCCAAAAGTCCCAAGACCGCGTAAGTTTCGACCATTGCCGGGAGGATGATCGCTTTACCGAGTTCATCGGGGCGTTTGGCGATAAAGAAAATACTGGCGGCTGATGCTCGTCCCTGGTAGTAGGCGGAGACGAAACCAGCCAGGCCGACCGGGATCCCGGCGGCGAGAAGCTGTAAACCGGCCGAAAGTGGAATGGGGGCGCCGCCGCCCACGATATAGACCTTTAACATTATATAAAAAGCGCCCAGAAAGCCGTAAAAACCCTGGGTGCCAGGGAGAGCGAGCAGGACCAGGACCTTGCCGAATTTTTCCGGGTCTTCGCTCAAAACACCGCCGGCCGCTTCGGCCGCGATCGAGATCCCCCAGGCGGAACCCATCGCTCCAAAAACTGCCGCGAATGTCGCGCCAAACAATGCCAGGGCCAAACCAATAGTCATGATTCTTCCTCCTTGTTTATTTGGGACTTATTATAGTATACGCGGTTTCGCGACGAAAGGGCTTAAACGCTTTGCCGCCCCCTTCGTAGAACTTGCCGAAAAACTCGACCAGCTGGAGCCTGGCGGAATGGACAAACGCCCCCAGGACCGAGATGACCAGGTTGAAGAGATGCCCAACGAGCAAGACCGCGGCCATTATAATGTAACCGAGGATCGGGACGCTCCCCCGGGTCAGGTCGGCGATGATATTAATGACCATGCCGATGATCGAAGTCGTCATCATCAGCGCCAGCAGACGGGAGTAGGAGAGGGTGTCGCCGAGAAAGCTGGTTGTTCGATAAAGGCTCAAGATCCCGCTGACTGCTTTTTTCAAGAGACCGCGTTCGTTCCGGCCCTGGGTCAGGACCAACCCCGTTGCGCCGGCGATCGCCAGGCGGCTGAACAACAGACTTGTTTCCCGGCCGAGGGCGGTGGTTACCCCGTACAAGACCAGGGCGAGCAGGAAAAAGATCCAGAGGCCGTAATCGAAGAGCCCGTTTAAGTACTCGCCGTTTTTTAGCTTCCAGTAGAGGCCGAGCGCCAGGCCGGTGATGATCTGGACCAGGCCGAGGAGCAAAGAGATGATCAGCATGTTCAAAGGGTTCTTGACCGGGTCGATCAGCTGGACGCTTTTTAGCGGGCCGCCGATCGACGGCGGGAGGGAATCAAGGCTGACGGCAAAATAACTGCCGGTGATGACGCCGGCAAAGACGGTCGCGATCCCGCCCCAGAAGAGAAGGTTGAGCAGATTCTTTCCTCCTTCGCTCAAGGTCAGGGTCCTTTGGTAGTAGACGGCGATCCCGGCCAGGATCAGGCCGTAGCCGACATCGGAGAGGCAAAGGGCGAAAAATAAAATAAAGAAAAAGGCGAGCGGCCCGGACGGGTCCATATCGCCGGGGGAGGGGGAGCCGAATATTTTAGTGATCAGTTCGAACGGGGTGAAGATCCCGGGATTTTCAATCAGCGAGGGGGGCTGTTCTTTCGGGTCCGGTCCGATCTCCCGCACGGCGATCAGTTTGTCACGTTGCTCGAGATCGGCTTTGAGTTTCGGCAGTTGTTTTTTCGGCAGCCAGCCGGTCAGGATGAAAGTCCGTTCGGTGTGGGCCAGTTGTTCCCCGGCCAGCCGTTCGCCGTTCTTTTGAAGATAATAGTCGTAAACATAGGTCAGCCGCTTCTTGTGTTTGATCAAACCGGCCAGTTCATGGTTGAAAGCGTTCCTTTCGGCGGCGGTTTTTTTAAGCAGGCCGTCGAGCTGTTTGGTCTCGTCCGCCGGGGTTAATTTAGAACTGGGGAGAGAGATCTTTTCCAGCTTAAATTCGTCGAATAAAGCGTTAACCGCTCCAGCTTCCTGATCGGTCGCGATCAGGAAAAGATAAATGGTTTTATCGCCGCCGACAACTTCCAGGTGTCCGGCGGCCAGCTTTTTGACCGCCCCGGTCAAATCGTCCAGGACTTTGGCGCGGCAGCTGCCGGCTAAAATAATTATTTGCTCGCGGCTGCGGAGCGAATCGAGCGGCACCCGGACCTTGGTAAATGGCAGAAGAAGCCGGCGGTCGGCCAAAAGTTTTCCTTCCAGGTTCTTGAGGTTGGCCAGTTCATTGCCGATCCGATTGAGGCCGGCGATCACCTCCCGCCAATTGAATTCTTTGGCGGTTTGGCGGAGAAATTCGCCGCTGATCGTTTCTTTGTACGGAGCGAAACTTTCGATGAAACTTTTTTTGACTCCCGCCGCTGTGTCCAGCGCGGCAATGGCCGCTTTTAGTTCCAATAAGTAAAGTTCGAAATTTTCTGTGGCGGTGGTCGACTGGCCCAATGGGAGCGGGGCGATCTGCATGACCCCGGCTTCCTGGAGAAAATTAAGGAGCGGTTCGCGGCGGTCAAGGTGGCCGATGACCGCCACTTTTTGCATCGCGATCAGCGACATAATTCCCTGGCCGCCTCAATTTTGGGGGCGGTGAGCTGGTTTAACTGTTCGATCTGCCGGCGGTTTTCGGCTTCGAGCGCCGCTTTTTCCGCCCGGGCGGCTTCTTTCGCGTTTTCGATCAAGGTGGCCGCTTCTTTTTTAGCGGCGGCTTCGGTTTCGAGGAGGAGCTGTTCGGCCTGCTTCTGCGCGTGAATAACGGCGAGAATTTTGGCTTTTTCAGCCGCAGTGACGATCTCCGCTGCTTGCGTTTCGATCGAGGTCAATTGTTCAAAAAGAGCTTGGGGCATGATGGGTGAATTGTAACATATTGTGTTCACCTTGTGTCATTGTTCCGCTTAAGATATAATGTACTTCCAGAATGCATATATTTCTACCGAGCTTTCTGGTTGCTCTAATAATAACCATAATTTGCACCCCCATAGTCCGAAAAGTCGCCTTAAAGATAGGCGCCGTCGACCGTCCCAATGCCCGCAAGATCCATACGGAAAATATTCCGCGTATCGGCGGGGTCGCTATTTATACCGGTTTCCTGATAGCGATAACCTTTGGCCTGATCACCGCTTATTTTACCGGCGTCCATCTCAATCCCCGGCCGATCATCGGCCTTTTGGCCGGCGGGACGATCGTTTTCCTGTCCGGTTTGAAGGATGACCTGATGGGGTCCCGTCCTTTAACTAAGCTGATCTGGCAAACCGTCGGAGCGGCGGTCGCGATCTATTTTGGGGTCGAGATCTCCTTCTTTTCCAATCCCTTTAACGGAATCATCCCGCTCGGTTTTGTCGCCATCCCGCTGACCATTCTCTGGCTGGTCGGGATGACCAACGCGATCAACCTGATCGACGGCTTAGACGGCCTGGCGACCGGGGTGATCGCCATTTCGGCCGGGACCCTCTTCTTTGTCGCTTTGCGGACCCACCAAATGGAGGCGGCCCTTTTTATTGTCGCCATTGCCGGCGCGGCGCTCGGTTTTTTAAAATACAACTTTTTTCCCGCTTCGATCTTCTTGGGCGATTCGGGGAGTTATTTTCTCGGTTTTATCGTCGCCGCCGCTTCGATCATCGGGGTTTTTAAGACCACGCTGGTCGTGGCGCTGATCGTCCCGCTCCTGATCCTCGGAGTGCCGATCTTTGACACGACTTTCGCCATTCTCCGCCGGTTAAAGGAGAAGAAAAATCCTTTTGCCGCGGACAATAAACACATCCATCATCTTCTGGTCCGGGCCGGTCTGACCCAGCGTGAAGCGGTCATGTCGATCTATATCGTTTGTTTTTTGTTAAGCGCGACCGCGTTGATCATGTCGTTGCAGAGATAAAAGAAGCTTAAAGCTGTAAGCTGGAGAATAATATATGAACAAGAAAAAAGTAATGTTTGTGTTCGGGACCAGGCCGGAAGCCATTAAAATGGCGCCGGTGATCAAGGAATGCGGCAAATACCAGGATTTTTTAGAGATCCTGGTGGTCGTGACCGGTCAGCATCGCCAGATGCTCGATCAGGTCCTGCGGCTTTTTGAGATCGATCCCGATTACGATCTCGGCATTATGGAAGCCAACCAAACGCTGACCAGTATCGTGACCAAAACCCTGAAGGGGACCGAGGAGATCATCCTCAACGAACGGCCGGACCTGATCCTGGTGCAAGGGGACACCTCAACCGCTTTTGCCGCCGGCTTGTCGGCTTTTTATTACAAAGTGCCGCTGGGGCATATTGAGGCCGGTTTGCGGACTTTCGACAAGTGGCAGCCTTATCCGGAAGAGATCAACCGGAAGCTGTTAACTTCCCTGGCCGATCTTCATTTTCCGCCGACCAAAAGCGCCATGGACAATCTGCTTCGGGAACAGGTTCCCCGCGAAGAGATCTCTTTGACCGGGAACACGGTGATCGATGCCTTGCTGGAAGTGGCCAAGCGGGACTTTAACCTTGCCTCGATCGGGATCCGCTTGACGCCGGGGAAAAAGATCGTCCTGGTCACCACCCACCGCCGGGAAAACTGGGGGGCGCCCCTGCGCGGGATCTGTACCGCGATCAAAATCATCGCCGAACGCTTTCACGAGCAAGTTGAGATCGTTCTGCCGGTCCACAAAAATCCGACCGTTTCCAACGTCGTCAACGAGATTTTAGGCAAGGTTTCCAATGTTTTGTTGACCGAGCCGCTTGATTACGAACCGTTCATTCATCTTCTTAAAGCAAGCTACCTGGTCCTGACCGACTCCGGCGGGGTTCAGGAAGAAGCCCCGTCGCTCGGCAAGCCGGTCCTGGTCATGCGCGATAAGACCGAGCGGCCGGAAGCGGTCCTGGCCGGGACGGTCAAGCTGGTTGGGGCCGATACCGACATGATTGTCGCGGAAGCGAGCAAGCTATTGGGGGATGAGGCGGAGTACGCGAAGATGTCGCAAGCGGCCAACCCGTACGGCGACGGCCGCGCCTCTTCCCGCATTATCTATTCGATCCTCCACTACTTTGGCATGGCCGATAACGGACCGGAGGAATTCAATGCATAAACTGATCGTTCGCGGCGGCCGCCCCTTGGAAGGGGAGGTGACCGTTTCCGGTTCCAAAAACGCCGCCTTGCCGATCCTGGCGGCGACGATCATGCTTCCCGGGCGTTCGGTCATCCGCAATATCCCCAATCTTTCCGACGTTACTACCATCGTCCGCGTTTTGCGGGCGCTGGGCCTTCGGGCCGAATATTCCCAGTCCAATCCCAATACCGTGAACGTTTGGAATTTCCAGGTCCGCCACGTTGCCCCTTACGAGCTGGTGACTAAAATGAGGGCTTCTTTCTTTGTGATCGGACCGATTTTGGCGGTCAAAGGATTGGCCAAGATCCCGCTCCCCGGCGGCTGCGCCATCGGTTCGCGGCCGGTCGACATTCACATCAAAGGCTTGACCGCGCTCGGCGCTGAAGTTCAGCTTGAACACGGCTTTGTCATCGCCAAGACCAAGAAATTGCGCGGCGGCAAAGTTTACCTTGATTTTCCATCGGTCGGCGCGACCGAAACGGTGATGATGGCGGCGGCGCTGGCCGAAGGGGATTCGATCATCGAGAACGCCGCCCGCGAACCGGAGATCGAGGACCTGGCTAATTTTCTGAACCGGGCGGGGGCCAAGATCGAAGGGGCGGGAAAAGAAGTCATTAAGGTCAGCGGCGTCAACTCTTTGATGCCGGTCGATTATTCGATCATTCCCGACCGGATCGAAGCGGGGACCCTGCTCGTTGCCGGCGCAATCACCGGCGGCAAGGTCTTGGTCAAGGGGAGCAATCCCGAGCATATGGAAGCGACGATCGTTAAATTAAGAGAGGCCGGCGTCAGGATTGATCTTGTTCCCGACGGGATCCTGGTCCAAGCTCCCAACGGGATCAACGCGATTGACATCAAAACGCTCCCGTATCCCGGGTTTCCGACCGATATGCAGCCGCAGTTTTCTTCGCTATTGACCCTGGCCAAGGGAACTTCGGTCATTACCGAAACGGTCTTTGAAAACCGTTTTATGCACATCAACGAATTAAAAAGGATGGGGGCGAATGTCCGCCTGGAAGGACAAAGCGCCATTATCAGCGGGGTGCAAAAACTTTCCGGGGCGCCGGTTCGGGTTTCCGACTTGCGGGCGGGGGCCGCTTTGATCCTGGCCGGCTTGGCGGCCGAGGGGGAAACGATCATTGAAGACCGCGATCACCACATCCGGCGCGGGTATGATAAAATTGCCCTGAAATTGACCGCGCTGGGGGCGGAGATCAAGGACCAATGAAGTTTGGGGCTTTGGCCAAAAAGATCATTAAACGGGAAGGGCGAAATGGGACGATCGATGTTTCCGTGGTTGACGATCGAACGATTCGCGCCTTGAATAAAAAGTTTAGAAAAAAAGACCAGCCGACCGATGTCCTTTCCTTTACGTTGAATGAGACCGGGTTCCTGGGAGATGTTATAATCTCTGAAGAGACGACCAGCAAGAACGCCAAACGGTACGGGGTCAGTTACGAAGCGGAGTTCAAACGTTTGGTCATCCATGGCGTGTTGCACGTCTTAGGTTATGACCACGGAAAGAAGATGAGAGATGCCGAAGCGGTTTATTCGCAGCTTTAAGTACGCCCAGGACGGGGTCCGCTACGCGCTGCAATCGCAGCGCAACATGTGGATCCATTCGGTCATGGCCTTTGCCGTGCTGACGGCGGCGGTCTCGCTCCGGGTCAGCCAGACCGAGTGGTTGTTCATTATTACCATGATCGCCTTGGTCTTTACCCTTGAGCTGGTCAATACGGCGATCGAAGAAGTGGTGAACATGCTCAAGCCCGAACCGCACCCGCTGGCGGCCCTGGCCAAGAATTCATCGGCCGCGGCGGTCCTGGTCATTTCCGGCGGGGCGGCGATCGTTGGGCTGATAATATTTTTGCCGAAGCTTATAAATTTGTAGGGGGAGATAAATGCTGGAATTACTGGTGATGATCTTACTGCTGATGATGTCGGCCTTCTTTTCCGCTTCGGAAACCGCTATTACCAGCCTGTCCCGCTTGAAAATAAAAGGTTTGCTGGAGAAAAAAGCGCGCGGGGCGATCGCGCTTAGTTTGTTGAAAGAGAAGCCGGGCGATTTTCTCTCCACCATCCTGATCGGCAACAATTTAGTCAACACGGCGGCGGCCGCGGTGGCGACCTCTTTGACCATTAGTATTTTTGAGCGCTCCGGCGCCGGCGAAATGGCTTACGCCGTCGGGCTTGCGACCGGTTTGATGACCTTCTTCCTCCTGGTGTTCGGCGAGATCACCCCAAAAACGGTGGCGATCCATAACGCGGAAAGGGTCGCGCTAATGGCGGCGCCGATAATTTATTTTCTAAAGTTTCTTTTTCAGCCGATCGCTTTTCTAGTCAATATCTTCTGCCGGCCGCTGGTCTATCTTTTTGGCGGCGGCAAGATGGGTAAGGGCGGTTTTCTGACCGAGGAAGAGATCGAAATGGTCCTGGCGGAGGGAGAGAAAGAAGGGTTGATCGAAGAAGAGGAGCGGGCGATGATCAGTTCGATCTTCGCTTTTGGCGACACGATCGCCCGTGAGGTAATGACCCCCAGACCGGACATGATCGCCTGCGAGGTCAATCAGACGGTCAAAGAAGTGACCAAATTGATCCTCGACAGCGGCCACTCCCGAATCCCGGTCTACGAAGGGAGCCTGGACAACGTGATCGGGGTGGTTTACGCCAAAGATCTGTTGAAAAAGAGCCGGGGGACGATCCGCGAAATGCTTCATTCGCCTTTTGTCATTCCGGAATCGAAAAAAGTGGCCGAACTGCTGCACGAAATGCAGACGGCCCGGACCCACCTGGCGATCATTGCCGATGAATACGGGATGACCTCCGGGATCGTGACCATGGAAGACCTGGTCGAAGAGATCGTCGGGGAGATCCACGATGAGTTCGAGCGGGAAGAAAAGGGGTACGAACACGTTGATGATGGGGCGGCGATCATTGACGGGAAACTGGCAATTGCCGACCTGAACGACCGCCTGGGGGTCGAAATACCGAAAGGGGATTACGATACTGTCGGCGGCTTTGTTTTCAGCCAGCTGGGGAAAGCCCCCTCGGTCGGCGACGTCGTTCATTACGAGAATTTGCTGATCAGCGTCGAGCGGGTCCAGCGGCGGCGGATCACCAGAGTAAAGATCGTGAAATTTCCAGAAAAAATTGAAGAAGAAGGGGTAGGCGGATGAGCACAAAATACATTTTCATTACCGGCGGAGTCGTTTCATCATTAGGCAAAGGGATCGTGGCCGCGTCTCTCGGCCGGATCCTGAAAAGTCGCGGCATCTCCGCCACTATCCAAAAACTTGATCCTTATATCAATGTCGATCCCGGGACGATGAATCCCTACCAGCACGGCGAGGTTTTCGTGACCGAAGACGGGGCCGAGACCGATCTCGACCTCGGCCACTACGAACGCTTTATCGACGTCAACCTCGGCAAATCCAACAATGTGACCGCCGGCATGGTCTACTGGAACGTGATTACCCGGGAGCGGCGCGGCGATTATCTCGGCGGGACCGTCCAGGTCGTGCCGCACATTACCAACGAGATCAAGGACCGGATCCGCCAAGTCACCAAAAACCAGCACTTTGACGTGGTGATCGTCGAGATCGGCGGCACCGTCGGCGATATCGAAGGACTGCCGTTCCTCGAAGCGATCCGCCAGTTTCGCAAAGAGGTCGGCCGGGACAACTGCGTTAACCTGCATGTGACCCTGATCCCGTTCCTCGATACCACCCACGAGTTCAAGACCAAACCGACCCAGCACAGCGTCCAGAAACTGCGCGAGATCGGGATCCAGCCGGATATCATTGTCTGCCGTTCCCGGGAGCCGATCAGCCAGGAAATGAAGGAAAAGATCTCTCTCTTCTGCGACGTTAATAAAGAGGCGGTCATCGGTCTGCCTGATATGCCTTCAATTTACGATGTGCCGCTGGCGATTGAAAAGGAAAATCTCGGCGAGATAGTGGTGAAGTACCTCGATCTGGAATCGAAAAAAGTCGATCTGACCGAATGGGAAAAGATCGTTAAGGAATGGCATTCGCTCCGGCATACCGTTCGGATCGCGATCGTCGGGAAATACACCGAGCTGGAAGATTCCTATTTAAGCATTGTCGAATCGCTCAAGCACGGCGGGATCGCCAACCAGGCGAAGATTGAGATCAAGTGGATCAACGCCGAAAAGCTCGAAGAAGAGGAAGATATCGACGCGATCCTGCGCGACGTCCAGGGGGTCCTGATCCCCGGCGGGTTTGGCGCCAGAGGGGTGGAAGGCAAGATCAAAGCGATCCGCTACGCCAGAGAGAACCGGATCCCGTTTTTGGGACTCTGTCTTGGGATGCAGTGCGCGGTGATCGAATTTGCCCGCAATATCTGTAAAATGAAAGGGGCGAACTCATCGGAGTTTGATCCCGAAACCAAGTTCCCGGTCATCGATTTTATCCCCGAACAGCGGGGGCTGATCGACAAGGGGGGGACGATGCGTTTGGGCGCCTACACCTGTAAGATCAAGAAAGGGACGATGCTCCATAAAATGTACGGCAAGGACGAGGTTGAAGAACGCCATCGCCACCGCTACGAATTCAACAATGATTTCCGCCAACCGCTGGAAGAGGCGGGATTGGTTTACTCCGGGATCAATCCCGATGCCGACCTGGTGGAAGTTATCGAACTGCCGACCCATCCCTTCTTCCTGGCGACCCAGTACCATCCGGAATTCAAGTCGCGCCCCAATCGGCCGCACCCGCTTTTTGCCGGTTTTGTGAAGGCAGCGGTCAGTTGTCTGGAAGAGCAGGTCGCGCTGTTTAAGGAAAAAGGGGTCTAATCCGCCGAAGGCGGACGGAAAGTTGTTTTAACTGCTTTATCGATAACGGTTAACGGCACCCGGTGTTTTCCGGCTAACTTCTTTAGGTCTTCGTATTCCGGCGCGGCGGTAATTACCTGGCCGGCTAGCAAGCCCAATTTAACCTTTACTTTCCCATACTTTGTTTTAACTTTAATAAATTTCCGCCGTAAAACTTCCCGGCTGGCCAGAAAGACCCTGACCCCAAGGGTTGTCGTCAGTTTATAAACCAATTCTAATTGCCGGTCTTTATCTTCCGGCCGGCAAAGAACGGTTAGTTTACTGGCGGTCCGTTCTTTTTTCATCAGAATTGGTTCGATAAAGGCATCGAGCGCGCCTGCCTTCATCAAAGCGGCGATCGCTTTGTTCAAGGTTTTTACTTCCATGTCGTCAATATTCGTTTCCAGCTGAAGGATCGTATCGTTTTCGGTCGGTAACTTTGCTTCCCCAATAAAAACCCGAAGCATTCCCAGGGTGGGGAAGGGCTTTCCTCCGGCGCCGTTGCCGATCCGTTCGACCGCCATTTTGGGGGCCGGGCCAAAGCCGCTGGTTAGAGCACTGATAATCGCCGCGCCGGTCGGGGTGACGATCTCGCCTTCGATGTCGATTCCGTAAGTTGGGATCCCTTTAAGCAGTTCCGCTGTCGCGGGGGCCGGGTTTGGTAAAATACCGTGCGCGTGTTTAATAAAACCGTGACCGTGCGGAATAGGGGAGGCGTAAATTGCTTCGATCCCCAACTTTTCGATGGCGATCGCCGTGCCGACAATGTCGATAATCGCGTCGACCGCGCCAACCTCATGGAAGTGAATTTTATTGATCGGTACGCCATGGACTTTTGCTTCCGCCCCGGCTAAACGGCAGAAGATTTTTACGCTAAGGGCTTTGACCGTTTTCGATAACTTGCTTTTATTGATGAGCCTAAGGATGTCGGCGAGACTACGGTGGTGTTGTTCGTTGTTTATGACTTCGAAATAAGCCCCATTGATATGGTGTTTTTTAATGGCTTTAAGCTTTAAGCTGTAAGCTTTGAGCGTCAGCTTTTTTAATTCTTTTATTAACGAGTTGAAATCTAACCCGGCATCAAGCAATGCCCCCTGCACCATATTGCCGGCGAGGCCGGAAGAGCAGTCGAAATAAGCGATCTTCATATGTCTCATTATAACGTCTTTTCCTGCCAAGTGAAATTCCGGCCTTTAAATAATGATAACGAGTTATGATCGGCAGCAGCCGTCCGCCATATTTACAGTTGATCAATTCCGCCCCCGGATCGGCCACGAAAGCGCGGCCTTTACGGCAAAGACTGCTGAAGGGCGACGGCGACATCGTGCCTCTGTCAGGGGCCAGATTGGGGCCGGAGCGAACGGACTACTTTTATGATTTTTTTAACTCCCGCCAGTTTTATTGGCGCTCAACCCTGGAAGTTTGTGAAACTGTCAGAGTTTTAGTCGGAACGGGAAGAATCGATCGAATAAGAACGACGGTTGATCGGGCGATAAAAGCTGCCGATCGGCATTGCGCGGAGGAGCCAAGAAAAGAACTGGCGGATGAGCTTGCCGCGGAAAACAACTCAATTGCCGAAGAAATAATGTCTGGCGATCCGAGATCCATCGGGACGTTTGCCAAAGATGAGCCGGTTATTGCTGCTTGGCTGTTTTGCAGAACATTAGCAGTCTTACAAGCCGATGGCTGGAATGACTTGGCTGTTTTAGCAAAGCCGCTGGCCTATTATTCTGAAGTTTTAGGCCAAGAATTAGAGCCGGTTGATCGGGTGATTGTTTTGCAAATGGTCCTGCCTCTCATTGCCGAAGATCGGGAACTTTTGGCGAAAAGATTAGCGGAAGCAAAAGAGGCGCTCCGGTTGATTCGCGACCCGGTTAAAAAAGGGATTGAATCCCTAAATATTGCCGGACTGCTAAAAGGGCGGGAGAGCGAAGAGGAGGAGCGTTTTTTTCGAGGCGAGGCCGGGGCCGCCATGCAAAGCACCCTGGACGATAATATTAAACATACGACGATGCTGACGAAACTGCTTATCTGCAACGGCGAAATAAATGAGGCGTGCGCCTTGCTTTTTCCTTTGAGCGAAGCGGTTTGTAAGATTGATGATAAGTTGGAGAGAGTAAACGGTATTTTTAATCTTTCGGAGATTTTGGCCCGGCTTGGTTTGTTTCCGGCGATTAAATATTTAATCGGCCGGGTCAGCGATTGATCAGAGCGGCGCAGACCGCAGCGCCAAAGCCATTGTCGATGTTGACGACGCTGACCCCGGGGGCGCAGCTGTTGAGCATGGTTAGGAGGGCGGAGAGGCCTTTGAAGCTGGCGCCATAGCCGACCGAAGTTGGAACGGCGATGATCGGCTTGTCGATCAGGCCGCCGACGACCGAAGCGAGCGCCCCTTCCATGCCAGCGACGACGATCACCACCCGGCAGTTGTTGATCTTCGGCAAGTTCTTCATTAGACGATGGATCCCGGCAACCCCGACATCGTAGATCCGCTCGACCTTATGGCCAAGATGTTCCGCGGTGACGGCGGCTTCTTCCGCGACCGGGAGGTCGGCGGTCCCGGCCGTAATTATCGCAATCCTATGCTCAACGTTCAACGTTCTACGTTCTGCTTTCTTGACTGTAATAATCCTTGCCATCTCATGATACTTCGCTTTTTTCAGAGATTTTTTAACGGCTTTAAATATTTTCTTATCGGCTCTGGTTGCCAGAACATCATGGCCTTGTTTGGCGATACTGGCCGCGATTTTGGCGACCTGTTCGGGGGTTTTCCCGGGACAGTAGATCACTTCGGGGAAGCCTTTCCGGTGGATCCGGTGGTGGTCGACCTTGGCGAAACCGAGTTCTTCGTAGTCGTTATTTTTGACAAAAGCAGGACTTTTTATTAGGCTCATTATGCGGAATTATAGCTTATTTATTGGTTGCAAACAATTAGCGTAAGCTATGTCAATTAAGGAAGAGCGGGAGCCTGTAACAATAATTTAACCGCGAAGTTATCAGGGAGTAATGTTCTTTAGCTATACTTCAAGCATGGTTAAGGTTGCTTCGGTTCCGCCTAAAGAACCCGGATTTCTTAAAATGGCGGTTCGCCGTCAACGCGCTAGATTTGTCCCGGTGGAGCATTATCGGCCGTCAACAATTTTTTCAGCCAAAAGGCTTGTTTATCATCTTGGTTTGATCGTTGAGGGGCCAAACGCGATTGATTGGGGAAAACTTGTTCCTTATAAAGGGGCAATCTATTCCGCAATTAATGAGACCATAAGTACAACTAACAGCGCCGAACCGATGCAGCGTGTCCCGGTTGAAGAGATCCCGTCGTTGACCTGGGGTGGTTTGTCGATCAAACTGGGTTTAAGTTTTTGGGCAATGCTGGGGCAGGTCAATCTGTCGAATCTGAATATTATACTTGGCGTGCCGACTGATTTTTATCATGCTTTTGCTTATTTGTCTTTGAATGCCGCTAGAAATGTCGCGGCCGATCTGGTCGCAAAGCATGGACGGGATGTCACGGTTTGGTGGAAAAATGCCGACCATATCAAGTGGGACAAATTAACTGATTCGCTATTGGTGACCTCCGGCGCCTATATGTTCCTTTCCACGCTGAAAGATATACTTCATGCCCATTATGGCGGGGCCAAGATTGAATGGCTAGTTACCCCTTTTTTAATCACAACATTGGACGGTTTTATCAATTCAGTGACTAGAAAATACCGGGGGTTTAACGGCAAAGTTGTTTATTATGATTGGTTTCGTCCTTTAGTCGGCGACCTGGCGGCGACGCTCTGTTTATTAGTAGCTGGTAGTGACTTGAAATCGGGGTTCGCCTATTTAATGGTTAGAAAAGTATTTTGTGAGCTTTGGTCCGGCCATTGGGAGTCAGCGGAAAAACGGCGGGAGAAAATTGACGATCGCTTTAAGGACTATGAGAAGATCTTTGATTTTGACGCTTACCAGGTCCCTGATCCCCAAGCCATGGCTGCGGTCAGTCTGGTATTCGTTGTCAATAATAAGACCCAGGCGAAAACCGCCCTAATTAAGAAATTCTTTCCAGCTTATTTGGCGGAAAACAAAAACAGGGAACGAGTTTTATCGTTGCACTGGGCAATGCTTGAAGATGAGCGGGTTTTGGCGGCGATCAAATGGCTGCTCCCTCACGAAAAATGGGTGGCCTATCGGGAAGCCTTATGGCGGCAGTTCATTGAGAACCGTAATAATTATTTGAACTGGTTGAGACAAGAAGAACCTTTGTTTTTTGCCTTAAGCGGTGAGCGTGAGGCTACGAAGAACCCTTAAATTCTCGACGTCTTCCTTCATTTCTGGTCCTTTTGGTGTTTCCAGGATCATTGGCAGCTTTTCAAAACGCAGGTCATTCATCAAGAGGCGAAACGGTTCCAGCCCCAGCTCCCCCTGGCCGATCTGTTCATGGCGGTCTTTTTTGGCGCCGAGGCCGGTTTTAGAATCGTTCAAATGGAAAGCCAGGAGCTTATCTAATCCGATTGTCCGCTCAAATTCTTTCCAGGTTGTTTGATAATCTTCTTTTAGATTGTACCCGGCGGCAAATGAATGGCAGGTATCAAAACAGACCCCGAGCCTTTCCGGCGCTTTAACTCCGGCGATGATCTCCGCCAGATGAGAGAATTTATAACCAAGGTTTGAGCCCTGGCCGGCGGTCGTTTCCAAGGCAATTTTCACTTTAAAGCCTTTAGTTTGTTCGATCAGTTCATTAAGATGTTTAATCACCAAGCCTAGGCCTTGGCCTTCGCCTTTCCCCAGGTGGGAGCCGGGGTGGAGGACAATAAAAGGGAGCTTAAGCCCTTCGCACCGTTCCAGCTCGTCTTGCATTGAGCGAAGCGATTTTTCAAGATTATCGGAGGGTGGGGCGGCAAGGTTAATTAAATAACCGGCGTGAGCGAAAACAAAAAGGCTGCTTTGATCACGGGCGGATTTGAAACGTTCAACTTCGCCGGGCGCGAACGGTTTCCCGACCCACTGGTTGTTGTTCTTAACGAAAATTTGGATCGCGCTGCAGCCGATCGAGAGGCCCCGTTCGATCGCTTTATCAACGCCGCCGGCGATCGACATATGAGCGCCAAGAAGACGGGTAGACATGCCCTCACCCCCTTTCTCCCCCTCTCCCATTGGGAGAGGGGGACGGGTGGTGAGGGAGATTCTTAAGTTCGTCCATCCTCGCTTTGATCTTCTTCTCAAAACCGATCTCTTTCGGTTCGTAATATTTTTTCTTTTCGGCCAGATGGTCTTGCTTGACCACGCCCCCTTCGAAACTGTGGGCGTATTTGTAACCCTGGCCTTTCCCCATCTTCTTTTCACCTTCATAAGTCGCGTTCTTCAGGTGGAGCGGGACCTCCAGGGTCGGGTTTTCTTCCACGTCTTTAAGCGCGGCGTCGATCCCGAGGTATGAGGCGTTGCTCTTGGGAGCGGTGGCGACATAGACTGCCGCCTGGGCGAGAGGGATGCGGGCTTCCGGCATCCCGACGAACTCGGCGACCTGCATGGCGGAATTGGCGACGACGAGCGCCAGAGGATCGGCGTTGCCGACATCTTCCGCCGCGCAGATGACGATCCGGCGGGCGATGAAGCGGGGGTCTTCCCCGGCGTAGATCATCTTGGCCATGTAGTAAAGAGCGGCGTCGGGGTCACTGCCGCGCATCGATTTGATAAAAGCGGAGATGGTGTCGTAATGCTGGTTGCCTTTCTTATCATAGACGACCGCTTTTTTCTGGATCGATTCTTCGGCGACCGCGAGCGTAAAATGGATCCGTCCGTCTTTCTCCGGAGAGGTGGAGAGAACGCCGAGTTCCAGGGCGGTCAGGGCGCGTCGGGCGTCCCCGTCGGAAAGCTTGGCCAGGTGATCGAGCGCCGCTTGTTCCATCTTGATCTTGAGCTGGCCGAGCCCTCGTTCGGTGTCGGTCAGAGCGAATTTTAGGACTTCTTTCAGTTGTTCTGTGGTCAGAGGTTTCAACTCGAAAATATTGGAGCGGGAGACGAGGGCTGAATTAACGTAGAAAAACGGATTTTCCGTCGTTGCGCCGATCAGGATAAGGTTTCCTTCTTCGACATCGGGAAGGAGTGCGTCCTGCTGGAGTTTATTGAAACGATGGATTTCGTCAAGAAAGAGGATCGACTTAGTCCCGTAATGTTTGATCCGCTCCTTCGATTCCAGGCTGACCCGCCGGATATCCTCGACTTTAGCAACCGTGGCGTTAAGCCATTCAAAATGTCCTTTGGTCGAGTTGGCGATTACCCGGGCGATAGCGGTCTTGCCTGTTCCCGGCGGCCCGTAAAGAATAACCGAGGAGACCTTGTCAGTCTCGATCAGGCGGCGCAGGAGCTTCCCTTTCCCCAGGATCGGCTCCTGGCCCACGATCTCATCGAGGCCGCGGGGGGCCATTCGGTGGGGGAGCGGCGCGTTCTTTTCCTTGTAATGCTTGAGATTGGCGTCAAAGAGGTCCATGGCTGAATTATACTATATTGACAGGGTGAGCGATAACTATTATGCTCATTATGTGAAAAAAATTGCGACCCTGATCATGATCGCCGGACTTTTGGCCGTTCCCGCTCTGGCCGAGCTTAGCCCCAAAAACCTGACTCCGGAAGGTCGTCGTGAAATGATCAAAGTCTTAAAATCGCGCCTTTATAACCTGGAACACAGTTTAGGCGTTAAAGAAACTTATACCGCGGCGGAACGAAAGCAGGAGATCGAACGGATCAATGCCGAGCTGGAGATCCTTTATGCTTTGCCGAAGATCGAAACTTTGGCGGTTGCCGCCCTGACTGCCGAAGCCGTCGCGACCCCTGAAGTTACGGCAGCGGCGCCAACCCCGGAGCCGGTAATCGCTTATGATCCGCTGGGCGGGCTTCCGAAAGTCCTAAAACACCCGGTTAAAGTTGCCAGTTTGCCGGCCCCGGCGAAAGCTGCCTGGGCCGGTCAGTTCGCTTTTGCCGCCGGTTACTTTGCTAATCTGGCGGCGGTCAGAGGCGAATGGGGCCTGCCGGTCGGCGAGCTTAATGTTCGGGGCGGCGGCTTGCTTGCTTCAGGGTCCGGCACCCATTTAGCCCTATTTACCGACGTGTATTATTACCTTAACCCGCCGGAGACGGTTGGAATGCGGTCGTACGTTGGCGCGGGGGTTAATCTGCCGCTAATCTCCTCGGCCGGTGGAGGGCGCTCTTTGGGGGGCGGGCTCATTTATGGCGGCGAGACCAAACTGGCTGACGGCCGGCTTTTCTTTGAATTCGGCCTGGGAACGCTTCGGTCGGGGACCGATCGGTCCGGCTTGACCGCGTTGGTTGGCTACCGCTTCTAAGTCCGCTTGATTTTCCCTGAAATTATTGTCGTTCTTTTCCGATAAAGTAACGGTAAATTATGAAGGGAGAGATCGATGAAGATTGAAGTTCGTAAATCAACCGCTTATGTTTCCCCTTGGTGGCAGCCGCGCGCCTTTGATCATTGGGATCGGAAGGTCGGCCTGGGGAACCGGATCGAGATCCAGATGGCGCAATGGAGTAAATATCCGCTGCGGGCCTTATCCGTTGTTCCAGGAATGACGACCACGAAGATGATGCTTTGCCGTTTGGAACACAGGATAGAAATAATCAACCGGACGATGACGGAACTTTCCCAGATGCCCGACAATTTTAAGCTGGCGGTCAACCGGGCCGGGAAATTCTATAACCGGCTGATGGCCCTGACCTTCGCCTTCTCCCTCACTTTTTCCGCTCATGGTCTGATGACCGAGGAACGACAAAGTTGGCATCATTCCGTCAAAGATATCGCTTTGTTCTTTGTCCCGACCTTTGTCGCGCTGGGCCTTGGTCATGCCAGGAAACGAGCCAGAATTATGGAAATGATCAGCTGGGAAGCGCAGAAAGAATTAGCCCAACTTAAGTCTTTTCGCCAGGCATTTCAACGGATCGGCGGGGTGGCGCACGACCTGAATAATTTGCTTGGCGGGATCATGCTGGTTGCCGGGGCTCCCGACATTGAGCGCTTAACCGTTGGACAAGCCGGCGAAAGGTTCCGGATTATTAAGGAGCGGTCGCGGGATATGAAAGATATCATTAAAGAATTGCTCGATGTTACCCGGCCGGTCAAAATCTCCGCCGAGCCGCTGTCGGTCATGCGGACCATTAATTGGGCGGTTTATACCTTTAGCCACCTTAAAGATTTGGAAAAAAAACGTGTTGTTATCCTGATCAATGGAAACGGCGAAAATCCGCAGGCCAAATTCGATGAGAACAAATTCAAGCTGGTCTTGCTCAATCTGCTGATCAACAGTTATGACGCGCTCCGGGACAACGGTCAGGGCGAGATCGAACTTTCCGCCTACTATGTCAATTCGGCAAAAGATCAGGATATCATTCGAAACTCCATGCCGGATGCCAACTATGTTCGGATCGACGTTCGCGATAACGGCAGCGGGATCCCTGCCGAATTCCTGCCGAAGATCTTTGATTTCGGTGAGACGACCAAGGGGCAAAAAGGGTCGGGGATCGGTTTGGCCATCGTCAAGAACGCGATCGAAGGACACAAGGGTTTTGTTACCGTCGCGACCGATTGCGAACCGGGAAAGAGCGGCACGACGTTCTCCCTGTATTTGCCGGTATGATCGGTCGGCTGCAAGCCCAACAATATATCCCCGCCTACATGAGGGCGAAGTCGGCTTGCGTCAATCTGGCGCGCCGGCCGGACCTGCAGGTTTATCCGGATGGGAAGATCCCTTTTTCCACTGCCAATTTACGAGGCACTTTCGAGTTGTTCCCGTCTTTCAAATTGCCGCTTGGTTGCTTGAAACAAAAAGCAATCCCGGCGATAAAAGCCAATTTGGAGTGCGTAACTACGGCGGCCGAGTGTGGCCTGGCGGTGCAAATCGGGGAGGAAGCCGATTTTTTGACGCTTCATCGATTGTTGCGTCGACGTCACGGGGTCGACTGCCCGCCGGACTTTCCGGTTAAAATTCTTGATATCCAGGCTTTTTCTCCTTTTTTGAGCTTTGAACTTTGGTTGAGCAATCAGACCGGTAACAAAGCGTCCTCGATTCTTGGCATTGGTGGCGTATTTGACCGCTCCGATCGGGTCTTTCGCGGGACCAACGTTTATGATTTATTTAAAAGAACGGGCGAGGGAATTTTGAGCGGCGAGCCCGGGAACTATCGCGCCGACCTTGATTTTTATTTAATGCCGAACAGCCATTGCCGGGAGATCTTATTGTTCCAATTAACGGTTACGATCTCGGAGCAGAACTTCGAACCGGTTTTTTGATCATTCTTTGATCGTCAGCGTCACCTTGAAAATACCGATCGGGCTGACGTTCTTTTCCCAGGGCCGCCGGTAAACCAGACCAAGAGCGCAGGTTCCGGGAGCGATGGCTTTAAAAGTAAAGGTCATCTTTCCAGGCGCGCCGATTGCCTGGCTTTGCGCGTGGAATTGCGCTTGGCCGCGTTGTTCAAGCAGCAGCGGGTTGAGCGATTCAATTTCCCAGTTGTAGCCGGTCGTCGGATTGGCGTTAAGAGTGATGATCAGCGTGTCGCCGACGGTCAGGTGAAGGTCGCCGCCGTTGTCCTTTTCGCTTAGCCGTTCCGTGCCTCCCGGCAGGGAGAGACAACCGGCAATCAGGGCGAAAAGCGCGAGAGCGAGCAGAAAAACGGTCAAGATGTTTCTTTTCATTAACTTTTGCGTTCGACCGAGATCGTGCATTCGGTGACGAGCGCCGCGACGGCGCCGACCGCGGCCAGGACCGGAGCGAGGGCCGCGCCGATCACGCCGAAGGTCAGGGGGAAAGAAATGATCGCTTTCCCTTCCTTATCCTTGATCGTGATCTGCCGGATATTTCCTTCCTTGATCAGTTCGTTGATCTTTTTCAGTAATTGTTCGCCGGATACCTTGAACTCTTCTTTTAAATTTTCATTCATGATTGTTCCTCCCGGGAAAAAGGGGGGACCCGAACAGGCCCCCCCCCTAAGATTATAGTCGATAAGCGACGCTGGCCGCGATTTCTCCGCCGGTGTAGCTACTCCCCGCCTGCGGGGTGATCGATTGCATGCTGTATTCGATCATGACCGCTCCCTGCATCGACCAGGCGATGGCGGTGCCGACCGTCAGGTCCAATTGGGTGGAATTGGAGTTGGCGGTGCTGACATTGGTACTGCGGTAGGCGATCGCGCCGTAAGGGACGAAAGGCGCCATGATCTTGCTGACGCCGACGCCGATCATCATTTGTGAGCTGGTCGAAGTGATGTCACCCAAACCGGTGATGGTGACTTTGTTGGAGAAAGACTTGTAGCCGCCGCCAAGGGCAACGGAGACCGGCATGGAAACGCCTTCATCCAAGATGGTGTATTTTAAGCTGGCGCCGTAACCGGTTCCGGACATCCCGCCGATGCCGGTTGGAATCGTGCCGCCGGCAGTCCCCTGACCGTATTGAAGATAAGTGTCGAGTTTGTCGGTTATGCCGTAGCCGAAATAGCCGCCGATTGTTCCCAGGGTCAAACCAGTACTGTTCTGATAATTGCTGTCCAAGACGTAGGCGCCGGCAAAGGCCATTTTTCCCTGGCCGAGCGGATTGGCGGTTACAAGCAGCTCCGCGGAAGCCAGAGAGGCAAAACAAAGCGCGAGCAAAAGCGACATGGTAATCTTTTTCATTGGAAACCTCCTGATAAGTTCGATCCGCAACTTTTTTGTTTCTTGCTCGCACCTCCTTGGCAATGAAATCAGGGGCCGTTTTACTTTTGTTTGAGCCCGACCAACGACGCGACCGGGAGTTCCCGGCCGTCGGTCAGGACGACCGATGGGACGGCGGTACTACTGACTAATATTTTATTAACGGTTCCCGTTTCTTGTTGGCCGGTCGTGGAGTTGTAAAAAATTACTTCCTGGCCCAAAAGCTGCGAGTTCTGCTCCAGGATCGACAGCCGCTGCTGGTCGAGCAGGGTCGAACTGCCGGTCGAAGTGTCGGCGCTTTCGGTCGTGCTTTTTATCAGCGAGGAGAGGGTGTCGGAATCGGAAGAGCTTTTGCTGTCCGAGCCGCTGACCAGATCGTTGAGCATGGTGTTGAAGTTCTGCTCCATGCTTAGGATGTACTGCTGGTATTCTTTGGCTACGTTCGGTTTGCTGGCATTGTCGGAGCTTGTGTTTTGGAAGATTGGTCCGCTGACCCCGTTTAATCCGGTCATTGTTATCCCTCCCGCTGCGAAATAAGAATCCGCAAGGAATAATAGCTTAAAAAAACTCTGAAATCCAGAGATAAATTCGCGGCGGGTAATTTGACAAGCCGGAACGACAGGAGTAAAGTTAATGTTGAAATCAACATTTTCTGCCGTTGGCGACAGAATAGAAAAAGGCGCTAATGTTCAATTGGGAATTCTTGCTTGATCCGCTGGCTTTCTTTTTCCTCGCTCTAATAGTAGCTATTGCTTTGCCCGTCATGCTTTATTCGTTTGGTTATTTATCGGGTAAATATTCGCGCCGTAAGATCATGGTCGGCCAGTTGTTGGCCCTGGCCTTTATCGGCTCGATGTTGCTGGTCGTTTCGGTCCGGAGCGCGCTGACTTTTCTGGTCTGTTGGGAAGTAATGACCCTGTTGTCATATTTTCTGGTCATGTTCGAAACGGAGTCCGAAAAGTCGATCAAGGCGGCGACGATCTATATTGTCATGAGCCACGTCGGGGCGGCCTTTATTGCCGCGGGAATATTTTTAATCCATCATTATACCGGCTCTTTCGATCTCCTGGCTTGGCACTCCGCGGTCTTGCCGGCGGGGAGCCGGGACCTGTTGTTTTTCTTTTTTCTGATCGGTTTCGGGATCAAAGCGGGGATCGTCCCGCTCCATCTCTGGCTTCCTTACGCCCATCCCCAGGCGCCGAGCCATATTTCCGCCCTAATGTCCGGGGTGATGATCAAGGTGGCGATCTACGGCCTGTTGCGTTTTGTCTTTTTTGTTTTGGGGATCCAGGCCCTCTTCTGGGGCGGGATCGTTATCCTGCTGGCCTGTTTGACCTGCCTGGTCGGGATAATTTATGCTTTGATCGATAACGATCTCAAGACCGTGCTGGCGTATTCCAGCATCGAAAATATCGGAATTATTATGCTTGGCCTGGGGGCGGCGATGCTCTTTATTCCGCTCGGCCAGTCGGGGCTGGCGAGCCTGGCCATGATCGCCGCTTTATACCATCTTATTAACCACGCCGCCTTTAAAAGCCTTCTTTTCCTGGGAGCGGGGAGCGTCTATCGCTCGGCCGGGACGAAAAACCTGGAAAAACTCGGCGGGTTGATCAACAAGCTTCCCTGGACGTCGGCCTTTTTTCTGGTCGGCGCGCTGGCGATCGCGGCTCTTCCGCCGCTCAACGGTTTTATCAGCGAATGGCTGACCCTGCAGGTCTTGTTCCTGGGAGCGCTGACCGCTCCGGCCGGTTTGAAAGTTATCCTGGCCCTTTGTGCCGCCGTCCTCGCTTTGACCGGCGGACTGACCGCCGCTTGCATGGTCCGGACCTTCGGCTTAACCTTTCTTGCCCGGGCAAGGAGCGCCAAAGCGGAAAAAGCCAAAGAAGCGCCGCTGACCATGCTGCTCGGAATGGGGTGGCTGGTGATCTTAATAATTGGGCTTGCTCTGGGGGCGGTCCCGATCGTTAAGTTGTTGGCGAAGGTTGCCGCTTCGACTGCCGGGCTGCCAATCCCTTTATTTGCTTTCAACCAGTACATCTTACGCCTGCCGGGGGCCAATTTGTCTTCCCCCCTGGCCGCGCTGGCGCTTTTTACCGCTTTCGGGCTGGTGATCGCGGCGACCTTTTTGTTCTTTGGCCGGTCACGGCGCGCTATCGTTCCGACCTGGGATTGCGGTTATTATCAGTTGACCCCGCGCCAGGAATATTCCGCGACCGGTTTTTCCAAGCCGTTCCGGATTGCTTTCGGCTTTTTCCTGCGGCCGTCTCGCAGTACCCAGACGACCAGGGATTCTCATTACCATGTCCGGTCGCTGGTTTATGAAGCGCGGACCGCCAAGATCTTTAAGGAATTCTTTTATCTGCCGTTCGTCGGCGGACTGTTCCAGACGGCGAAGGGGATGAAGCGTTTCCAGGCCGGGAGCATTCAGATCTATTTGGCCTATATTCTGGTCGTCGTTTTATTATTGCTCCTTTTTATAGGCAGGTTTTAATTATGGAGATCGTTATTCAGTTAATATTGTTGCTGGCGGTCGCGCCGCTGATCAGCGGCGTGATCACTAAGGTGAAAAATAATCTGCGGCTGCGCCGCGGACCGGGGCTCTTCCAGCCTTATTTCAATCTCATTAAATTATTCCGCAAGGACGAATGCTTTTCCGAACATTCCTCCTGGCTGATGAAACTGACGCCGTACGTTGTTCTGGGGGCGACGCTGACCGCGGCCGCAATGTTGCCGCTCTTCGGCGGCGGCGCGCTGGCCCAATACGCCGGCGACCTTATTTTGTTGGTCTTTGTTCTCTCTCTGGGCCGCTTCTTTCTGGCCCTGGCCGGGCTTGATCCCGCCAGTGCCTTTGGCGGGCTCGGCTCTTCGCGGGAGATGTTCTTTGCCAGTTTTCTTGAGCCGATTATTTTGTTGGCGGTCTTTGCCGTCGCGTTGGTTGCCGGCGGGACCGGTCTTTTTCAGATTGCCGCCGGCGGGGTGGGAGTTCCGGCTATTCTGGCGGCGGGAGCCCTGTTCCTGGCGACCCTGGCGGAAACTTCCCGGCTGCCGGTCGACAATCAGGAAACTCATCTCGAGCTGACGATGATCCATGAAGCGATGACCCTGGAATATTCCGGCCGCTCGCTTGCTTTGCTTGAACTGGCCTCTTACCTAAAACAAGCGATTTTCTTTTCCCTGGTCCTGCTGGTTGCCTGGCCGTTTCTGGTCAGCCAGGCTGGCTGGTTTTTGCTCTCGCTTCTTGTGCTGGCCGTGATCGTCGCTTTTACGGAAGTTTCGCTGGCCAAGATGCGGCTTTTCCGAGTGGTCGATTTTCTTTTCTTTGCCGGAATCCTGGCTCTGCTGGCGGTCATTTCGGCCGCTCTGGGGGTATAAATGACGACCTTTATTTTATACGGAATATTACTGACCGCCTTCGCGTTGGTCGCGGCCAAAAGATTCAGCGCCCTGATCGGGATCTTCCGATTGCAGGCGGTTTTTTTGGCGGCGCTTGCTTTTCTTGAGGCTTGGAAAGGGGGCGGGATCGGGATCTATGTCATCGCCGTTCTCCTTTTGGTTGTCAAAGGGGGCGTTATCCCGTATTTGCTGGTTAAGATCCTCAAAGAGATCGGCGCCTCGGAAGACCTCGGCTTCTTTTTGTCGGCGCAGCTCTCTTTGCTCCTGGCGGTGATTTTTGCTTATCTTGCCTGGCAATTTTCCGGCCAACTTTTCCCCGGCGGGGTGGTCTTGCTGAAGGTCGCCGGCACCGCCGCTTTTACCTTGTTATTGGTCGGACTGCAGATCATGATCTTCCGGCTCAAAGCGCTGGCGCAGATCATCGGCCTGCTGGTCATGGAGAACGGGATCTTTCTCTTGGGGATCGCCCTGGCTGGCGGCTTGCCGTTCCTGGTCGAGATCGCGGTCTTCCTGGATGTTTTTGTCAGCGTCATGATCCTGGGGGTTTTTGTTTACCGGATCAACCGGCTCTTTACCAGTATTGACGTCAGCCGGCTGAACAGGTTGAAAGGCTGATGGAACTTTATTCGCTCTTAATAATTCCGTTGCTTCTGGTCCTGGCCGCTCTTTTGATCGGCCGCTCCAAGTCGTTCGGCTTGATCAATGTGCTGGGCTACGCGGCGGAGTTCGGCTGCGGGCTGGTCTTTCTCTTTGCTTTCCTCGAGCGCCGGACGCCGTTTATTCGCGGAATATTTTACGTCGACGCTTTGACCGTCTTTTTTATCCTGGTCATTACGGTCGTGGCCCTGGCGGCGGCGCTTTACTCGATCGGTTTCCTCGATCGCGAGCGGCGGAAAATGACGGTGACTGATAAAAAGAGCGGTTATTATTACCTGCTTTTTAACTTGTTTATCCTGGCGATGCTGCTGGCGACGACGGTCAACAATCTCGGCTTCCTCTGGGTGGCGATCGAATTGACGACCCTTGTCTCCGCCTTCCTAGTCGGTTTTTACAATACCAAGAGCTCGGTCGAGGCGGCCTGGAAGTATTTGATCATCTGTTCGGTCGGGATCATTCTGGCCCTGCTGGGGACGATCCTTTTCGCATACTTGTTCTCTTTGACCGGCGGGATCAGCCTGAATTGGTCTGATCTCTCGGCCGCCGCCGGCGGTTTCAATCCCGCGCTGGTCAAGCTGGCTTTTGTTTTTATTATTGTCGGTTACGGCACCAAGGCCGGGTTGGCCCCGATGCACACCTGGCTTCCCGACGCCCACAGCCAGGCGGTTTCGCCGGCCAGCGCCCTTCTTTCGGGCTTGCTCCTAAAGATCGCTCTTTACGCGATCATCCGCTACGGTCTGATCGTCGTCCAATGCGTTGGTTTTGGCTTCTTCAGCCATCTGATGATCCTTTTTGGCTTACTTTCTTTACTGGTCGCGGCCGGGTTTGTCCTGGCGCAGAAAGATCTCAAGCGGCTTTTGGCCTACAGCAGTATTGAACACGTGGGGATCATCGCGGTCGGGATCGGGCTGGGGGGGCCGCTCGCCCTTTACGGCGCCTTTCTGCATATTCTTGGCCATGCCGCGACGAAGTCGATAATGTTTTTCGGCGCCGGCAACATTATTCAGGCTTACGACCGCCACAACATGAATTCGATCCGCGGCGTGATCCGCGTTCTTCCTTTCACTGGTCTTTTCTTCCTGGCCGGTTTGTTTGCCTTGGCCGGATTTCCGCCTTTCTCTATTTTCCGGAGCGAGATCATGATCTTAATGGCCGCTTTTAGCCGCGGCTCATACCTGACCGCCGGCCTGGTCCTATTCTTCATGACGGTGATCTTTGGCGCGCTGGTCTTTCACGCCGGCAAGATGCTTTTCGGCCCGCGTCCGCCCGAATTACTGCCGGTTAAGGAAGACCTGGCCGGCAAACTGGCTTTCCTTTTCCTTTTAACGATCATCGTGATACTTGGTCTCTGGGTGCCGGGGCCCCTCAATCGCTTGATCTTATTGGTCGTCGATACTCTGCGGGGGATGTAGGATGGAAAAACTGTTGTTTGAATTAACCAGGCTTGGAATTGTCCCGGTCAAACAGACCAACGACAATGAAATTTATTTTGAGGTCGCGCCGGCCGATTTTAAGCCGGCCTGTCTGGCCCTGCATAAATTCCTCCGCTCGACCGTGATGCTGATGTTCGCCGAAGACCGCCGCGCGAGCGAGGGGGCGTTCGTGGTCAGGGCCGGCTTCATCGGCGTGAAACAGAGCCAATGGTTTTTTGTCGAACAGAAAGTGACAGGAACAGCTTTCGCTTCGATCGCCAAAGAGATCTACTCGGCCAATCTTTTTGAGCGGGAGATCAAAGAAATGTTCGGTCTGGAACCGGAAGGAAATCCGGATGGCCGGCGCCTGCGGCTTCATGATGAGGTCTGGCCGCTGGGTAATTATCCTTTAAAAAAAGATTTTGTTTCCGTTCCGGGGCGGACCGGAACTTACCCGTTCATGCCGGTGGCCGGGGTTGGGGTCTTTGAGATCCCGGTCGGTCCGGTCCACGCCGGGATCATCGGTCCGGGGCACTTCCGCTTTAGCGTCGCGGGAGAACCAATTATCAATCTGGAAAGCCGGCTTGGCTTTACCCACCGGGGAGTGGAAAAACTGCTCGAGGGGCGGGACGCCTCCGAAGCGGTAAAGTTGTCCGAGTGCGTGGCCGGCGACGCCGCTTTTGCTCACAGCCTGGCTTGCTGTCGGGCGGCGGAAAGAGTCGGGGGGATCATTGTCCCGCCGCGGGCTAAATATTTAAGGGCGATTTATCTGGAGCTGGAGCGCCTTTATAACCACGTGGCCGATATCGGGACGATCGCCCTGGATGTCGGGTTCACTTTTCCGGCGGCGGAGTCTTCGATCCTTAAGGAAAATCTGCAAGCCCTGAACGCGGACTTGACCGGCAGCCGCTTTCTGAAACAGGTTAACCTTCCGGGCGGGGTCGGCCGCGATCTGGACCAGGCCGGCGTCCAAAGATTATTGACCGAGCTGACGGCGGTTGTCCGTGATTTCCGGCGCCTGCGCGAATTGCTCTTGGCCAGCGTCTCTTTCCTTGACCGGGTTGAAACGACCGGCGAATTGAGCAAGAAGACGGCGGAGGACCTTGGCGTCATTGGTCTGGCCGGTCGGGCTTCCGGCGGCAAGCTTGACCTGCGCGACGTTTTCCCCGGCGTTTACGACGGTTTGAAGGTCGTGAGGAGAGAGAAGGGGGATGTTCTGGCCCGGCTGGAAATCCGCTTTGACGAATTTGAGGAATCGGCCCGGCAGATCGAGCGCCTGGCCGGAAAGCTCCCTGAAGGAGCGATCGCTGCCGGCGAAGTTTTAGTTGGGAGCGGACGAGCGCTGGGGTGGGCGGAGAGCTGGCGTGGCCCGGTGCTATGCTGGCTTCGCTTTACGGACGGTAAAATTGAACGGGGAAAGATTGTCGATCCTTCGTTCCATAACTGGATCGGCCTGAACGCGGCGGTCCAAGATAATATCATCCCTGACTTTCCGGTCTGCAACAAGAGCTTTAATCTTTCTTACGCGGGGAATGACCTATGAGCGTTTTTGATAAAGTAATTGCCGCCCGTTTGTCCCGGGGGATAGTGACCCGATCGATTGAGTACGAAAAATACGGCGCGGAATTGAAAGATTTGGTCGCCGCCAAATTCCGCCGTTCATTGTTTATTCGGGAGGTTGATACCGGATCGTGCGGGGCCTGCGAATCGGAGATTATCGCCGCGACGAATCCATTTTACGATCTCCAACGGTTCGGCGTCAGCTTTGTCGCTTCGCCGCGCCACGCCGACGCCTTGCTGGTGACCGGACCGGTCTCGAAGAACATGGAGCTGGCCTTGAAGAAAACTTACGCCGCGATGCCGGAGCCGAAGTTTGTTGTTTCGGCCGGTGATTGCGCCCTGAACGGCGGGGTTTTTAAGGACTCTTATTATATCGCCGGCGGGGTCAATGCCGTTTTGCCGGTCGCGCTCCATATTCCCGGCTGTCCGCCGACCCCGCTGACGCTGATCAAAGCGCTGCTTCGTTACCTTTCGTCCGCCCCAATATCGTAAAGACCGCTTCTTGTTTGCTTGTCGATATCGTAAACGACTTGGGAGAGCGTTTCCCCGGCATCAACGCAGGGACTGCCGCTGTTCAGATGATAAGTGCTGTCGAGAGTAGGATCGCCTTCCGTGCTGTTGGTCTCCCCGGAAAGATGGCTTTTCCAACCTGCCAGATCGCCGTTGAAACTGCCGGCCGGGCGCTGATCGACAAAAACCAACGAGCCGCCTCCCGGCTTATAATAACGGTTATGGTCCATGGCCGGCATGCCGCTATAGGCATTTAATCCGCCCAGATCGCCGGTATAACGGATAAAGACCCCGTAGGAATCGGGGCTGGCGGAAACGGCGATATTATTTTTAATGATCGCCCCTTCGCAGGCCGGTCGGCCGGCGGCCGCGTCCCAGTCCTGGAAAGAGATCCCGAAATAGATCGGACTATGCGCCGTTTGGGCGGCGTTGACGATCGTGTTGTTCAGGACCCGGGGATTTTTAGCGGCGTACATTCCGATCCCGAAGTATTGCGTGTTATAGATGACGTTATTACGGACGATCCCGTTGATGTTCTCGAAATATTCGGGATTGGCGGTCAGGTCGAAAAATTCCGGGCTGGTGTCGTAACCGAGGCCGATCCCGCCGCCGCCGCAATTGTAAATATAATTGCGTTCAGCGACGCAATCGGTCGCCCCGCCTTTAAAATATAAGCCGTTGGTGGCGATGTCGTGGATGACGCAGTCGGCGACGATCGCCCGGTCGCCGTTGACGTTGTCGATCGCTTCGGCGTTGCTGTTGTCCCGAACGCCGGAGTTGTAGATCTCGCAATTGACGACCCTGATGTCGTCGCAGTTGGGGGTGATCTTGACGCAATCCCGGCCGGTGTCGTGGATCTTGCAGGCTTCGATAGTCACGTTGGAAACTCCGCTCCGGTCGGCGCCGCCCCAGTCCCACATCGTTTCGAACTTAACGGCATAATAGTAGCCGCCGACCAGTTCCAGCCGGTAGAGCTTGGCTCCTCCCGAGGTCCAGCCGGTGTCGATGTTGAACCTGATCGTTTCGGTAATAGTGTCGTCGGTGGTGGGCGTCTGGATGACCGCCCATTCGTCGTTCTTGGAACGGATGGTCAGAGGCGTTCGGATATCGACGCTTTCATTGTAGGTGCCGGTCCTCAAGACAATGATCGATCCGGCCGGAGCAAGATTGACCGCGTGCTGGACCGTCCGGTAAGGATTGCCGATTGTTCCGTCCCCGGCCGTATCGCTGCCGGCTGTAGAAACGTAAAGCCCGACGGCGTCGTCGTAGGTGCTGTCCGACGGAAAAGATTCATTGTCGGGCGGAGTTGCGGGGAGCGGTTCGTTCAAGACTTGGGCGCAGCCGGCCAAGAGCGCGACGCAAAATAAAGTTAAGAGAATGTTTTTTATCATAATTTACGCGAACGTGCTGAAAGTCGACGGGTCCCATTTGTTCGATTGAAACCTGGGGTAGTCCGGAGTTTGACCGGCGATCATGGCGTCGATGTCGTGGGCGAGCTTGTCGGCGGCCGCTTTAGTGGCGTTGGCCATTAGCTTCGGCTGGCCGGTATGAATGTCGACGACCGTAACCCCAAAATCGCTGATGATCTTAATGTCTTCCTGCGTGACCCGCCCGTTTTCCACCCGCCAGGCGTATAACTCCGGATTGCGCCGGTCCTGCAGGCCGATGATGAAAAGATATTTTTGGTTGTGCGAGAGATCTTGGGAAGAAGGATAGGGGATCCCGCGCGGATGGGTGTGATAAACCCCCAGATATTCCAACCGGTTCTTGACCAGAAAACGGTAAGCTAGCTCAATATCATCGTCGGACAAAGCGAAGGTTGAGGTTTGATCGCCGGGATTTTTGTTGGGAATAGGGAGAACCCCCAGTATTTTATTCTCCTGGCCGCCAAGAAAACCGCCGGTCTCCGTCGGCCAGTTGTCCTGGGCCTGTTTCATGATGATGTTGTATTGCCGTTCGGTAATGATAAACATTGTTGAATTGAATTATAACATGTACTATGATTGCTCAGAAAACTAACATAAAGGAGCAATGACATGGGATATATTTCCTGGTCGCTAATTGCCGGAGGGGTTGGGTTCCTTTTTGCCTGCTATTTGTTTATTTTTATTCTGCGCCAGCCGCTTGGGACTCCCAAAATGAACGAGATCTCCGGCCTGATCCATCACGGGGCGATGGCTTATCTTAAGCGCCAGACCTGGACGATCTTTATTTTTATGGTTGCCGTCTTTATTGTTCTGACCTTGCTGTTAAATCTTCAGGTCGCGCTGGCTTATGCCTTTGGCGGCTTCTGTTCGATCATAGCCGGACTGATCGGGATGAACGCCGCGACCAGGGCCAATGTCCGGACGACCCAGGCGGCGCGCAAAGATGCTTCCTTGGCTCTCGACGTCGCTTTTTCCGGCGGGGCAGTTATGGGGATGGCGGTCGCTTCGATCGGCGTTCTGGGTTTGGGCTTGCTCTTCCTGATCCCTGGCGTGGCGAACAAGGTGGCGATCGTGACCGCTTTTTCGATGGGGGCTTCTTCGATCGCTCTTTTTGCCCGGGTCGGGGGCGGGATTTACACCAAATCGGCCGATGTCGGAGCGGACTTGGTCGGGAAACTTGAGGCCGGGATCCCGGAAGACGACCCGCGTAATCCGGCGGTGATCGCCGACCAGGTCGGCGATAATGTCGGTGACGTGGCCGGGATGGGGGCTGATTTGTTTGAATCGTACGTTGGCGCGGTCGTGGCGACCGTGGCGATCGGCGCGCTGATGTCGGTCAACCAGTTCGGCTGGATGGTTCTGCCGCTGATGCTGATCGCGGCGGGGACGATCTGTTCGATCGTCGGCGTGGTTTTTATCCAGCTCTTCCACCGGATGAATCCCCAAAAAGCGCTCCGCAACGCGACCTATGTTGCCAGCGGCCTCTTTGTGATCGCCGCTTATTATTTGACCATTTTGACGGTCCACGATCGTGGTGTTTTCTGGGCGATCCTTTCCGGGATCGTTGTTGGCGGCGTGATCGGTCTGATCTGCGAATTCTACACTTCCGGCAAGATCTTGAAAGGAATTGCCGACGCCTGTAAGACCGGGGCGGCGACCGATATCATCAGCGGGCTGGCGGTCGGGATGCGCAGTACCGTCCTGCCGGTCCTTTCGATCTGTCTGGCGATCTATGTTTCCTTCTTATTCGGCGGGTTGTACGGGATCGCGATCTCCGCGGTCGGGATGCTCGGGACGATCGGAGTGATCATGGCGGTCGATGCTTACGGCCCGATCGCCGATAACGCCGGCGGGATCGCGACCATGGCCCATCTCCCCGCTAAGGTTAGAAAAATAACCGACGAGCTTGATTCTCTTGGTAATACCACCGCCGCGATCGGTAAAGGCTTCGCGATCGGTTCGGCCGCCTTGACTGCCTTGGCTCTTTTCACCGCTTATACCCAGACTGTTCAGCTGCAGTCGATCGATATTCTTAAACCCCAGGTCATCATCGGCCTGTTTATCGGCGGTTTGATCCCCTTTGTTTTTGTTTCCCTGACCCTGCAGGCGGTCGGCCGGGCCGCTTACAAGATGGTCGAAGAGGTCCGCCGCCAGTTCAAGAAGATCAAAGGCTTGCTTGAAGGGAAGGCCAAGCCGCAGATCGAACAATGCGTCGATATCAGTACCGCCGCCGCCCTTCAGGAAATGATCGTTCCCGGCGTGTCAGCCGTTCTGATCCCGTTGGTCGTTGGGTTGTTGTTGGGGGCTGAAGGGTTGGGGGGGATGCTGGCCGGCGCTCTGATCGTTGGCGTGCCGATGGCTATCATGCTGGCCAATTCCGGCGCCATCTGGGATAACGCCAAAAAGCTGATTGAAGGGGGGTACCTGGGAGGGAAGGGGACGGCGATCCACGCCGCTTCCGTTGTCGGCGATACGGTTGGCGACCCATTCAAAGATACCAGCGGCCCCGCGATGAACATCCTGATCAAACTGATGTCGATTGTTGCCCTGGTCCTGGGGCCGGTGGTCATCCACTATCATCAGGTGTTGTTTAAGTAAAACACCTCACCCCTTTCTTCCGACTTCGTCGGAATTCATTCCCCTCTCCATCTTTGATGGAGAGGGGTGTCACGAACAAAGTGAGTGACGGGGTGAGGCTTTCTTCTCGCCGACGCCTCGTTTTTATGTTATTATTATAGTTGAATTTTGCGCCCATAGCCCAGATGGATAGAGCGCTTCCCTGCGAAGGAAGAGGTCGTGCGTTCGAGTCGCACTGGGCGCATTTTTTAGGAGGGGTGTCCGAGTGGTTGAAGGAGCACGCCTGGAAAGCGTGTGTACGTTAACCCGTACCGAGAGTTCGAATCTCTCCCCCTCCGCCAGTTGGAGGAGTGGCCGAGTGGTTGAAGGCGATCGTCTCGAAAACGATTATACCTTAACGGGTATCGGGGGTTCGAATCCTCCCTCCTCCGATTCTCTTCAGTTTTAGGCATTTTGGAGGTGACCTGTGATGGCAAAAAAAGTTGAGTCCAACGTCAAGATTATTATGGATGAAGTCGAGATGAACCGGGCCCTGCGCCGGATCGCTCACCAGATTATTGAAGCCAATAAAGGGGTCGAACATATCGTTTTAGTTGGGGTCTTGCAGCGCGGCGTACCGATTGCCAAGCGGTTGGCCGAGATCATTAACCAGCAGGAAAAGAACAAGGTGCCGGTCGGGGTGCTGGATGTTTCCCTCTATCGCGACGACCTCAATGAAAAAGGCTCCTACATCGAAATCAAAAAGTCCGATATCCCATTCAAAGTTGACGGCAAAGTTGTGGTCTTAGTTGACGATGTTATCTATGCCGGGCGGACCGCCCGGGCGGCTTTGGACGGCCTCAAAGACTATGGCCGGGCGGCGAAAGTCCAGCTGGCCGCTTTGATCGACCGCGGCCACCGCGAACTTCCCATTCACCCGGATTTTACCGGTAAGGTGATCCCGACCTCAAAAAAGGAAGACGTTCGGGTCGAGATCATGGAGATCGACGGGATTGATCGGGTAATTATTAAATAATAAAAGCCATTCGGAAGGGTTTATTTATCGGTGTAAGCGAATAATATGACATACCGGCCGTTGGGATAACGGATTGAATTAAGGCCGCTTGACGGAAGGTCCAAGTGCTCAAGGGATAGATAAATGGTTTGAACGGTCGCGATCAACTCCGGTAAATAGAGGTCGACTTCCACATAATTGTCGCCGAGTATCCTCCTTAACGCTTTACCGTTGCTAAAGTTTTCTTTGTCCGGGAGTGGGACCAAATTATTGTGGTGGGCGCCGGTGTAAGTTATGATCCGCCGGCCGGCCAGGGAATTAATGGTCGAAAGCATTCGCTCATTGATCAATTGGGAAATGGAGGGGTTGTTGCTTTGGTTTGCTTGTTCATATTCCTGGCGGTTTTGCGCGTGGATGCCGTGGAGATTGAATTCCTGGCCTTTGATCTTTAGTTTTCTTGCTTGTAAAAGTATGGCCATGATCCCTTCTTCGTCGGGATGGCCGATAATATAATCGCTAAGCAAGGGGCCGAGCGTCCTGGTTTGGAGATACTCAACGACTTCTTTCTTGCCGTTTTCCCCAAAGGGAAGAAACTCAATGATTAGATCGCGATAGCCGGCGTCGGCCAGGAGCGGGAGCGTGTCGGCAAAACGGCGGGAGGTGGAAACGATCGGGTTGGGCGCCAGTTTATGGATCTCCCCGAAAGCGATCAGGGTTGGTTGCTGTTTGACGATTGCCGCGACCGCTTGATTAAGGTTCGGGTACGCGGTAATTGTCGGTTGATGGAGCGGGGTCGCGAGTGTTTTTATCACGGCAACCGTCTGTCCGGCTGGTTTTCTTGCGGAAGCGCAACCGAGGGTCAGCGCCCCGGTCGATAATAGGAAATTGCGTCTGGTTTGGAATAATACCGTCACAGGCTGTTATCGGTTGGAGCCGATTAAGATTTCAGGCTTTTATTTTAGCGGTTCGTTATTGTTGAGAAATTAAAGGCACGGGAACGGCAAAGCTTTTAGTTCGATTGTCCTGACTGATATTTTCAGGAATAAACCGGATACCGCCCAATTGCCTGCGAACGGCCGTTATTAACCGTTGCGGCCTATTTTCCAAGTGCTCTTTTCTGCCGAAGCCGTCAATTGTGTAAGATTTTACTTGAGAAACGTCCAGGTCGTAAACCGGCTTTGAGACGTCCCCATTAGTGAAGGAAACAGTTACTATTAATCTTCCGGAATAAGTAACGCGGCTGTCATTAAATTCAAGGCGCAGGGCGTTGGCGATTGCGGGCTGGACCGACGCGGTAACATGCGCTTCGTCTTTCGCTCTGGCTCTCCTGTCGACAGGCGCTTGCGGCGACAAGGGTGTGGCCGCGATGGCGGCGGGGAGAGGGGCTTGATTGCTGATTATTGGACTGTTTTGGGCAAGTTGAATTTGATTTTGGGAGGGAACGAAGTTGACCGTCCCATTCTGTTCGATTGTCGCGATGATCCTTCTTTGTTGGTCGACGATTACTCTTTTGCCTGCCAAAGTTGGTTGGCCGTCGGCGGCCGTTAATGGTTCGGAGAGATAGAAGTTCCGGCTGCCGGTACCCGGCTTGTTGACGCTGAAGATGGTTGCTTTGCCTAATGTACTTCCTCCTCTGGTAACACCTTCGCCGGTAATGTTGGTTAAGCGACCGGACACATCAAAGGTTATGGTTATCGGGCGGCCGTAATAAGCATCATTGGCCGGGAGCGTTACGTTGCCCGCCAAAACAGTTGGCGGGGTTGTTTGGCGCGGCGCCGGTTGAGCGGGTGCCACGCGGGTAGGGGTTGGTTTTCTGACGGCAGTGTTTGGGACGGCAGTTCCGTCGGTAAGATTATATTCGCTATAGCTATTTGCGGACACAATGTATAGCTTATTGCCGACCAGCAGTCCCGCCCGGTCGGTTCCGTTCGTGAAGGTAACGGTTTGAGCGGTTGGCTGTTCTGGTTTTCTTTGCACGGGAATAACCACGTTTTGCCTGTTGATCGAAGCGACATATTGCAGACTGCCGTTGGGTCCGATCTTGAAGAAAGACCCGGCTTTCAAAGCGTGGACATTTGGGGTTCCGGCCGATAATTGAATCGGTTTGTCGGGTGAGCGGCCGACCAGGGTATATTCTTCGCGCTGACTTTCAGGGACGTACGCTTTCCCGGTGATCGCTTCAACCGAATTGCTCGTTGGATTGTAAGCGGCCAGAACCCTGCCGCCCGGAGCGACTAAAATAGTTTCACCCGCGTTAATCGTTTTACCGTTGGACAGAGTGATCGCGGCCGGTATGGTGTGTTGAAAGGTGACCAATGCCGGGTGTTGTCCTCTTGGCGGATTGACACTTAATTCAAGGCCTTCCCCGGTTTTCCTGGCGACATAGGTCGAGCCTTGCGGGATGGTTCCGCCTTCGGTTGAAAGTGCGTTGGCCAGAGGACGGGAAGAAAAACTGGCTTGAGATCGATCTTGTTTTAATAAGCCGGGAGTTGAAGTATCGACGAAGGCGTTGTTCCCGGCAAAAGTGTAGGTCGCGTCCCCTCTGGTCAGGCTGGCGACTTTATTGCCTTGAACCATGATTTTGTCTCCAGGCTGAAGGTTGTACACGGCAACTTTATTGGGATCTTGAGGGTAGATCAATAGGCGGCCGGCAGTATTAACGGTGTATGTTCCATTGGTCGGGCTGGTTTGACTTTCAATATAGCCTCGGCTGCTATCCGCCTCTTGGCTCTTAAAGGCCAAGTCTGGGGGAAGAGAACCGGCAACTCTAACCGGTTGGTCACTGGTTGGTTGTTCTTTTGCGATTGGCGGTCGAATCAAGGTCGTCCGGACCGGCCCCGGCCGAACCCTGGTTGAGGCTTCGGTCGGACCAAAGTCGTCGGCGGGGATCTTCTCTTCTTGGCTAGGAATGAAGACAAGGCCGATCTCGTCAAGCGTTGGTTCTCTAAGCGTCGCTGTTCTTGTGGTTTGAGGTTGAGCCGGAGTTTGGACCGGGGCCGCAGCCGTTGCTGTGGCTGGCACGCCAAAGTAAGTTCTGGATTCGTTAGTGGCAAAGCGGCCGGTTTGTTGGACACCGTCGCCATAGAATACCCGGTGGGTTGGATGACCGGCCCCGTCAAAATAAAGGGTTTCATTCGGATGGAGGGTGTAGGTTTTCGGCCCGCTGTCTTCCTGGACGGTGAAAGTCATGGTAGACCTGCTGCCGGCCGGGATTGAGATCCGGCGAACGTTTCCGCCGCTTTTGTCGACAACGGCGTCATTGGGGACGACGTAGTTGGAGATTGGCAGATTGGGATCAAAAGCCGGTTGCCGCGGTTGGGTTGGCGGAACTGGGGTCTGCGGGCTTCTTGGCGCCGGTCTTGGTGTTCTGGGGGGTGTTTGATCGGTCGGCGGGTTAAGTCCGGGTTGCGAGTCTTCCGGGATTTGGAGTGAACCGGGGAGAACCTCGCCGGAGACATGACCGCGGGAAACGGGCGGTGCCGGCCGTTCCGGGATCGTTGGTTCAACGAAGGCGGCGACTGGGGTCCGTCCCCGGGCGGCGACATGTTCCAGGCTGGTGATCGGGATCGTTCTGGTCCGGGTGGACGTGATCGGCCCAGTGTCAAAGCTTTCTCCTCGAACGTGAGCGCTTCGGCTGCGATCAACCTCATAGGTTTCAGTCAGGCAGACCTGGGGAAGGCCGCCAGCTTCGTTCCGAAGGAATGTTCCTTGAGGGAGAGAACCGGAAGCCAAGTGCCAATCGCCATTTTGATATTGGGCAACGGCGGCGTAGTTTTTGCCTTGATGCGTAAAGGTTAAAAGCCGCTGATTGGCCGGCAGATATTCCTGGATGAACGGCTGTAGCGGTCCCTTGACGGCGGCAAGTTCAGCTGGCGTAGCTTCCGGATGGGCGCTGGTCAATAAATAAACCGCCCGCTGGCCGATCAAGCGCCGGGTGTTGATGTCGTCGCTGACCATTCCCTTGACCGCCGGATGATCGAAACGGGCGAACCTGGTGTTTGCCGCAGGGTTTTGGACCAGGGTCGCCAATTCGGCGATATTGTTGGTATGATGATCGACGATCCGGGGGAATTCGTTTTTGAGTCCGGTGGTCCGTTCCTCTTCCCAGGCTTCTTTTCGGGTTTCAATATCCTGCCTTGTTTCTTGCGCGATTCTGATCCGCTGGTTCGCTCCGTCGACAATTCCTTGTTGGGACGCGTTAAGGTCGACCTTGTCATGGAAAACCAGGTAAAGTGCGCCGCTGGCCGTGTTGAGCGCGGCAAGCTTGGCTGCCCGCTGGTCGGCGGGGGCGTTATCGTATTCGGCGACCGCTTTTTCCAGATCGGCGACTTTTTTTTCAACCTCGATTTTGAGCTGGTATTTATCGCTGGAATTAGTGACGCTTCTTAGATCAATAACATGTTCAGCGATTCCTTTGGCCTCTGTTGTAGTTCGGCGGTTAGCCGGTAAGCCGCTGGCGACCGAAGCGGCCAGAGGTTTAAGATCAATTACCATTGGTTGGCTGGATGTGGGGTGGGGTAAATTCGGGATCTGGGAAAGACGGCTTAAAGAAACGGTCAAGATATTGGGTTGGGTCTCACGGCCATAATGGCTTTTCAAGATTTGGCGGAGATCAAGATTGTCGGTCTTTTTCCAACTCCCGTCCGCTTGCCTGACTTCGGCGTTAACGGCTATTTTGCCGTCCGGGTCGGCGACCGCGCTAAGCCGGACCACACTTCTTCCCGGCCCTTCGATCCCATTATCAAGGATGATCGGGAGGTCGGTATTGGTAACGAAATAAATGGCCAAGGCGGACGTTGTTGAAGCGTATTCCCCAGACCGGGGTGCTTTGACTCCAGCCCAAGCGACCGTTTGGGATCCAACCGCCATCATTCTCGCGTCTGAGGGAATATTCAGGCTTTTTACTTTGCCATTAACTATGGTGACTTCAGTTCCGGCCGGCACCGCGACCCGCCCCCCGGCTAATTGGACCTCAACCCGGGCGCCGTTGGCCTGGTTTGGCGTGACGAAAGAAGCGATCTTTCCGTTCTCGATCCGGACTTCGGTGCCGGGTGGGAGGGTGGTTTGGCGGCCATTGATGGTCGTGGTTACCGGCTTGGCCAGGACGGAAGCTTTAGTGTCGCTGCCGAAGAGATAAACAGTGACCCCGCCGCGCAACACGGTTTCGTAAACATTGTGGCCTGGTTCATAGATCGCGGCCGCTTCGTTCTCTTGCGATTCAGAGAAAACAGTTGGATCTTTTTTCTTTTCTTCGACAACCTTCATCAGTTCTTTGGCGTCGAGCAGGCCGTCCGGGCCCATTTTTTCTTTTAAAGCTTTGGCGTCATCGATGGAGATCAGCCCTTGTTCAACCGCTTTGTCGATCTCTGTGGCGTCCAGTCTGCCGTCGCGCGAGGTGTCAACTTTGGATAAAAAGCTAATGATCTTTTGTCCGGTATTTAAGCCGCTGATATCAACCATTGTTTTTCCTCCTCTTCTAACACAAAAAGCCCATCAACCTTTGGCCTCGGGGGCCTGGGTCGATGAGCCTGCATTTTGGGAATAATAACAACAAATACTGCCGTTCAGTAACAGGCGAACTGAAGGGCGGGTTCCATTATATTATCGTCATTAATCTGATAATTCTTGCGCCTGGTTAAGGACGGTAGTAATTCCGCTTAGTTTCGCTTCCGGAGGAATGATATAACGCTGTTGGGAGGAATGCAAGAGGGAAGGTCTTGCTTTCCCTCACCCAAGCTAATACAACGACCTTGGCTATCTTTTACAACCCTCTCCCAAAGGGAGAGGGGGTTGATATTTACTCCCTCTCCCAGACTGCGAAGCAGTCGTTGGGAGAGGGCTGCTAATTCTAACTTATCTCGTAAAAAGACTTGGGTGAGGGCTGTTTTGTCCCGTTCCAAGTATTACTATAAGTATAGTATAATCCCCCCATGACCACCGACATCCTAGCTGGCCTTAACCCAGAGCAAACTGCTGCCGTGACTCACGTTAAAGGGCCGCTCCTGATCGTGGCCGGAGCGGGGACCGGGAAGACGACGGTCATTACCCGGCGGATCGCCTGGCTGATCGCCGAGAAGCTGGCCAAACCGGGGGAGATCCTGGCGCTGACTTTTACCGACAAAGCGGCCAGCGAGATGGAAACCCGGGTTGACATGTTGGTTCCTTATGGCTACATTGATATTTCCATTTCGACCTTTCACGCTTTTGGCGACCGGATCCTGCGCGACCACGCCATCGATCTTGGTTTGCGGCCCGATTATCGGGTTTTGTCGCGGCCAGAACAGGTCGTTTTTTTCCGCGAGCATCTCTTTGATTTTCCGCTGAAGCATTTTCTTTCTCTGGGCGATCCGACCCGACATATTGAGGCGTTGATCGGAGTGATCAGCCGGGCGAAAGACGAAGATATCACGCCGGAAGAGTACGTCGCTTGGGCGAAGAAAGTAGTGGGGAGAAAGGCTAAGGGAAAGGCGAAAGGCGAGGAACAGCTCGAGCTGGAAAAACAGCTGGAGATCGCTCTTGTTTACCAGAAGTATCAGGAGCTGAAAGCGGCAAAGGGGTTCCTTGATTTCGGCGACCAGGTTTCCCTGGCTCTCAAACTATTTCGTGAGCATCCCGATATTCTGAAAAAGCTTCGGGATCGCTATAAATTCATCTTAGTCGACGAATTCCAGGATACTAACTTTGCCCAGTTCGAACAGCTCAAATTGCTGGCCCCCAAAAAAGCGAACCTGACTGTCGTGGCCGACGACGACCAGGCGATCTACCGCTTCCGGGGCGCGGCGATCAACAACGTCCTTGGATTCGAGGACCATTACAAGTCGAGCCGGAAGATCGTCCTGACCAGGAACTACCGTTCCACCCAGCTGATCCTCGACACCGCCCGGCGGCTGATCAAGCATAACGACCCGGAACGGCTCGAAGTTAAAGCGGGGATCGATAAGCGGCTGATTGCCGAAGGGGGCGGGGTTGGCCAGCCGGTCGCGCACTGCCATTTTGACACTTACTCTTCGGAAGCCGACTGGGTCGCCCGGACGATCAAAGAAAAGTTCGATGCCGGCGACTACAAGTACCGCGACTTTGCCATCCTGGTCCGGGCCAATTCCGACTCCGAACCTTTCCGCCAGTCGCTCAACATGATGAGCATCCCATTTGTTTTTTCCGGCGGGGGAGGATTGTACGTTTACCAGGAGATCCGACTGGCGGTTTCTTTTTTACGGGTGATCGGTGATCTAGGTGATTCCCGATCTCTTTACCAGTTGGCGGTTTCCGAGCTTTACCAGCTTGACCCGTTAGATCTTCAGAAGCTCAACACTTTTGCCAGCCGCCGCAACTTCACTCTCCACCATGTTTTCACCAATCTGGAAAAAGCGGGGGTCCCCGGTTCCGGTTTCGAGGTCCTGGCCGACATTAAAGAGAAGAGCCAAAAGATCGTCGCCAAAATCATGAGCGACATTAATTATTACGTTAACTTCGCCAAGGACAAAACGACCGGCGAAGTCCTGTATCACTTTCTGAAGCGGTCCGGTTACCTGGCGCAACTGGCCAAAGAACAAAGCCTGGAGAACGAGAACCGGATCAAGAACCTGGCCAAGTTTTTCGATAAGGTCCGGGCCTTTAAGGAAGTGGCCGAAGTTGACCGGGTCAGCGAGTTCGTGCAGTACCTCAATATTCTTAAAGAAGCGGGTGACGATCCGGAATCGTCCCAACCGGATGTCGATGCCGACGCCGTCAGCATTATTACCGTCCATAAATCAAAAGGGCTGGAATTTCCGGTAGTTTTTATGGTTTCGCTGGTCGCTGAGAAATTTCCGGCCCGCAACCGCCGCCAGCCGCTGGAGCTGGCCGATGGCCTGCTCAAGGAAAAACTGCCGTCGGCCGATCTCCACGTCATGGAAGAGCGGCGGCTTTTTTACGTCGCGATGACCCGGGCGAAAAAGGAGCTCTATCTTTCCTCGGCCGTTGATTACGGGGGGAAACGGGAGCGCAAAGTTTCTCAATTCGTGCTGGAGGCGCTCGACTTGCCGAAAGCCGATCTTTCGGTCATCAAGCGGCCCGCCTTGTCGCAATTAGAACTGTTTGCCCCTCATGACGAGATCCCGGTCCCGGAGCGGGCGATCGCGCCGGACGAACTGGTCCAGCTTTCCCCCTATAAGATCGACGACTATCTGACCTGTCCGCTGAAGTACAAGTTTGTTCATATCCTGCGGGTCCCGCTGTTGCCGAACCATCAGATCATCTACGGTTCCGCTCTCCATAAAGCGGTCCAGGCTTATCTGACCGCTAAGAAGAACGTCCAGCAGTTCGGGGAAAAAGAACTGCTTGATGTTTTTACCCACAACTGGTCATCCGAAGGCTTCATTTCGCGGGAACACGAAGAACAGCGTTTTGCCGCCGGACAGGCGGCCCTCCGTTCTTTTCTTAAAGCGGATAAAAAAAGAGGGCGGGAGCCGCTCTTTATCGAAGAGGAATTCGCCATCAATCAGGATAATATCCAGGTGCGCGGGCGTTTCGACTTGATCGAAAAAGTCGGGGAGAAGACCCATATCGTTGACTTTAAATCGTCCGACGTCAGGACCCAGGAAAAAGCCGATAAGAAGGTCAAAGACAGTTTACAACTTCTCCTTTACGCCCTCGCCTGGCAAAAGATGTTCGGCCAGCTGCCGGAGTTCGTCGAGCTTCATTTTCTGGAGAGCGGGATCATCGGCTCACTCCAGCCGGAAGCCAAGAACCTGGACGGCGCCTGGAAAAAAGTGGTCAAAGTGGCCGATGGTATCCGGGCGGCTTATTTCCCGCCGCAACCGAATTCGATCGTCTGCAATTATTGCCCGTTCAATGAACTCTGCCCGTCATCGGCGGTTTAAGGGAGCTGTAGGTTTAATAGATATTGCAGGGCGAAGGCATCTTTTTCCGCTTGAGTAAGAAACCGGCTGACCGCTTTTTCGTTGATTATTAATTGCCCGAGCAGCCAGCCAATTGTTCGGCTTAGCTCGTCCGCCGAACTGACCTTGCCGCCCTCCCCGATCAAGCTGACAAACATCGTCTTTTCCATCGGCAGAGGGAAATTGGCGGCCGCCAAAGCGTTGATCGTTTCCGGTGAGCTGATGAACCCGGTGATTATTTCACCTTCGCTCAAGACCCCGGGCAAAAAGATCGTCGTTTCGCAGATGGTTAGTAATTGCCTGACCCCAGCCGGTTTGAAAGCGGCGGTTAGCTCCGCCGGGAGCTGGCGGCCTTCAACGGCTACTCCGGCCGGGTCGGGCTGGCCGGCGTGGAGATAGATATCGTCCATGGTTAAAGCGGAAAGCGGACTGAAGTGACCAGCCTTTTCCAGTTTCCGCAAGGGAAGCTGTTCGAATTGGTGCAATTCGAATTTGCCGAGTCTGCCCGGTAAATTACCAATATGTCTGACGCTGTAGTGCGGCGGCGCGGCGACGATTCTCATGAGGATTCATCCGGAAAATATACCTGGAATTTCACTGGATTTACAATTAGTTGGAGAGAGGGGGCGTTTGTCTTAAGGCGGAGAGCTCGTTAAGCACCGTTTCTAAATTAGGCGAGCGGTTTTGCTTATTTGGATGGGTCATCCGGATAATTAAATCCGCTAATTGATCGGGAAGATGGGCCGGAAATGACTTGGTCCTGACTTTCCAGTTTCTTTGAAGGATGGCTTTATTTTCAGTCAGATCGGTTCCTGATAAAAGATCGTACATTGTTACGCCGATGGCGAAGATATCCGCCCTTTCATCGACGGCTTTCTTCTGCAATTGTTCCGGCGGAGAAAAAGCGGGCGAGCCGACCAGGGCCTGGTTGTTGGTCGCGACCGCTATCCCCAGGTCGATGACGGTCGCTTTTCCGGCCGCTCGGTCGTAAAGTATATTGTTCGGTTTGATATCGCAATGGACAATTCCCTGGTCCCTAAGATAAATTAGGGCGGAGCAAACTTGTTCCATGATCATTAACGTTTCGTTTATCGTGAGCGGACCCCTGGTTTGCAATTCTGAATCCAGGGTCTGGCCGGGAATGTACTCGAATATTTGGTAAGGTTTGCCGGAGGGACCATTGACCAACCCTAAGAAACGGGCGACGTTCGGGTGAACGTTCGGGCCATAGGCCGCCCAATACCCAATCATGCTTTCATGTTGGACCAGGTCTGGTCGGTCTTGATGATAAATTTCTTTGATGACGATCGGCGTATTATTTTTCAGGTCAGTTCCCTGGTAGATATGGCCTAATCCGCCTTTGCCGATCGGCTCGCCCAGAGTGTAGCGATCGCCGATAATTTTGTCGCTGATCGCGAGGCTTGGCGGGCCGGGGGGCAGGATCGCTTGCGCTAAGGCCGGGGGGCGTCCTTTTACCTGAATTTTCCCTCCCGGTGAGAACAATCTCCCGATAATGGGGAAATGGCGAACTCTTTCTGTAATGCTTATAGCCATTACCTATATATCGGAATTGGCGGGGGAAAACTTGAGGGTTTAGGTCAATTGGAGCGGCTTAGGTTCTTGCTTATCTTCCAGCGCGTCGAGCTTGTCGTTGAACTTAAAGATCCGTTTTTCGGTGTCGTCGTATTTGGTCGCCAGGTCTTTCAGATGTTTTCCCATGGTAGTGAAATCGTTCATCACTCGTTCAAAGTCGCCTTGCAGGCGGGAGATGTTCTTTAAGATCTCTTTGGCCTGCTCTTCGATCTTCATGCCGCGCAGGCCGAGCAGGATCGTTTGCAGATAGCCGTAGAATGAGTTGGGGGAGACCGGTATCACTTTGTTCTCGATGGCGTAGCGGAAGATGCTTTTGTCGTCTTCCAAGTCCTCGTCCTTGATGATCATCTCGTAGTAAACGTTCTCCGCCATGACGTACATCAGGGCGAAGTCGAAAGTCCCTTCGTCCGGCAAAATATATTTGCGGCGGATATCGTCAATATGTTTTTTGACGTCCCGCACGAACTGCTTTTTGGCCGCCAGTTTTGAGGCGTCGTCCGGCGATTCGATCACCCGCTTGAAGTTTTCCAGCGGGAACTTGGAGTCGACCGGGACCATCCCGTCCTTCAGCACGATGACCGCGTCGACTTTCTCGCCGCTTTTGAACCGGTACTGTTCCTGGTAGCGGGAGGGGGGCAAGACCTGTTTTAAGAGGTCGCTTAGAAAAAGCTCCCCCATGCCGCCGCGCAATTTCGGCGCGCGCAAAATTTCCTGCAGGGAGGCGATGTCTTTGCCGATCTCCTGGACCCGCTTGGTCGTTTCGTGGACCTCGCCGAGCTTGCGGCTGACGTCGCTGATGACCTTGGCCGCGTTGTCGAGCCGGTTGTTGACGTTCTTATCGACGTTTTGCAGGGTTTGGGTAAAATCGGTGTTCACTTTCTGCAGGATCGTCTGGTTGTCGGCGTACAAGCGGGTGATCGAGCCGCGGATCTCTTCCATTTGCTTCTGCATCATTTCCAGACCCTTGTCGTTTGCCGGTTCTTTCGGCTGATTCAGCAGCTTATAGGCGATCAGGCCGAGGAGCGCCAATATAATAATTGATAAAGCGAGCGCGATTACTTCCATGGTCATGATTTTAACAGATTTGCTTGACTTATTCCACGGATTTGATACCCTTTAAACTTGATAATGAAAAGAGCTTTTTTGATCGCCTTGTTGCTTCTTGCCTCCCTGCAATTCGCTTTTGGGTATACCCAAGAGGAACTTGGTAGTTTTCAAGCCCGTTTAACTTCGATCCAGACCGAGATCAACACCCTTAACAGCAAACTGGCCGGGACTGCCGATGAAAAAAGCCGCCAGGAGCTGATCGATAAGATCCAATTTTACCAACTTCTGGCCGACGATCTCGACCGGAAGATCAAAGGGGGGAGCTCGGCGACCTCGGCCTCCGGGGCCGGTTCGGAAAAGGCCGCTAAAGCGGCGGCTGATCCGGCAAAAATCAAAAAAGATAAACAGCGGCTGGCCGCGCTGCAAACCGAGATCGCTAAATTGAACAAACGCCACTCCAGGGCGAAAAGCGCGGCCGAAAAGAAAAAATTGGCCGATCGGATCTTGATTTATAAAAGTGAAGTCGCGGCGATCAAAAATCGTTTATACCCGAAGCCGAAGCGCAAGCCGGCCTTAGCTTCGCCGCCGACCTTTGAAGCCGCGGCGGCAAAGCGAAGCACTCTTCTAACTTTGGAAGCGGAAGATTTTTTGTATTATCCTCCAGAGACCAAAGAGCTGAAGCCGAGCGCTTTTAAACGCTCGGTCGGCGTGAACGGCGGTTTTTTCGGCGGCGCGACTGCTTTTCTTGGCGAGGCCAGGGTTCCTTTGAGAATGGTTTTTGGTCCGGCGCTTACATCGTTAAGGATCTCGGCCGGACTGGCTCAAAGCCGCGATACCGGGACCCGTTATTATCCGGCCAACTTGGACCTGTTGTTTAATTTCCCGCCCGGCTGGTTTACCGGAACGGACAATTACATCGGTTTCGGCTTGAACTACGTGGTCTCAACGACGATGGGTAAACCGGGGACCGTGGGGGGGGAGCTTTTTTACGGCGTGGAAAGCGAGGGGTTTGGCGGCACGGTTTTCGGCGAAGTCGGTTACGCGATTTTGCGGACCGGTTTCTCCCCCAGCCATAAAGGGGGAACGGTTTTGGTCGGTTTGCGGAAAACCCTTGGCCAGTAAGGGGAATATTGGGTATTGACAAAAAGCGGGGGACTGCTAAAATTTACAAGAAATAAGGAGGTGAAAAAATAATGAAGAAATTTGTTGTTTATCTTTTTGTCGTGGCGTTCGTCGCTTCCGTGGCCACAGTTGCTTATGGCCGCACTCTTGAAGAAGAGAAAACCGCGGTTCGTTCCTACCTGAAAGTAGTTGATGCCAAAATCATCAAATACCGGAAGGCTGGAAACAAAGCCAAAATGACCCAGCTGCAAGCCGAGAAAAAAGGCACGCTGGCTCGTTGGGAAAAACTGAAGGCTTCGATGGAAGCGGCTCCTACAACGCTGCCGCCACCACCACCGCCGCCACCACCAGCGCCGATCAGCGTCAAACCTGCTCCGGCACCGATGGCTGGATTGTTCGGTTGGGGGATTAAATCCGACGTTACCGGCATCTATATGATGACTGGGAAAGGCAAGATCAGCGGAGGTTTAGCGCTCAGAGGGGATATCGTCCTGGACGATCCTATGGCGCTCGGCTCCATGATCGGGTTATCAGCTAACGCTGTTAACTACAAACTCGGGTTAGGTGGTCTGTACGGGGTTGACGTTAACGGAAACAGGATCAAAGCGATCCCGGTTTTCGCCGATGTTGTTCTTAACCTGCCGGCAGACGCGATGGGTGGTATTCCTTCCTATATCGGTGGAGGTCTGAACTACACCGTTTATGGGTCAGGTCAGACCAGCGGGTCCTATGGTGCGCAAGTCTATTATGGACTTATGTTCGACCTCGGACTTGGTCTGGGCAAAACTGGATTTGAAATCGGTTGGGGTGCGATCAGAGCTAACGGTGCTACACCGAAGCTGTCGTCCAAAGGTTTCACTTTCTCGGTTAGCCAGCCGTTTGTATTATAAAGAGCGGGGCCCCTATTACTTTTAAAGAGAACTTGGATACTTTAAGAGGAGGGGGGCCTCCTCTTTTTTTTCTCCTCTCAAATTCAACTGAAATTTTTTAATTCCGGCGGCGATAACATGAGGTATGAGAATTTATGACGGATCGCCGCGTTCTTCGCCAAGTTGCCGCCCGGGGGCAAAAACCGCTTTCTGGCAGCTGGTCCGTGACCGGGGGATTGATATCCGGGGGAATAAGATCCTCTTAAACGGTCTGATGATCCCGGCCGAGCATTTCGAGTCGATTGCCGGCCGCTTGACCGCCGGGCTCCTTGTGGTCAGCCACCATCTCCGTTTTGATCAACTCCTTGAATTGGTCGAGGACCCGATAAAGTTTTCTCACCATTTATGGAGCGGTCAAAATAAGATCGAGTTGTTAAGCTCTCAAGAGATCGAGCGTAGGATTGGCGAGCGGTTTTCCACGGCCTCCGTGGAAAAAGCGTTGACTGACTGGAGCGAGCATCGTTTGGCGGTCTCTCCAGCCGGCGAAACTGACCTGTTGCGCGGCCATTTGGCCAGGATAATATCCGACTTGGCGGCCGGCGGCCGCGGCGGAACCTGGGAAACGTTTAAAAAACTTTTAGAGATAGCGGCGGAATTCGAGCGGGACCAGGTCCGGTTCGCTATCATCAACGAACTCGAAAACTGCGACCCGGAGTGGGGAGCGGAAGCGATTGAAACCTTCAGACAGCGGTATCCGGCCGTTATCGACTATCATTTAGCCGCTTACAACTTCTACCTGCGCTTCGGGAACTGCGATCGCGCCCTTGAGGCCTGCCGCGCCGCCGCCGCACTGGGCCTCTCGGCTGTATCTAACGCCAAAATGGCAGCTGACGCGGGGGAACTTGCCCTGGCTAAAAAAGATTATAAGACGGCGATTGCCGCGTTCGAGCACGCTCGGGCGGTTGCCGAAGTAAAAGCGAAACCGGAACTGGCTAAAAAGATAAAAAAGACGGAACAAGCTTTTTCCCAGGCGAAAAAAAACGAGGCCGACGAGCGCAAATTCAAGATCGGCCGGTTGTTTCGGGGGGCGGCCAACGATCAGGCAATGGTGGCCGAACTGGTCGAATTGGTCAGATGGCATCAGGATGAATTCGACGCCTTGATCGGGAAAAACCCTTTAAAAAGCGCGCTCGATCTGGAAGATGCGATCACCGCTTTTATCAACTTGGAAGCGGCGGCGGTTAATCAAGGAGAGGGAACAATAGCCGAATATTTTTGGCAGATCAATAACCGGTTGTTCGGCATCCTTTTTGAAAGCGCTGCGACCAAGAAAGAAATTCCCGTGACCTCCGTGCGGATCGCCACGAAGCTGTTTGACGATGACCTGGTCCATACAATAGAAGAAGATCTTCTGGCCAAGATCGAAGCGAACCTTGGGTCTCCCAATCCAAACCAGCGTTTTCTTTGCCGGGTGATCTTGTGGCATGTCTATTACAAACAGGCGGAGAAAGCGTTTGAGAGTGAGAACCTGGACCTGGCGGTCGACCGCCTTCTGGCGGCGAGAAGAATCGCCCCTGATAACCGCAGAGTTGCTTTTGCTCTGGCGAATATCCAGTGCGATAAAGCGGCGAGGCTTCTGGAAAAAAGGGATGACGCCGGCTCTCTGGCCGAAATACAACGCGGCCTGACGTTCAGTAAAAAAGCCCTCTCTACCTGGCTGCAATACGGGATCCATGCCATCTACGAAGAAAAAATTGACCAGGCCCTGCGGTTTGCCGATCTGGCCGGGCGGATAGTTTTGCCGCTTGATATTAAGCCAGCGGACAAAACAAGATGGTTTTGCTCGGTCAGCAGTTTCCACGGCCTGGCCTTGCTGGAAAAATACCTGGCAACCGGGGAAGAGAGATATTTAAACCAGGCGGAAGAAAGAGTGACCGCCGCCCTGGCTCTTGACCCGACCGAACCGACCACGCCGCTCAATCAGGCCAGAAATAAACTGTGGCGAGGCGACAATACGGCGCTGCTCCCCGCGATAAATGATTATTTGGCCCAAAGTACCCATCCGGAAATAATGTTATTGGTTAGAATCGTTAAGGATGTCTTTCACGTTATAAAAGAGGGGGACGAGAGCGAAACCCTGCCGGCGGTTTTAAAGAGACTATCTGATTATATAGTTGGATCCAGGGGTAACGATAATTATGAGAAAGCGATCGCTTATCTGCGCGCTTATTGTGAAGTTTACGAAGTGCCGTTAGAGATGGTCGGTCTTACTCCAGCTCGTACATAATCGTCGCTATCGCGGCCAGCCCGGCCGTTTCCGTCCGCAAAATCCTCTTGCCTAAACTGATCGGTTTGAAGCCGCTTTTGATCGCCAGATCGACTTCCAGGCGGCTAAACCCACCTTCTGGTCCGATCAAAAGCAGGATCGATTGGGGGAGTCCTTTTAAGATCTCTTTGAGGCTTAATTCTTTTTCCAATTCCCAGGGGATCAAGGCGAGCTCGTACTGCTCCTTTAGTTTTAGCACCCCTTCAAATTGGTGTAACGTCGTAACTTCCGGGACGATCGCCCGGCCGCACTGTTCCGCCGCTTCTTTGGCCAGCTTATGCCAGCGTTCCAGCTTGGCCTGTTTCGGGAGAGTCCGTTCCGTGACCATTGGAATGATCTTGTTTACCCCAAGCTCGGTGCATTTCTCAACGATAAAGTCCATTTTCTGCCCCTTGGCCAGCGCCTGGGCGATCGTGACCTTAACTTTTGGTTCGGTTTCGGCCAGCTTCCGGTTAATGATTTGGCAGGTGATGATTGTCTTGGTGATGGTCTCGATCTTAACGTGATAGAGATAGCCGTCGCCGTTAAACAGTTCTAAATCGTCACCCGGCTTTAAGCGGAGGACATCTTTGACATAATGTAAGTCGCTGCCGATGATACTCTGGAGCTGTTCTTTGGGGACGAATAGGCGGTGCATTTAGATTTTTCCCTCACCCACCGTCCCGCTACGCGGTCCGGTCCCCCCTCTCCCTATGGGAGAGGGTTGGGGCGAGGGTTATTTAAACTCCTTAAATTTCTTTAGTAACTCTGCCTGTTCAGAAGTGATCTTTTCCGGGATCTTGACCTCGACCAGGACGAAGAGATCTCCTTTGCCTTTGCGGCCGAGGTGGGGGAGTCCTTTTTCTTTCAGCCGGAGGTTGGTATTCGGTTGAATACCAGCCGGGATCTTGAGTTTAGTGTCACCATCGATCGCCGGGATAATGATTTCGTCCCCCAGGATCGCCTGGACAAAAGAGATCGAGGTTCGATAGTAAAGATTGGCCCCATCCCGGTTAAAGCGGGGGTGGGGGTCGACGGTAATGAAGAGATAAAGGTCGCCCGGTTCGCCCCCCCGGTTACCGGCGTTCCCGGCCCCCGGGACCCGCAGACGCGAACCGGAATCGATCCCGGCCGGGATCTTCACCGAGATGGTATGCTTTTTCTTTTCTTTGCCGTTGCCGTGGCAGTTGGGGCAGGGGTGCTGAATGGTCGTCCCTTTTCCCTGACAGGTTGGGCAGGGGGTAACCTGCATGAAGCTCCCTAAAACTGTCCGCTGGGCCCGCTTGATCTGGCCGGTGCCGCCGCACTTTTCGCAGCGGGTTGGACTAGTCCCTGGTTTTGCCCCGCTCCCTTTACAGGTGGCGCAGGCGGTGTAGTGGACAATTTCGAGCTCTTTTTCGATCCCCTTAGCCGCTTCTTCGAGGGTCAGCCGGACATCGTAACGGAGATCGTCACCCCGTTCCGGCCCAGTCCGGTGTTGGGGGCGGCCCGCTCCGCCAAAGAACATGTCGAAGAGGTCGCCAAAATCGCCAAAGTTCTCCGCGCCGTTAAAGCCCCCCTGGTTGAAGCCGCCGTAACCGCCGGCTCCTTGCTGACTGCCGGCTTCGCCGTAGTAATCGTATTGGGAGCGCTTCTGCGGGTCGGAGAGGATCTGGTAAGCCTCGTTGATCTCTTTGAACTTATCGGCCGAGCCGGCTTCTTTGTTGACGTCGGGGTGGTATTTGCGCGCCAGGTTACGGTAAGCCCGCTTGATCTCGTCAGCCGAGGCTCCCTTGGCGACCCCTAGTGTATTATAATAATCCTTCATGCTTTTATCCCGCGAATAAATTCGCGGTAAATAGGCGAGAATTCATTCTCGGCCCTATTATTATTCCTTATCTTTTACTTCATAGTCGGCGTCGACCGTCTTGCCTTCCGGTTGGCCTCCGCCTTGACCTTCACCTTGGCCTTCGCTTGGCGGCGGTGTCGCTTCTTTGTAGAGCTTGGCCGACATTTCATAGACCTCTTTTTGCAACGCTTCAAAGGCCGCTTTGATGGCGGCGGTATCTTTTTCCGCCAGGACCTTCCGGGTTTCGGCGATCGCTTTTTCGATCTTATCTTTGGTGGGAGCGTCGACTTTGTCTCCCGCGTCTTTGAGGGTCTTTTCGGCGGTGTAGCAGAGCCCGTCCGCCTGGTTCCTGACCTCGGCCTCATCTTTGCGCTGTTTGTCGTCCGCTTCGTGGGAGGCGGCTTCTTTCTTCATCTTTTCGATCTCGTCTTTGGAAAGGCCAGACGAGGCGGTGATAGTGATCTTCTGTTCCTTGTTGGTCCCTTTATCCTTGGCTTTGACGTTCAGGATCCCGTTGGCGTCGATGTCAAAGGTGACCTCGACCTGCGGAATGCCGCGCGGCGCGGGGGGAATGCCGTCCAGATGGAAGCGCCCCAGGCTCCGGTTATCGGCCGCCATCGGCCGTTCCCCCTGCAGGACGTGGACTTCAACGGAAGTTTGGCCGTCGGCCGCGGTCGAGAAGACCTGGCTCTTGCTGGTCGGGATAGTGGTGTTCCGCTCGATCAGCGGGGTCATGACACTGCCGAGGGTTTCAATACCAAGGGTCAGCGGCGTGACGTCGAGCAGGACCAGTTCTTTAACTTCACCGGCCAGAACGCCACCCTGAAGAGCGGCGCCGATGGCGACGACTTCGTCGGGGTTGACCCCTTTATGCGGTTCTTTACCGAAGTAAGATTTTACCGCTTCCTGGACTTTTGGCATCCGGGTCTGGCCGCCGACTAAGATCACCTCGTCGATCTCTTTGGTCGAGAGTCCCGCGTCTTCTAAGGCTTTGCGGCAGGGGATCATCGAACGTTCGATCAGCGGGGTGACCAATTGTTCCAGTTTCGCCCGGGTCAGTTTGATGACCAAATGTTTCGGGCCGCTCTGGTCGGCGGTGATAAACGGCAGGTTGATCTCGCTTTCAGTCGACGTGGAGAGTTCGCATTTGGCTTTCTCGGCCGCTTCCTTGAGCCGCTGCATTGCCATCCGATCTTTACCGAGGTCAACTCCCTGGTCTTTTTTGAACTCGTCGAGGAGCCATTGGATAATCGTCTGGTCGAAGTCGTCGCCGCCAAGGTGGGTATCGCCGTTGGTCGATTTGACTTCGAAGACCCCGTCGCCGATCTCCAGGATCGAAACGTCGAAGGTCCCGCCGCCAAGGTCATAGACGGCGATCTTTTCGTTCTTCTTTTTGTCGAGGCCGTAGGCGAGGGCGGCGGCGGTCGGTTCGTTGATAATTCTTACGACCTCCAGCCCGGCGATCGTCCCGGCGTCTTTGGTCGCTTGGCGCTGGCTGTCATTAAAGTAGGCCGGGACGGTGATGACCGCTTTCTTGACGCTTTCGCCGAGGAAGTCTTCCGCCGACTGCTTCATTTTTTGCAGGACCATGGCGGAGATTTCCGGCGGAGTGTAATCCTTGTCGTCAACTTTGATCTTAACTTCCCCTTTACCGCCGGAAGTGACCCGGAAGGAGATATATTTCAATTCCGCGCTGACTTCGTCGAAGCGCCGGCCGATGAACCGTTTGATCGAGGAGAGGGTGTGTTCCGGATTGGTGACCGCTTGCCGTTTGGCGACCTGGCCGACGACCCGGGAGCCGTCTTTCAGGAACGAAACGATCGACGGGGTGGTCCGGCCTCCTTCGGCGTTTGGAATGACCGTCGATTCTCCCCCCATCATCACCGCGACGCAGCTGTTCGTAGTTCCCAGATCGATACCGATAATCTTTTCTTGTGCCATTTTAGAGTCCTCCTTGTTTCTTAATTAATGTCAAATGACCAATGACAAATATTATTTATTATTCCAAACTTGAGCATCTTCTTCATTAAATTCTTCCCAGTCTTTTTTAGATAAGAAACTAATTTTGTCTAAATATTGATTTAATAAAGCCTCTTTTTGAATTCTTGATAAAGCAATTATTTTGTCAAGTTCTTTAACAATTACTTCTTCAGCTGTAGGAGCTGTTCTTTCTAAGTTTTCAATATATCTTTTGTAAACTAAATTATATTCGCGCATAAAATTATAAATAGAAAATATGCGACCCTCATCTTTTTTGACGGCGGAAAAAAGAGCATTTCTAATCATTGAGTCAAAAGCGACAAAAACCGGATCAACATAAATGAGTCTTTTTAATAAATGTTTGCTTGTTAAAGTTGTTTTTATGTCTTCGGAAACTCGTCCTAAATCAATCATTTGATAAAAGTTGTGAAAAATTTCATATTTTAAGGCTCGCCTTGTTGCCTCTTCTTTTGGTCGCTTATCAAAGAAGGTTTCTTTTATCCAAAAACCGATAATTGTTAAAATAAAGGCCAAAAATGTTAGGCCTAATTGTATGAGGTTAGTTTCCAAAATAGATTTAATTTGAGGAGTTGGCGCTACTTTAGCTATTACTTCAATGGTTGGTATGATTAAATTTTTAATCATTATTGTTTGCATATTTCAATAACGCCGCTGGAGGCGACCCCTTCATTTGTCATTTCTTGCTCACAATTACCATCGATGGCCTGATCACCCGGCCGCGAAAAACGTAACCTTTTTGCATCTCTTCAATGACGATCCCGGCGGGACCGCTATCTTCTTTCTGTAGGATCGCTTCGTGCAGGTTCGGGTCGTAAGGCTGGCCGACCGCTTCGATCTCCTTGAGGCCGTGTTTGCCAAGGGTATCTTCGAACTGTTTCTTGACCAGGGCGATCCCTTTGAGCATCTCTTCCGCCATCTTGGCCGCGGCGGCGGCGTCTAACGCCCGCTTCAAGCCGTCGACGATGGGGAGGAGGTCGGTGACGATCGTTTCGTTGGCGAACTGGGCAAACTGTTCGCGTTCGGCCGCGGTCCGTTTCTTATAATTATCAAAATCGGCTAAGCAGCGCAAATAACGATTTTTTGTCTCTTCTAATTCTTGTTCTACGGGATTAATTGTTTCTTCGGCCATTATTCATCTCCTAACAGGCTAAGTCTTTCGGCGAGGGCGGCGAGAACCGCGGCGGTCCTGGCGTACGACATCCTGGTCGGGCCGATGATCCCGATCCCGCCGGAGGCGCCGTTCTTCATGTCGTAAGAATTCATGATCACGCTGTAATTCTTGACTTCTTTAAACTTGTTCTCGTTGCCGACGTGGATCGTCAGCCCTTTTTGCTGGGTATATTCCTTGACCATATCGACCATCAGCTCTTCCTCTTCCAGGGTCGAGAGGAGCTGGCGGGTGTTGTTGATGTCGGTGAATTCCGGTTGTTGGACAAGCCGGGCGAGGCCGGAGGAGAAGACCTGTTTTTTATCTCCCAGGGTCGCGACCAGCGAAGCGTATTCTAAAAGGTGGGAGAGGACCTTCAAGGTCTGGCGGATCGCTTCTTCCACGCTCTGGTTGATCTGGCCAAGGGCGGCGGCGATGTACTCTTCTTCTTTGGGGGTCAGTTTGCGCGACTTCATAACATGGTCGATGTAATAGCGGTAACCCAGGTCGGTCGGGATCCGGCCGGCGGAAGTGTGCGGCTGGGTGATGAGCCCCATCTCTTCCAGATCGGCCATTTCGTTCCGGATCGTGGCCGGGGAGAGCTCGTCCATGTGGGCGCACCAGATCGCTTTGGAAGCGACCGGTTCGGCGCTATGCAGGTAATCCCGGACGATACATTCCAGGATCTGTTTCTTGCGGTCATTGAGTTCGAATTGTTTTATCATCTTAGCACTCTCTGTGTGTGAGTGCTAATTATAGCAATTGCCGCAACGGGGTGTCAAGGGAGGGGGGATCAGACAAACTTTTCGAAGACTAGGTTCCCCAGATAGGGGTTGCGGCAGAAAAAAAATAAACTGAAATATTTGAAAAAACGGTCGACATATATCTGTGAGCGGTTTCAATAATGGGTCGGACGAAGGTCAATAGGAGGAAAAAAATGGCTAACGGAATGAACGCAGTCGGCAGAAGTTATCGTCGGAGTTTTGTTCCAGCGCTTCTGGTAATGGCAGGGTTGGCGGCTTCAGTTTCCGGGTGTAAAGAAAAGCCGCGCGTAAATCTCACGGTTCCCGCGTCGGAGCTTCAGAAAAATAATGCCCGAGTGGCCGCCGATGGTGTTGCCTTTAGGGAAGTCCGCCTAGATACTGCAGGGTTAGCTCACATAGTATTAGAACAAACCAACCCACAAGTAACAATCATGCTTGGTGCTGGTTTGAAAGATTACCTGCCGGTTGAAAGGCGTGGAAGTCTTTCGACGTTCCAAGTTCCATATGGGGATAAACCCTTTTTTGATGCCCCAGTTTCCTATGGAGCTACCGGTGTTGAGGTGCAAGTCCGAGTTCTCGATGCATCCGGCAATAAATTGTTCAGTGTTAACGGAGTTTTTTCCGGCACTGCCAAATAGAGATTGTAGATTAAAAGATTGAAAGAAAAGGGGCCGTCTGCTTAGGTAGGCGGCCTCTTTTTTATCAGACAAACTTCTCGAAAACCAGGTTCCCCAGATAAAGACCTTGTTTAGTCAGCTTATAATTGCCGTTCTCTTCTTTTAATAAGCCATCCGCAATTAGTTCCGCGACCTCTTTTTCGAACCCATGGAATTTTTCGGTTGGGAGGCCGTCGAGCAAGCGAAGGCCCATGAAAAGGAGTTCGTTCCTCCTTGCTTCATCAGGAAACCGCGACGAGACTGTCGCAGGTTTTCTGATGAGATATTCTTCGATGCTATCAACATTGGCCCACAATTTCCCGTCAACATGCGAATGCGCGCCGGCCCCAACGCCAAGCCAATTCCCCATCTGCCAATAGTGGAGGTTGTGGCGGCACTCTTTGCCAGCTTTTGCGAAGTTAGAGATCTCATAATGCTTGTAGCCGGTCAGCCAAAGGGCCTCGATGGTGTATTCATACATGGCTAAGGCGACTTCTTCCGTTGGTAGATTTAATGCTTTACCTTCATTTTTCATTTTTAATTTGTCATTTGTCATTTCCCAGAAAGGTGTTCCTTCCTCAATTTGTAAACTATAAGCCGAAAGATGTTCCGGATTAAGGGCGATCGCTTGTTGCAGATCTTTTTTCCACTCTTCAAAAGACTGATCGGGGAGGGCAAAGATCAGGTCGAGGCTAATGTTTTCAAAACCGACCGCCCGCGCGTCTTCATAGAAGTGAAGGGCTTGGGACGAAGAGTGGATCCGCCCTAGAGTTTGAAGATGGTGATCGTGAAAGGATTGGATCCCGATCGAGAGCCGGTTGATGCCAAGCGAGCGGAGCTCTTTTAGCTTGTTCAGGTCGGCGGTTCCGGGATTAGCCTCAATTGTTATTTCAATCTCTGGAAGCCGCGACGACATTGTCGCTGGCTTCCAGGAAAGGGTTGTTAGGATCTTTTCGTAATGCTTTGGCTCAAGGAGGGTGGGCGTTCCGCCACCAAAGAAGATAGTAGAAAGTGGAGCGTCGAGCGTAGGAAGTTGGAGCTTTATTTCCTGGATCAGCGTCTCAACATATTCGTCAATCAACTCTTCTTTACCGGCATAGGAAACAAAATCGCAATAGTTGCATTTCTTTTTGCAGAAGGGAAGGTGAATGTAGAGAGAAGGGGCGGCCATTAGGTTCCGATCCGGAGCACCGCCAGGAATGCTTCTTGCGGCAGGTCGACCCGGCCGACCCGTTTCATCCGCTTCTTTCCTTCTTTTTGCTTTTCCAGCAGTTTGCGTTTGCGGGTGATGTCGCCGCCGTAACATTTGGCGAGGACGTTCTTTCCCATGGCGGAGATATTTTCTCGGGCGATGACCTTGGCGCCGATCGAAGCCTGGATCGGGATCTGGAACTGGTGGCGGGGGATCACTTCCTTGAGCTTCTCGACTAGTTTCTTCCCTTTATAGTAAGCCTTTTCCCGGTGGACGATGATCGATAAGGCGTCGACCGGTTCCCCGTTGAGAAGGATGTCGAGCTTCACCAGGTCAGATTCTTTATAGCCGATCAGTTCGTAATCCATGGAAGCATAGCCGCGAGTGACCGATTTTAGCTGGTCGTGATATTCAGAGATGATCTCGGAGAGGGGCATTTCAAAGGTCAGCATGACCCGCTTTTGATCAAGATATTCCATATTAATAAAGGTCGCCCGCTTGTCGATCGATAAGTCCATGACCGAGCCGACATAGTCGGATGGAGTAAAGATCGTCAGCTTAAGATATGGTTCTTCGACCGATGAGATCTCACCGACGGGGGGCATCATTGATGGATTGTCGACGTACCGGGCTTCTTTATTGAACAGGTTTACTTTGTAGACGACGTTGGGGGCGGTGGCGATGATGTTCAGGTTAAACTCGCGCTCCAGCCGTTCCTGGATGATCTCCAAATGAAGGAGGCCAAGAAAGCCGCAACGGAGCCCGTAGCCGAGAGCGGCGGAAGTTTCCGGTTCAAAGAAAAGGGCGCCGTCGTTGAGTTGAAGTTTGCCGACCGCGTCCTTCAGATTTTCATAATCTTCACCGGCTAAAGGGTAGAAACCGCAAAAGACCATCGGTTTGATCTGGACGTAGCCGGGGAGCATGTGGGCGGCTGGTTTGACCAGGTTGGTAATGGTGTCACCGACCCGGCATTCTTTAACGTTCTTAATATTAGCGACAACATAACCGACTTCGCCGGCGGTCAGCTCTTCCTGCGGCATCAAACCAAGCTTCAAGGTCCCGACCTCCTGGATCTCGAACTCGCCGCCGGCTCCCATCATTTTGATCTTCTGGCCCGCTTTGATCCGGCCGTTAACGATCCGGACATAGGCGATGACCCCGCGAAAAGAGTCGTAATGCGAATCGAAGATCAGGGCTTGGAGCGGGGCGTCAGGGTCGCCTTCCGGGGGCGGGACCCGTTCAATGACCGCGTCAAGGATCTCACTGATACCGATCCCTTCTTTGGCGGAGGCGAGGATGACCTCGTCCCGGCTGATGGCAAAAATATTTTCGATCTCTTCCTTGATCTTTTCCGGTTCGGCCGCCGGGAGGTCGATCTTGTTGATGACCGGGATGATCTTCAGCTTGGCCTGGGTCGCCAGGTTGGCGTTGGCCAGAGTTTGCGCTTCGATCCCCTGGGAGGCGTCGATCAGGAGAAGGGCTCCTTCGCAGGCGGCAAGTGAGCGGGAAACTTCATAAGAAAAGTCGACATGCCCGGGGGTGTCGATCAGGTTGATGATATAACCTTTATAATTCATCCTGATCGCCTGGGCTTTAATGGTGATGCCGCGTTCCCTCTCCAGGTCCATGGAATCGAGGATCTGGGCTTTCATGTCCCGTTTGGCGATCGTGCCGGTAAATTCGAGCAGGCGGTCGGCCAGGGTCGACTTGCCGTGGTCGATGTGGGCGATGATCGAGAAGTTCCGAATTTTTTTCAACATACGTCTATTTTAACACAACCGTGTTGACATTAAAAATAATAAAAGAGATAATAGCCTTGCGAAATGACAAATGACAAATTAAAAATGACAAATGGGGTCTCCCCATCGCGATTATTAAAATACTTCGGCCGTCTTACCCTGTTTTTGCTGATCGCTTATTGCTTTATGCTTCCCGCTTTCGCCGCTCTTGACTTAAGCGAGATAGGGGTTGGGGCCCGGCCGCTCGGCATGGGGAAAGCTTATTTTGCCATCGCCGATGACGCCAGCGCGATCTTCACCAACCCGGCTGGCTTGGCTCTTAATGACCGCTTAAACTACACCAGCATGAGCGGTTCGATGCTGGGAGATGCCAACTATCTGATGCTTGGCTTGAGCGACAGTTTCCTGATCGGCAAGTTCGGCCTTGGCTATGTTAATGCCTCGGTCGGCTCGATCCCTTTGACCAGGCTGATCGGTTCCGGGCCGAGCCTCGAAGTTGAACGTTACGCCCAGACCGATTACTCCTCGAGCATGGTCTTTCTTTCTTACGGCACCAAGCTTAGCCGTCTGCTGCGCAACAACGCGGGGAGCGGGATCTCCCTCGGCGGGACTTTGAAATATTACTTCCAGGGCTTTAACGGCGGTGGGGATACGATGAAGGATACCGTCGGCTACGGAATGGACCTTGATCTTGGTATGTTGTGGGATGTTAATGACTGGACGACTTACGGTCTGACTTTTCAGAATGTATTGCCGACCAACCTGGGCGGGAAATTCGTTTGGAAAGAACGGAACGGCCATCCGGAAGTGGTGGAAAGCATCCCGATGATAACCCACTTGGCCGGCCGCTTTAAACTGCTCGGCCCGCTTGGTTTGCAGCGTTTGACCGACCAGCGGCTTGATCTGGCGATCGAATACGAGAAAAATAACAACCTGAACTGGCCCGATACTTACCATCTCGGCTTTGAATATTGGCCGATCTCGATGTTAGCGATCCGGACCGGGATCGACCAAAAAGCGAGAGCGACCGAAACAGGGACCGGGGTCGACAGCAATTATACCTTCGGGGTGGGGACCGTCTGGGAAGGCTTTACTTTTGATTACGCTTATCACCAGTTCGGCGAACTGTCCGAAAATACTTCGCACTTCTTCTCCTTTGGTTATCGGGGGATCGAAAAGATCTGGGACAAGACCGGCAAGAAGAAAGAAGAGCGTAAAAAACCGACTATTCCGGCGCCGGAGATCGTTCCCAAACCGTCGCTGGAAGCGTTCTCCGACGTGCCGGAAGGGCACTGGGCCCGTAAGCCGATCCAATACCTGGCGACCCTGAATATTTTTCCGGGGGATGCCGACAAGAAATTCCGGCCCGACAAAGAGATGACCCGCGGCGAGATGGCCGTCCTGCTGATCAAGGCCAAAGGGTTTACGGTCGGTAAAGAGATCAACGTTAAGTTTAGAGATGTCCCGCTCCAGTCGTATGAGGCGCCGTATATCAGCCTGGCGGTGGAGCGCAAATATATCAGCGGGTTCCCGGATGGTAAATTCCAGCCTAAAAAACGGCTGACCCGGGCCGAGACCGCGGTGATCATGGCCAAGTTCTCCGGCCTGTACATGAAGCCGAAAGTTGAAGCCAAACCGTTCCCGGACGTTACCGTTAAGCACTGGGCGGCGCCGGCGATCGGCGCCGACAAAGCGGCCGGTTTCTTTGAATATTTGAGCGGCAAGAACTTTCTCCCCAATGCTTTTATTACCCGGGCCGAAGCGGCCGAGGTCATCTCCAAAACTCCTTTCGCCAAACAGCAGATCGAGCAGTTGATCTCCGGCAGTAAGTTCGACTAACAGTAGCAATACGGAGGGATGGCCGAGCGGTTGATGGCGGTAGTCTTGAAAACTACTATGCGCGTAAGCGTATCGGAGGTTCGAATCCTCCTCCCTCCGCCAATTTTCACTTTTTGTGAAATCGTAAGAAACAGCCTCGGCGCAAAGCGCCTCGGCATGGTATTTTTCCGCAATTTTGAAGGCATTTTTGAAATCGCACGCCAGCGTGCGGTCGGCAATGCGGAAGTTCGAACCAATCTTTTTGAGAAAATCCCGAATCCTTTCGGGATTTTCTTGTTGAGCGTATTTTTCGGCTTGGTTGGCGTCTTTTAGAAAGGCAATGGCAAGTTCGAACCGATTATTGCTCTTTCGCCCAAAAGCGGTAATTTTTTCTTCCAAATCTTTTTTAGCGAGAATGAGCTTGTACTTTTTTGCAGTGTATTCCGCTTGCGACAAATTGCCGTCCAGTTGTAAATCAAGCAAGCGATCAAGTTTTGTTTCTATTTCTACAAGCTCATTTCTCGCTTTTTGGGCAAAAGAGCTTTCCGCTTGGGCAATCTTCATTTTCTCATTTTCAAAATAATTGATTGAAGCGTTTGCCCAAGCGGAAGACAAAGAAACTTTTTTGATTTCTTCCTTTATTTGAGAAGTGATGGCGTCCTCTCTCGCGTATCTTTGCGAACAAGGATTTTTCCGTTTGGTACATCGCAAATAGTTATGACCTTTTTGCGTTTCGGTGGTAATGAAACAGCCACATTCTCCGCAACGGAAAAATCCTCTAAAAACATAAGGTTTGAGTTTTGGCGATTTCGGTTTGCTCTTGTTCGCCATCACTTCTTGAACGGAATCAAAAAGTTTCTTTGTGATAATCGGTTCGTGCTTTCCGTCATACAATTCTCCGTTGTACTCAATCATTCCGCAATAGATTTTATTTTTCAGCATATACTGATAATTTGAGACGGAAAGCATTTTGCCTTTCTTGCCAACCAAGCCCAAGGAATTGATAATCTTTCGGATTTGAGCGAGTGGGTATTCGCCAGTTGCGTACATTTCAAAAGCCCGCTTGATATATTTTGCCTTTTCTTTGTCCACGGCGATACAGCGGGCATTTTTGTCGTTCACATAGCCAAGTGGAGCCCAAGCGGGCCATATTCCATTTCGCAATTTCTGGCGAATACCCCTCTTTATATTTTCCGAAAGATTATCAATGTAATATTTTGATTGCCCAAAAGCGATAGACAACATAAATTTTCCCTGTGGTGTCGGATCAAACCAAAAAGTAGGAAATTTTAGCGTGGTAATTTTGCCAGTATCTACCAAGTAAATTATTCTTCCGCCGTCTATGCTATTTCTCGCCAATCTATCGGGGTGCCACGCTAAAATTCCTTCGGCTTCATTTTTCTCTATGCTTGCGATCATGTCGTTAAAAATCTCTCTGCCCGGCTCTTTGGCGGTTTTGCTTTCCACAAATTCACGGACGATATTTAGGTTTTCTTTTTTGGCATATTCTCGCAACTCAAACATCTGTGCCTCAATGGAAAGCACTTGTCGCTCTGGCTCGTCCGTGGATTTGCGGGCATAGAGAAAAATCTTTTTGGTTTGTAAATTTATGTTGTCCATATTGTTTTTAGATTAGTTTTTGGGCAATCGGGGAAAAATACGCTCAACCTTTCGCTGAAAGCGAAAGAAAAAAGATTGGTTTGCAAAATTTCATTTTGCCAGAGCTTCGCTCTGCGAACTTCCGCATTGCCGACCGCACGCTGGCGTGCGATTTCAAAAATGCCTTCAAAATTGCGGAAAAATACCATGCCGAGGCGCTTTGCGCCGAGGCTGTTTCTTACGATTTCACAAAAAGTGAAAATTGGCGGTGTTTTTTGATTGATGTTCGAACTTTTTTTGAGCAAAACCCCCAATAAGGAAGCCAGACCCGCCACTGCTCGACAAGCTCGCCACACCACAGAAAAATACTCTTTGCTCTTTTCATTTTGCGCGCGCCCGATTTCTTTTTCTTTTAATGAAAAGAATATTTTTCTGCGGTGTTCTGCCCTCCAAGTATTCAGGCAGGTGGCGGGGCTGGCCTCAATTTGATTTCGCAAAGGAAAAGCGGAATTCCCCCCAAACCCCCCTTCCGCTTTTCCTTTGCTCAAACGGAACGGGAACGGAAGCAGGCGGGCGAAAATTCCTTCCCCCCAACCCCCTTCCTTTTTGCCCGCCCGCTTGGGCTTCGCCCCCAAAACTTTTCGGCGGACGGATTTTTCGGCGGAATTTGAGGCTGTATTTTGCAAAGCAAAATGCGCCACCAAAGAAGATGTTGTCCTTGACCCACCCAACCCATTCGCGGGCAACGCCAAGGAACTCCCTTTTTGTTTGCCAAATTTTAATATTTTTGATACCATTGTATTAAGCAAGTTGATATACACTCAATATAAGTAGTGTATTATAATAGTTTATCAAAGTCAAACCAATATGGCAAATACAGTTAGCGAAAACATTCGCAAATTGCGAATCAAAAAAGGAATTTCACAAGATCGCCTCTCAAAAGACGCTGATTTGGCGTTAAATACCGTTGTAAAGATAGAAACAGGCGAAAGCCCGAATCCTACTGTCGATACATTAGAAAAACTAGCCAAAGCCCTCGGCGTGCCAGTGGCGGAATTGTTTAAATAAAATTATGGATAACTTTTCACAACAAATTAAAACTGATGAGCTACGAAAATGCCAACGAGAGGCATATTCCAAAATTCTTGAGCATTTTTCAAAGCCACAAGCGGAAAGGAGCATACTTGTCCAGTTACCAACTGGAACAGGGAAAAGTGCTCTTATTGCAATTGCTCCGTTTGGTCTAGCCAAGAAAAAAGTTTTAGTGCTGACACCAAATGTTAAGCTCGCAAAACAGATCGAATCAGATTTAGATATTATAAATAACACATCAGGAAACATTTATAAAAAACTTAGTTTGATAGAAACGAGTACTTTGAGTACGCTTGAACTCTATGTTTTAAGACTAGAGGGAACAGTTAGCCAAAGCGATATTGCCGAACATCAAATTTTGATCGCTAATTATCAGCAGTTACAAGATATAGAAAAATGGTTTAAGAACGAGAAAGAAGCGGTTGATTTAATTATTATTGACGAAGCACATCATCAAGAGGCAAATACTTATCAAGAAATAATTAAATTTTTTGATAAGTCAAAAATTATTGGTCTGACAGCAACTCCCTTTCGTTCAGACGGCAAAAAAGTTGAGGGTAATATTATTTATAAATACCATTTTCACGAAGCGATCAAGGATGGTGTGATTCGAAATATAAAAATCATCAATGTTTCCCCCCAAGAAGTAGAACTATCTTTTACAGATGACGGCTCTAAAATTTATTCTCTCGAACAAATTTTAGAGCTCAAAGATGAAGCGTGGTTCAATAGAGGTATCGCATTGTCTCCCGATTGCTGTGGCTCAATTGCTCAAAAAGCTAAAGAAAAGTTAGAGGAACTAAAAGCAGAGTTTCCAAACACTAAACATCAAATAATCGCTTCAGCGATTAGCAAACGCCACGCACGGGAATTTGTTAAGCCCGCTTTTGAGAAACTTGGTTTGAAAGTTGGACTGGTAAGCTCGGATGCCCAAGACATGGCAACGAATGACAAAGTTTTTGACGATTTGAAGTATGGAAAAATTGAAGTGATAATTCATATTGGTATGCTTGGCGAGGGCTTTGATCACCCGCCACTTGGAGTCGCTGCAATTTTTAGACCATACAAGAGCTTAAATCCGTTCATTCAATTTCTTGGACGAGTTATTAGACGAAATGATGAAACTTCTCATTGCTTTGTTGTATCTCATATAGGATTAAACCAAATTAAACGCTTTCAAGAATTTAAGATGTTTGATTATGAAGATCAAAAATTTTTGGAGGAACTTTTTACAGAAAAAGATACGGACGATAGTTTTGTAAAAGACGGAAACAAGTCAGGCGAGAAAAGGGATTCCGAAGAAGAACAATTATCAATTCGAGAGGTTGGAGATGATGTTGTAAATTTCGAGTCCCAATTCCTTTCACCAGAGCAAGGAATAGAAAAACTGGTCGGACAAGTTAAGCAACTTTCACCGGAAGAAAAGAAGAGTTTTTTTGAAAAATTCGGAATAGATGTTGCGGATACAGAATTATCTGTTGGAAAAAAGGTAAAACGAATAAAACCAGTTGATAAAAGAAAGGCATCTCGTAATTTACTCAATGAGAAAGAAAAAAGTATAACTGTTGATATACTAAAGAAGTTATCCTTAAAAACACACGACCGAAATTTTAATCCTCTTTATACCAACCTTGCGTGGGTGAAAAAGAAGGTAAGTAAAGAGGTCAATAAAAAGTTATCGATCAAAAAGAATCAAAGGAAAACAATAGACAATACTGCTTTTGACGGAATTGAAAAGAACGGATTACTCAAGGATGTTTCAAGTGAGTGTTTACAGTATTTTCAAAATAAATTGAACGAAAAATAACTATGGCAAAAGATTATTCAAAACTGGAAAAAGACGACTTGCTCAAAGTCATTGAAAAACTGGAATCCCGCAAAAAATACGGGTTGATTTGGGACGAGGAAAAAACCAAAGAGCAATTTGAAAAAGAATCAGAAAATGCCTTGCCAGTTTTAAAAGAGGTCAAAGGCAAAGAAATCAAAACCGACGCGAGCAAGCCAACCAATATTTTAATTGAAGGCGATAATTATCACGCCTTATCTGTTTTGAACTACACCCACCAAGGCAAAATTGATGTTATCTATATTGATCCACCATATAACACAGGGAATAAAGATTTTAAATACAACGACGATTATGTAGATAAAGAGGACGCATATCGCCACAGCAAATGGCTTTCTTTTATGAGTAAGCGTTTGCGCCTTGCAAAAGGTTTATTAAAGGAAGAGGGTGTGATTTTTATATCAATTGACGATAACGAAGTCGCACAACTTCGTTTGTTATGCAATGAAATATTTGGTGAACTAAATTTTATCGCGACATTACCAACAATAATGAATTTGAAAGGCAACCAAGATCAATTTGGTTTTGCTGGAACACATGAATATACGCTTGTTTATTGTAGAAATTATTCGTTAGCTCATATCGGAGAATTTACTATCGAAGATGACGGCTTGGATGAATGGGAGCAGGATGAATATGGTTATTTTAAAAAAGGGGCAAACCTAAAAGCTACTGGCGTTAATGCTCCGAGAAGCAAGAGACCCAATCTATTTTTTCCTATATTTATTACATCTGGCGGGAATATCTATGTAACAGATAACGACAAACCGGAAAGCAAAAAAGATATTATTTTAATGCCAATTACCGACAGCAAAGAAATGTCATGGCGTTGGGGTAAAAACAAGATAAGAAATGAAAGACACAATATCATTTTTGAAAATAATGGAAGCAACGCAATTTATAAAAAACAAAGACCCTCACTTGGTGATATTCCTTCGAAAAAACCAAAAACAGTTTTTTATAAGCCCGAATATAGCAGTGGCAATGGGACAGCTCAATTAAAGGATATTTTTGGCGACAAAATATTTAATAACCCGAAGCCACTAGACTTGATTAAAGACTTTATTGTTCTTGGAGCTGACAATCAAGGAATAGTATTGGATTTTATGGCTGGATCAGGCACTGCCGGTCATGCAGTTTTAGAATTGAATAAAAAAGATAGTGGCAATCGACAATTTATTTTATGCACCAACAATGAACTTAACGGTTTTGAAAAAGAGCTTAAAGAAAAGGGATTGAGCGATAAAGAAATCCAAGAGCATGGAATTTGTAGAAGAGTAACTTATCCGAGAATAGAAAAAGCAATTAAAGGATACAAAACACCAAAAGGCGAAAAGATTGAAGCACTTGGCGGAAACTTAAAATACTACAAAACCGCTTTCGTTAAAAATTCTATCAGCCGAGATGATTTGAAAATACGCATTACCCGCGAATGTACAGAAATGCTTTGTTTGCGGGAAGGAATTTTTGACGAGGTAACAGCAAAACCTGACTATCATATTTTTGAACAAAATGGCAAAATAATGGCGATATATTATGCGTTAGAGCGGGACGGCTTGGAGCAATTGAAAAAGGAAATGGACAAAATGAAAGGCGAAAAGATTTTGTATTGCTTCACGCTTGATCCGTTGGGATTAAATAAAAACGATTTTGTTGATTGGCAAGGCGTAAGTTTGGAGCCGATACCACAAAAAATATTAGATATTTACGAGCAAATATATGAATATTAATTTAAAACAATATCAAGAAACAGCGGTCGGCGAGCTTATCGCCACCATTAAAACACTTCTCACAAAAGAGGGCGAAAAGAAAGTGTGTGTTTTTCAAGCTCCGACAGGAAGCGGAAAAACTTTGATGACAGCCAAATTTATTGAAGAAATCATCAGAGAACTGCCGGAAACGGATTTATGTTTCGTGTGGGTAAGCATTGGCAAAGGTGAACTGCACTTGCAAAGCAAACGCAGTTTAGAAAAAGTTTTTGGCGGTGCGCCGAGAGTGTCGCTGGTTGAAGAAGAATTTACTGGCGGGCGGGAGCGGATTGTTCGCAATGAGGTTGTTGTGGTGAACTGGGAAAAATTGCGAAGCAAGTACAACAAAGACGAGGGAGAGAACAAAAAAGGTGACTGGAAAAATATATTGATGAAAAACGGCGAAAAGCTGAATTTTCGCGATGTGTTGGCAAAGACGCGCGAACAGCGGAAAGTCATCTTGATTATTGACGAAAGCCATATCGGAGCGACTGCTGAACGAACAAACGAATTGCGGGACGAGATAAACGCTGATGTGATTTTGGAAATGAGCGCAACGCCTAAAATAAAGCCCGATGCCCGTGATTTGGCGCGCGGAACGGCGGGATATGTTTTTGTTGAGCCGAAAGATGTGATTGACGAAGGCATGATCAAGAAAGAATTGATTATCAATGAAAAAATTGACGAGATAACAGATAACGAAGCCGATTCGCAAGAAGTGGTTTTGGAAATTGCGTATAAAAAACGGCTGGAATTGAAAAAACTTTTTGAAGTTGAGAAATCAAACATCAATCCGCTTGTTTTGGTACAGATACCAACAGCCGAAGCGGGCGAAGATAAAATCAAGGCAGTCAAAAAGTTTTTGGCTGACAAGGGAATAACAGAAAGAAAAGACGGGCATGGCAACGGCAAGCTGGCCATTTGGCTTTCGGAGCAAAAATCCGAAACATTGGACTGGGTATCAGAGCCAGACAATGAAATTGAATTTCTAATTTTCAAACAAGCGATTGATACTGGCTGGGATTGTCCGCGCGCTCATATTTTGGTGAAGTTTAGAGAATCGCGTAGCGAAACTTTTGAAATCCAAACAGTCGGGCGTATTTTGCGTATGCCTGAACAAAAGCATTACGCCAGCGAAGACTTGAATCGTGGCTATATCTATACGAATGTCCAAAGCATTATTGTCAAAAAAGAAGAATACAATCCGAACATTATCAAGCACCTAAAAGCAACGCGAAAAGATATTTACAAAAATATCGCGATTACTTCCTACTATAAATCGCGCGCCGATTATGGAGATATTACTTCCAGTTTTTCGGCTGTGTTTGAAAAAATGACATGCGAACACTTTGACTTAAAAGGCGACCATACTTTCTTTGCGCAAAATGTGAAGAAATTGGAAGATCAAGGCGTGATTATTGATGTTACAAAATATCAACAGGAAATTATCGCCAACGCCAAAATTGAAGGCACAACATTTGACGAGATTGAGGGCAAAATTGATTCCGAAGCGCGCGCTCGTCTTACAATCGCCGGTAATGATTTACAGGCATTGTTTGAGCAAATTATAAAAGCTCATCTCGGTTCGTTCAAAAATATCAAAAGGTCAGTGCCAGCCGTAAAAACTGCAATTTATTCGTATTTTAGAAAATATCTTGGTTCAAAAGCATGGCCAGAAGAAGCAATCCTCGTGCAAATGGTGATTGTCCACAACGGCAATAGAATAAAGTTTGAGGAAATTTTGGCACAAGCTGTTGAAAAATACAAAGCGGTTAGAGAAAAGGAAATCCAAAAGAGAGTTCAAGAAAGCGAGAAATGGTATGAGTTCGAAATTGCCAAAGAGAGTTTTTTCAATCAGCACACGGACGAACTGGTGGATTATGAAAAATATGTTTATGAGCCGTGTTATTTGAGCGTGGCGCGCCTTAATCCTGAAAGGAATTTTGAAAAGTTTTTGGCGGAAAATAGCGATAAAATAGTTTGGTGGTGGAAAAATGGCGAAAACAAACAAGATTATTTTGGCGTTAAATACGAATACCCCGTCGGAGTGATTCATACTTTCTACCCTGATTATCTCGTGCAATTAGCTGACGGACGAATTGGAATTATTGAAACGAAAGACATGGGAGATCGCGACGGCGGAAACTATACAAAAGCTAAAGCGGAAAAATTGCAGGAATATATCAAAGAGCAGAAAGGCAAAAAACTTTTCGGTGGTATTGCGATTGAAAAAAGCGACGGCTGGAAGATAAATCAAAAAGATAAATACGATTGGAGCAAGTGCGAAAGGAATGATTGGAGCGATTGGGAAAAATTGGATTTGAAATAAAACTATGGCAACAACTATTACAACATCATTCCAAAAACTAAAAGAAAACCTTGAAATAACAGGGCTTCAAAAAAGCACAACTTCAACTCGTCAAGAAAATGTTCGCGATGTTGTGGCGAATGAAATGGATGTTTTAGATTCTTTTTTAACTGGCTCATATGCAAGATCAACAATGATTGCTCCTCTCGTGAAAGCAGATATTGATATTCTCATTGTTCTTGATCCGAAATATTTTGAGTCAGACGGACAGGCAAGTTTGTTGGATAAAGTAAAAAGAGCGTTACTAAAAACCTATACAAAAACTCCAAAAATAAGCAGAAACGGACAAGCAGTTACTATCACTTTCACGGATTTTATTGTTGATGTTGTTCCTGCTTTTAATAGAAAGGGTGGAGGTTATTTAATTCCAGACACGATTCCGAAAGTTTGGATAGCCACAAACCCCAAAATCCATGTTGATGTAATGGCTAGCGAAAACAAAAGTCATAATGGCGATTTAGTACCAATTATAAAAATGGTTAAAGGCTGGAACAAAAATATCAACGATGATTTTGTTTCATTTTATTTAGAATTATTAGCAATCAAGATTTTTAAAAATGTTACTATCAACGACTATCCCAGCGGAATGAGATTTTTCTTTGATAAAGGACGGGAGGCAATAAAATATAAAGTTCAAGATCCAGTTGAATATGGCAGTCAAATAAATCCATTAAGAAATTGTCAAACTGTTGATAACGCAGTAGGTAGATTTGAAACTGCATACAATCGGGCAATTAAAGCTGAACAGTATGCTAAAAATGGAAATACTGAAAATGCTATTGATGAGTGGAAAAAAATATTTGGTGATTATTTTCCAGCATACGGATAAATTAAAATACTATGAATAATCAAGAAAAAATTATAAACGAGGCCAAAAGAATTGAGGAAGACAGTATTTACTCTGCCAAAGGTCATTTTTATGCTGGTCAATGTTGGGTAAATATGAACCTTTGGCTCGGCGGAATTTCCGCTGTTCTTTCTGCAATCGCTGGGGCTTCCGCTCTATCTCAATTCGATTATCACAACATCGTCGCTGGCGGACTTTCAATTATTGTAGCTGGCTTAACTGCTGTGATTACTTTTATAAATCCAAGCGAGCGATCAGTCGTTCATCAAAAGATTGGAAACGAATATAATGCTTTGCGAAATGATACAAGAATATTTTATGATATTGAGGTTAATAATATGGACGAGAAACGGGCGATTGAAGATTTGAAAAAGTTAAACGATAAAAGAAACAAATTAAATTTGGAATCCCACCAAATCCCCAAATGGGCTTTTGAAAAAGCCCGAAAAGGGATTGAAGAAGGAGAAGCAAAATACAAAGTTGATAATTAAAAAGAAGTCCGCCGAAAAGTTTTGGGGGTGAAGCCCAAGCGGGCGGGCAAAAAGGAAGGGGGTTGGGGGGAAGGAATTTTCGCCCGCCTGCTTCCGTTCCCGTTCCGTTTGAGCAAAGGAAAAGCGGAAGGGGGGTTTGGGGGGAATTCCGCTTTTCCTTTGCGAAATCAAATTGAGGCCAGCCCCGCCACCTGCCTGAATACTTGGAGGGCAGAACACCGCAGAAAAATATTCTTTTCATTAAAAGAAAAAGAAATCGGGCGCGCGCAAAATGAAAAGAGCAAAGAGTATTTTTCTGTGGTGTGGCGAGCTTGTCGAGCAGTGGCGGGTCTGGCTTCCTTATTGGGGGTTTTGCTCAAAAAAAGTTCGAACATCAATCAAAAAACACCGCCACTAGATAAAAAGTTGAAAAATAGGAGGGGTAAATGATTATTCAAGGAGTAAATATTTGGGCCGCAATCACTGGTTCGCTTATTAGTTTCATCGTCAGTTTTGTTTGGTATATGATCCTTTTTCGCGCCCCGTACATAGAGGGGCTTGGCAAGACCGCGGAGCAGCTGGCCAAAGGGCCTTCGATGCTAGTTGCTTCCGTCCTTCAGCTGATCGGCTACCTGGTGACCGCCGTTGTTCTGGCCTGGCTGATGAAACGCACTGGTCTGCAATCGGTCAGCCAGGGGTTGTTGTTGGCGGTCGTGGTTTGGGGTGGTTTTGTCGCGGCTGTTCTCGGGCCTTTTTACGCTTTTGAAGCCTTCTCCCTGAATTTCTTTTTTATTACTGCGGGGAATGTCCTGGTTTCGCTTTTGATCATGGGGGCGATCTTCGGAAGTTGGAAATGAAGCGATTAAGAGGGCCTATGAAGGTAAAGCGCCTTAATCTCCTCAATAATAAACTACCCAACTAAAATTGATTAAGGTATAATTGAATCAACGCGGAGGAGTACCCAAGTGGCTCAAGGGGACGGTTTGCTAAACCGTTAGTAGGGGCAACCCTAGCGTGGGTTCAAATCCCACCTCCTCCGAGTTTTTTAACGGTAGGTGAAGAGGGCGCCCCAGCCGGCTACATCGTCGGCGGCCAGCACGACCGGCGGATTGAACCGGTAAACAGTCGTATCGGCGCCGGAAAACCCCAGATTGAACTTTTCGACCGAGTCAGCCTTTTCCCCGATCCCTTCAATAAAATTGTCGTTGGCGGCGTAAAGCAGGGCTTTTTGTTCGTTGGCCAGGTTAAGGTTGAAATGTTGGATCCCGGTCCCGGCTTTATGTCCGGTAGCGTTCCGGTCAATAACCAGGATCGCGTTGGTGTAGGGGACAATCTCTCTTTCCATTTCGCTTGAGGTCAAAGTGTACATCACGTAAACATCGAGGATTAGCAGGCTATTTGGATATTTTTTCATCAACTCTTTGATCGTTTCGGTCGAGGGAAGGACATCCCCCTTGATCCTGATGATCGAATCGAATTTCCTGGAATCGACATAGCCGATCAGATCGGTCGTTTCAAAAAGGAGCCGCTCTTTTGGTTTGACCAGGGGCCTTCTTTCCAGGACCGGTCGGGCCTGGGTGATCACGATATGGCCGTTATTGACCGCGTACTCAATGTCATACGGCCGTCTTGGTGTTGAAGCCTCTTCTAAAAAGTGGGCAAATTCCCCCAACTTGAGCTGCATATCCGGGAAGCGTTTTTCTAAGGTTTCCACGTAAAGGGGCGGAAATAAAACGGCCGCCCGCGGCCCGGTCAGGTATTCCTGGTTGCCCGTTTTGGTATTGACGGCATAAATCCCGCCGGTATTTAAACGGCCTTCAATGGAAAGATGGCGCGGGGCGATCCTCCGGTCGCCGCAGGCTTTGGGGAGTTTGTGCAGCAACCCGGACCCGCTGTCGCTAACCGCGGCCACTCCCAGCCCCAGGACCGTCGCGACCATTCTGGCGTTCCGGATCGAGGTGTTGATGATCCCGGCCAATTCCGGGCAGAAATATTCTGGCGCGAATTCCCATTGCCGGCCGACGACTTCCTGGATCAGGACCGGGATCTGCGGGATGCGGGAATAACCCTGTCTTTCCCAATAGGGCTGGGCTTTCCGGGCGAAGGCGGAGTTTAAAACGTTCAACAGTTTCGCGACAAAGCGGTCTCTGTCCTTGGTCGTGTTAAGCTCGCCGGAATCGAATTCAGTCTCAAATATCCCGGCCGCGACCGAGCCGCCGAGGTCTTCAACCTGGCCGGAAGAACGGATCGCGATTGGTCCCCTTAAGTATCTTTTTAAAATATCGAATAGCTGGCTGATCCTGGACGGAGTTAGTGCTTTTACGTCTATTGGCGTGATCTCGGGTTTGATCTCACGGGGAAGGAAGGGAAAAAACCCCGAGCCGATGATAATCGATCGCGGGATGCTGATCCTTGCTTGCGGCAAATGGTTCAATTTTTCGTCCAAAAAGGCGGTCCCGCCCCCTTTTCCGCCAATGACCGGCGTTCCGGCGATAATTATCCGGCCCGAGCGGCTGGCGCAGACCCCTTTTTCTACCGGGACGAAATGGTATTCACCGTACGATTTGGTCGAAACCCTAATGCCGCTCATTGTTGCCCTCTTTGGAAATATTTATTAATAAACAAGGCGAGTTGTTTTATCTTGTCATATCTCGTGTATTTATCGCGAGCATTGAAATCGGCGCCGTAATCCATCATTTCCCAATTCATGATCGGATCGTTGGAATTGGCCAGAATATATCCCCGATAGCCCAGGCCTCTTAATTCTTTGATTATTTCAGTACCGGTCAGTTTTTCTCCGGTCGTGCCGGTCCCCAGGTTTCCGTCCATGATGATCAGATCGGGCGCCGCGGCCGCGACCGCGGCCAAAACCTGTTCTTTGATCGGGCAGGGAGATTCCGGGTCGATGCAGGCGGGTCCGACCCCCAATTTCATTTCGATCTTGCCGGCCATGTTCTTAAGCAGCTCCGCTTGGTCGTCAACTAACAAAATGGTTCTGACCTCCGTCGGCCGGTTTTCGATCCAAAAAGGGAGCTTTAGCCTGGCGGCTCTGGAGTGTTCAAAAGTCTTGGTCACGAGGCCAAATGATAGGCTGGTAAGTTTTCTGATGCTCATGGCTTATTATCAGCGATATATTTGGAAAATTTCAAACAGATCGATTATAATTAAGCCATGAATTTAAAAGAACTTCTCGCCGAACTCAAAAAACACGCCAACCCAAAAAGTGTCGCCGGCATGGCCCGCTTTGGGATTAATCCTAATAATACGCTTGGCATCAGTATCCCGACCCTCCGTGCTTTGGCCAAGAAAATAGGGAAGGACCACCAGTTGGCGGCGGAGTTATGGCAAACCGGGATCCACGAGGCGAGGCTACTGGCCGGATTTATCGATGACTATAAACAGGTCACCGAACGGCAGATGGAGCGCTGGGTCAAAGATTTTGACTCCTGGGACATCTGCGACCAGGTTTGTTCCAATCTTTTTGATAAAACTCCTTTGCCTTATAAAAAGGCGAAAGAGTGGGCTGTTAGAAAAGAGGAATTTGTCCGGCGGGCCGGGTTCGTAATGATGGCTTGTCTGGCGGTCCATGATAAGAAAGCGCCGGACGAGAAATTTGAGCCCTTTTTCCCGCTGATCAAGAAATATTCGACCGATGAGCGGAACTTCGTGAAGAAAGCGGTCAATTGGGCTTTACGGCAGATCGGCAAACGGAATAAAACGCTTAAGGCTAAAGCGCTCAAGCTTGGGGAAGAGATCGTTAAAATTGATTCGCCGGCCGCCAAGTGGATCGCTCGCGACGCCATCAGGGAATTGAAAAGCCGGGCGATTTGAAGCGGGCGCTAAAAAGAGCTAAGATTATGGGGTGATGGCAAATGGGAAAGTTCTGGTCCTGAATGCTTCCTTCATGCCGATCAATATTACCAGTTGGCGTCGGGCGATGGGCCTGCTCTACAAGGGTAAAGCGACCGGTCTGGTCTATAACGGCAAAATGATCAACGGCCAATTTCGTCTCCCCGAAGTTATCCGCTTGACCCATTACGTTTTTGTGCCGTTCTCCGACGTTGTTTTTTCCCGCAAGAACATCTTTCTGCGTGATAATCATACTTGCCAGTATTGCGGCAAAAAGCATGTTACCCTAACCATCGATCACGTTATTCCGAAAAGCCGGGGTGGGCGCGATGTGTGGGAGAATGTGGTTGTCTGCTGTTCGTCGTGCAATAGCCGCAAAGGAGACCGTCATTACGAAGAAGTGGGGCTCAACCTGCGGATTAAACCGTACCGGCCGTCTTCGACCCTTTATCTGCATATTACCCGGATCGCCGCGCCGGAGAGCTGGAACCGCTATTTCTTCCGCGCTCCGGAGAGCTCTTCTATTCGTAATCCAGGGGAAGCGACAATTTCTGTTTGAGAGCGATATTGTAAGCGTCGATCTTTTGCTGGGCGTAGGCTGGGCTGATATAATGCGCCGGCGTCGCGTTAAACGCGTCGATGAAAAAGCCGACGACCATCCCCAGCGCCCCGCCGGTCACGACCTTGGAATCGGCCCCCAGCGCCGCGCCTCCCAGCATTACCCCAAGGCCCGAGCCGATCAGGATGTTGCCGACAAAACGCATTTTTCCTTTTTGGTCTTCGATCCCCTGAATGCGGGCGACCTCCCGGTCATCACCGACCAGTTTCAGAAATTCATAGTCGGAAATTTCGCTGATCCCGCCGAGATAGATATACCATTCGTTGATCACCTTGGTTTCTGCTTTCTCGTAGCTCTGGCTGGTTATGCTGGTCGTGGAATCACGATATGACGGCAGATAGAAGGTCGAAGTGTTGATGTCGGTGTTGTTGTAGTTCCGTTTTTCATCGATCAGCCGTCTCCGGGTCAGTAATTCCAGCTTGTTGTGCCGGTAATAGAGCTTATTGATATAGTCCTGATCGGACTGTTGGGTAACCGGCTGGTCGGCGGCAAAGGCCAGGGTGGCGGCGCAGAGCAGGAGCATAATGAGGGCTAATTTCTTTATCATTATATAATTATAGTACAACCCCTGGGGTATTTCTACTTCCCAAGGTATGGCTCGGAAACCTGCGGCAATATCGCCGCGGTTTCCTAAAAACAGGAACCTGCGAACCTGCCTACCGGCAGGCAGGTGAGGAATATTGAGATAGGGCTAAGTGGCTTGGCAAGTTAAGTTTTGTTAGAAAACGAGAAGAAAGTCGGCTGCCAGCTAATAAAAAACTAAATGCTAATGAATAAATGGCGGGCCCGAAGGGATTTGAACCCTCGGTCTCCTGCGTGACAGGCAGGCGCGTTAAACCAGACTACGCTACGGGCCCACTATTAAACAACGGCAATCATTAGTATATCAGATAACAAAATACTTGGGAAGATGGCTTACCACCACACTAAAGTGTGGAGAATAATTTGGCTATAAATTATATTCCCCAGACTTTAGTCTGGGGTTATACGGAATAAATTGGTAAGCGAAATGCGTGCCCATTGTTTCCTGGTTGTTAGTTGTAGCGAACGAAGAGAGCGTCTGTCAGTTGTTAGTTAACTACTGCGCCTGGACCGCGGTGATCGCGATCACATTGAGGATATCTTCCACGCTGCAACCACGAGAAAGATCGTTCACCGGTTTCGCTTCCCCCTGCAAGATCGGGCCGAAAGCCTGCGCTTTGGCCAACCGCTGGGTCAGTTTGTAACCGATATTACCGGCGTCGAGGTCGGGGAAGATCAGAATATTGGCCCGTCCGGCGATAATGCTCCCGGGCGCTTTGCGGCTGCCGACCTCGGGAACGATGGCGGCGTCGAGTTGGAGCTCGCCGTCGAGGAGAAGTGTCGGCTTTTTCTCTTTGGCGATCTTGGTGGCGTTGATCACTTTATCGACATCGGGATGGACCGCCGAAGTCTTGGTCGAGAAAGAGAGCATCGCGACCCGCGGTTCGCGGCCGACAAGTTTCACGAACTGGTCGGCGGTTTGGATGGCGATGTCGGCTAATTGTTCTGCCGTCGGATTGGGAACGACGCCGCAGTCGGCGTAAAAGAAAATTCCTTCCTCGCCGAAAGTTTTGTCCGGCAGGATCATCACGAAATAGCTGGAGATGATCGATTGTCCGGCCCCTTTGCCGATGCAGTCGATCGTCGCCCGAAGCGTATCGGCGGTGGTGTGGGTCGCGCCGGAGACCATCCCGTCGGCTTCGCCCTGGTCGACCAGCATCGCGCCAAAGTAGGGATAGTCGCGGGTCAGGAGCTGGCGCGCTTTTTCAATCGTCATTCCTTTAGCGGCCCGTTTATCTTTCAGGACCTGGATAAATTTATCGAGCTTGGGATGTTCGAGCGGGTTGATGATCGTCAGGCCCGAGAGATCGACGTCACCGGCGCCCGGGGTCTTTTTGATCTTGTCGGCCTCGCCGATCAGGATGATCTTAGCGATCTTGCTTTGGGCGGCCAGTTCCGCCGCCTTCAGGGTCCGGGCGTCATCGGTTTCCGGGAGGACGATCGTTTTGTTGAGGCGTTTAGCTTTGTTCCAGATCTCGGCGATTAAGTCCATGAAAATTATTTTAGCACAAGTTCGTATTTCCGGCTACCCAGGCCGATCTTCTCGGCGTGAGCGAGCTGGACGCTCCAGTCGACCGCCGGCCAGAGGGCGCGGAATTTATCAACCCCGGCGGCTTTATTGACGAGGTCGACACAGGCCTGGTCGAGCGCGACCGGGTCGAATGAGGCGGCGATCCCGAGGTTCGGGACGACTGGCGGATCGTTGTGCGGATAGCAGTCGCAATTTGGCGAAACGTCGGTGATGAAATTAAGATAAGCGATCTTCCCTTTGAAATGGGCGGCGATCCCGGCGGCGTACTCGGCGATTTTTTCCTGGACCAAGACGGGCGAACCGAACCAGCAGGCGTCAAAGGTTTGGTTTTTGCGGCAGGTCTTAACTTCGGGGCAATGCTGGCAATCCTGATGCATTTTTAGTTTGCCCAGTTTGCTCCCCAGTCCCATGCCGATGTTTTTCAGGGCGCCGCCGAAACCGGTCGTTTCATGCCCTTTAAAATGAGTGATCACGATCATGGCCTTTGCCGTCAGAACTCTGGCGGCGACATAAAGTTTTTTGAAGTGCGGATAGTTGACGGCTAATTCTTGGCCTCGCTGGTCGCCCGGTTCATCGGCGATGACCGTTTCCGCGCCGGTCTTGGCCGGCGTATAACCATGTTCGCGCGCGGTTTGAAGATGAGCGTCGTTGTTGTTCCGCTGGCCGTTATAGAGAGTATTGGCGTCGGTCCAGAAGGGGAGCCCTCCAAGTTGTTTGATCTTAGCGGCGATCGGGCTGACCCGGTCCGGCTTAAGGTAAGCGTTATTTCCCGGTTCGCCGAAATGAATTTTGAGGGCGACGGGATCATCTTTGGCGATCGTTGATTCAAACCCGGCGGCGGAAAATAATCGAACGGCGGCCTCGGTATTTTGGGTGAAGTAAACTTGTGACATTAACTTTTGGAATTAGCCAATTCCGCCACTTTCTTTAAGTATTCCAGGGCGTTCTTAACTTCTTGCATATCCTGCCAGGTAGTCCACTTGGGGGAACCTTTTTCTTTGGCCGGATTCCGCAACAGGTAAGCCGGATGGAAGATCGGCATGATCGAAATATCTTTTTTCCCGGGGAACTTGAACCAGCGGCCGCGGAGCGAAGTCATGGGGTCATCCATATTCAGGATCGCTTTGACTGCCGGCGCGCCGAGCAAAATAATGATTTTCGGGTCGACCAGCCTGATCTGGGCTTCCAGATAAGGAGCGCAGGCGGCTTGTTCCGGCGCGAGCGGCGCCCGGTTGTTTGGCGGCCGGCATTTCACGGTGTTGGCGATATAAACGTCATCCGGCCGTTTGATTCCGACCGAACCGAGGATCTGGGTCAGCAGTTGACCGGAGCGGCCGACAAAAGGGAGCCCTTGTTCGTCTTCGTCCGCGCCGGGAGCTTCGCCGATGATCATCAGATTGCAGGGAACCGGGCCGTGGCCAAAAACGACCTTGGTTCGACCGTTAGCCAGCGGACATTTCGTGCAGGTTTGCGCGATCTTTTCAATTTCAGCGTAAGAAAGTTTGCTAAATTCCGGTTCTGTGCCGAACAACTCCATGATTAATATTTTAGCAATAATAATAGAGAAAATCAAACTTTAGAGCGATCAGTAAGTTTAAAAGAGGGGGCTTCTACTGTTTTGCTTTGGCAAAGCAAACTTGAGCCTCGGCGGTTCGGCCTAACTTGGTTAGGACCACTCCTTGGGCATACCAGATTTCCGTTAAAAAAGGCGCTAATTCCAAGGCGTGGTTGTAACAGGCTAACGCTTCGATATTATTTTTGGTGAGGCTGAACGCGTCTCCTTTAAAACAATAATGGGTGGCGATGCTTAGCCGATCGGGAGTGGGACTCTCGCTGGTCTCCTCAAAAATTGATTCGACCGCGTCTAATTTATAGTTTTTTCCAGCGATGGTCGCGATGACGTAAGCGTGAACATCGATCTCTTTAACTTGCGCCTTGATCCCGGCCGCTCTTAAAAAGACGGTCAATAAAAAGCTGTATTCGAGGCAGATGGCCGATCTTTTCTCCGGCGGCAGGCTCAAGAGTTCTTTCGGCAGTAAATTGCCGTATTTTTTCCGCATGGGGAGCTCGGGGCGGTCATCGTAGGGGATATTCAAACCTCCCTGATCGGAACGAAGACCGAAATATCTGGTTTGATCAAAGACAAACGAATTCTGTTCCGGTATTACCGCCCGCAGTAAAAGGATCGCCTGCTCTAATGGTGAAGCGGTCCGGCCATTGTTCTTGGTGAAGATCATTTTCGTTTTGGCCTTGATCTTGGGGGCGATTTCGAACGGGTCTTCCAAACCCGAGCGGCGGAGCGCCTTTAACGTGCCGGCGATGACCGGGTTTTCCCGACCTTTGACGGGTTCATCTGCCCGCCGATCCAGTGCGATATCCCATAATCTGGTGGTAGGGAGGTGGCGTAACCTGGCCCGGTCGGTCCGTTGTTCGCCGAACTTTTCTTTGATCAGCTGGTTTAAAGAAAATGATGTTTTACCAATAGCCATCCTGAATATATATCGACAAAAAACAGCGGATATTTCAAGGCAATTGAGGGGGCAAGGTGTGCTATAATTTCTCCATGCAGGTTAAACTTTTTGATACTACTTTGCGCGATGGCGCCCAGACCGAGGGCATCAGTTTTTCCCTTGAGGATAAAATAAAGATCACCCGCCTGCTTGATGAGTTCGGTGTTCACTATATTGAAGGGGGCTGGCCGGGGAGCAACCCGAAAGATATTGAATATTTCCAGAAGATGAAGTCGATCAAACTGAAACAAGCCAAGCTGGTCGCTTTTTCTTCCACCCGCCGGGCCGGAATAAAAGTTGAGGACGACAAAAACATCGCGACCCTGATCGCCGCCGAAACGCCGGCCGTTTCGATCTTCGGCAAGAGCTGGGATTTCCATGTGACCGACGCCCTCAAGACGACCCTGGAAGAAAACCTGGCGATGATCTCCGACACGATCGCGTACCTGAAAAAAGCGGGCCGCGAAGTGATCTACGACGCCGAACACTTTTTCGACGGCTACAAAGCCAATCCGGAGTACGCCCTGAAATGTTTGCAAACCGCGGCCGAGGCTGGGGCTGATATTCTCTGTTTGTGCGATACCAACGGCGGCACGCTCGCTTTTGAAACCCAGCTGATCATTAACGAGCTTAAATCCCGGTTGACCGTTCCCTTTGGGATCCACGCTCACAACGATTCGGAATGTGCCGTCTCCGTTTCCGGCATGGCGGTCTATTGCGGCGCGACCCACGTCCAGGGGACGATCAACGGTTACGGCGAACGCTGCGGCAACGCCAACCTTTGTTCGATTATTCCGCTGTTGAAGTTGAAGCTGAAGATCAATTGCGTTAGTGACGAGAAACTGCGCGGGTTGACCGAGCTTTCCCGGCATGTCGCGGAGATCGCCAACCTGCCGCAATCGCCGCATCAACCCTATGTTGGCCGATCGGCTTTCGCTCATAAAGGGGGAATTCATGTCAGCGCGGTCGCCAAAAATCCCGGCACCTACGAACATATCGCGCCCGAAGCGGTCGGCAATGAACGGCGGGTGACGATCTCGGAGCTTTCCGGGGTCAGCAACATCCTCCATAAAGCGGAAGAGTACGGGATCGACCTGAAGAAGGATTCGCCGGAAATCAAAGGGCTGATCAAAACTTTGAAAGAGATGGAAAATCAGGGTTATTCATTTGAAGAAGGGGAAGCCTCCTTCGAAATGCTGGTCAAAAAAGCGCTTGGCCAATTCAAGCCGTACTTTGACCTCGAAGAATTTCGGGTCGAGACCGGGAAGCAGGGCTTGGCTTCGGCTAAAGTAAACGCCTTTATCAAGCTGAAGGTCGGCGATAAACATTATGACGCCAGCGCCGGCGGCGACGGACCGGTCAACGCCCTTGATAACGCCCTCCGTAAAGTCCTGGAAGGGTTGTATCCCCAGCTCAAAGAGATGAAGCTGACCGACTACAAGGTTAGAGTCTTGAATACTGAAGCCGGGACCGCCGCTAAAGTCCGGGTGACGGTTGAATCGGCCGATGACAGCAAAGTTTGGGGGACGGTCGGTGTCTCCGAAAACGTGACCGAAGCCAGCTGGCTGGCATTGATCGACTCGATCGAATACAAGCTGATGCTCCGCGCCGGTTAGCTTACCGCACTGAAATATTAGACAGGACAAATCCCGCCGGAACTCTCGCTTGGCCGATAAAAACCAACTCCACTCTTTTAATGTCCTGAACTTCAGCCGGTAGAGGAAGCTTGAGGTCTAACCCGTTTTCAACGGCGACCAACGGAGTCGGTGTTTTCCCTTTACAGTTGCCGTATTGCCCTAGCTGGCATAATTCCGACAAAATAACATGGCGTTCCGGATCATTAGAACCGGTTATCTGAACCGACGCGTAGTGGTCCCAATTTTCTAATTGAACTATCGGGCCTTGGAGCCGCAGGGCAAGCGTGCGGGTTGCCCCTAGCTGTAAGGGAGTAGGAAAGGCGATAAAGAAACCAGGGTCTTTCCCTTCGATCGTAGCGGTTGTTCTGACCAGGTCGGAGAGGACCGCGACTTTGCCTTCCGCCCCGTTGTAGCCAACGACGGAAAAAACTGGTTGGACCGGGCGATTGGTAACGGTGGGGACGGAGGCGATTGGGGTCAGTGTTGCCGGGGTTTGGGCCGGTTGCCGGGTGCTTTCAGCGCAACCCAAGTGCGCGGCCGAAAGAGCCGCGACGAGACTTAGGGACCGAAGGCTTAAGGGACGAACGTTTCTGATCATTTTTTTCTCCTTTTTTATTCGAACCGAATATTTCTGACTTCAATTTGGCACGAGCCAAGATCGCTGCTTAATTGCCATTGCAGCTTTTGGAGGTTGCTCACTACACTTCCCAGGTAAATTATAACTTCGGTCCAATCATTGGTAACGTCAATTGAGTCGAAGGTTATCGTTGGCTGGCCGGCGTTGTTCTTGTCATTGTAAACTTGGGCGATTAATCTGGCCCAATTGCCGTGTTTGGTGATTGATCCCCGGACCTCGAAACGGAGCGTTTTTCGCCCACCTAGATCGGCGTTGCCGGTCGCAATGCCAAAACCCGGATCAGCGGCCCGATTGGCCTGAAAGGTGTAAACACCGTTTTCTTCTTTTATTGAACTGTTGCTCGGATTGTAAACATATGAACGTTGCTGGATGGAACCGATCGGCAAACCGATGACCCGGCTGACCGCTGGAGCCGGGACCGGCAGGGCTGCGGTCGTTGTCGGCGTGGGGAGGGTTGGGGCGGCGGCTGTCGGTGGTTGTTGGGTGGCTGCTTCTAAGGTGGAGTACCGGATCCAGTCGTAGAAAGCGATTTGCCGTCCGCCTGAATAGACTTCGCCCAGCCAGCCGATAATATCCGGCTTGGTCGAACCTTTCCAAATATTAGCCATGATTTGAGTTTCGCCGTTAGGAATGTTAGTTGTGACATGTCGGACCGGCTGGCCGTCAACGTAGAAGGTCAGATCGTTCGGCGCCCAGCGAAAGCCGTAATTATGGAAGTCTTTAGTCGGGTCAAAGTTTAACGGGATGTCTTCTTTGTTCTCGCTATTTTTCCCTGAACCGGCGAAATAATAGTTGGTTTCAACCATGTTCGATTGATTGCCGATGAATTCGAAATCGATCTCCCGATGCGAAGCTTCTCCCCACGTGCCGCTAAAAACAAAGCCGGAGCCGCCCATGATCCCCTGTGCGCTAGCTGGCTTCATTCTCCATTCATAATAACCGTAGCTGTAGTCCGTTCCTCTGGTGCGATATTCTCCCGATGCGTAAGGAAAGCCTTTACAATTTGACCGACAGCGATCGAGGCTTAGTTGCAGGACCCCGTCTTGAAAATCAACCATACTGGGTTGAAAAATACTACCGAATGTCTCTGGTCCATTAGCCCCGTTCCTGATGTCCCAAGCACTTTCAGGCGCGTTCATCTCCTGGGCCATTGTTGGCTTCCAGGTAATTAGGGCGTTACTTGGTTTGATTTGTGATTGGACGCTTGGCGGAGCGGTTATTGTGCTTGTAGGTGTGGTCTGGATCGGTGCCGGTTTCTGTCCGCCGCAAGTTGAACTGCACGCGGCCAACACCGTCGTGCTGGCTAATATAAAAGGCCGAGAAAGTTTGGGCAAGCGCTGGGTCAATTGAATTGTTTTCATGGTTCCCTCCCGGATAGTTATCATTAACATATCCGGAAAATTTCACGTTTTTTAAGGATATTTTTTATGGTATAATTTAGTCATAATGCCATACGTAAATTTGCCCAACACCACGAAAATTAATACTGTCGGCCATTTGGAAATTGGCGGGTGTGATCTGCTCTCGGTCGCTAAGGAATTCGGGACCCCGCTTTACGTGATCGATGAGGCGACGGTCCGCTCCCAGTGCCAAACATATTTAAAATCTTTCCGCGCCCATTATCCGCAGACCGAACTGGTTTTTGCCAGCAAGGCCCTTTGCGCGATCGGCGTGACGAAAGTTGTCGCCGGCGAAGGATTTGGTTTCGATGTCTCTTCCGGCGGCGAACTTTTTACCGTTTTGAAAGCCAAAGCCGACCCGAAAAAGATCTGTTTTCACGGCAACAACAAATCACCGAAAGAGATCGAAGAGGGGATCAAGGCCGGGGTTGGGCGGTTTGTTGTCGATAATCAATATGAACTGGCCAATCTGGCGGATGCGGCGGAGCGTTTAGGCCGGGATGTTTCGCTCCTGATCCGGGTCAATCCCGGGATCGAAGCCCACACTCACGAATTTATCCAGACCGGCCGGATCGACTCGAAATTCGGCGTCCCGCTTGACCAGTTAGCTGAGCTGGTGGCGGCGGTCCGCAAAACCAAGCGGCTCCAACTGGCCGGTTTTCACGCTCATATCGGTTCGCAGATTTTGGACGTCGAACCTTTTATCGCCGAAGCGAAATTGCTCGTCTCCTTGACCAACAAATACGGGACGAGCGAGATCAGCCTTGGGGGCGGGATCGGGATCCCGTACCTGGCCAGCCAGCAAGCGCCGAACATCGAAGAGTTTGCCAAACGGATCGCGGCCGAACTGAACGGGAAGACCACGGCGAAATTATATCTTGAACCGGGCCGCTCCATCGTCGGATTGGCCGGGGTCACGCTTTACACCATCGGCGCGATCCGCGACATTCCGGGGATCAGGAAATACCTGATTGTCGACGGCGGAATGTCCGACAACCCGCGCTACGTCCTTTATCAGGCGGTCTACGAAGCCTGTCTGGCCCGTGATCCGGCCGCGGCCAAGACTGAAACGATCACTATCGGCGGACGCTTCTGCGAATCGGGCGATCTGGTCATTAAAGACGGCAAATTGCCGCCGGCCAAAGTCGGCGATCTGATCGTCGTCTCCTGTACCGGCGCTTACAACTATTCGATGGCTTCCAATTACAACCGGGTGCCGCGGCCGGCCCTGGTCATGCTGAATGGCGGCCAAGCGAAAGTTGTCGTCAAACGGGAAAGATACGAGGATTTGATCGCCAATGATGCCATTTGAACTTCGCTGGGTCGACCTGATAGATATTTTTACGGTCGCGGTCTTTATTTATTACTCGCTTCTCTGGTTGCAGGGGACGCGGGCGATCTCGCTCATCCGCGGGTTGATCGTTTTATTGCTTCTTTACGCGACCGGGCGGCTGATCGGGCTTTACACCATCAACTGGCTGTTTGAAAAGTTCGCGCCGGCGGTCGCGGTCATGCTGGTCGTTCTTTTTCAGCCGGAATTGCGCCGCACTCTGGAGCGATTCGGCCGGGGCCGGATCCTGGGGATCTTTTCTCTTTCCACCGTCCGGGAGGGGAGCTATTACATCCGGAGCGTGGTTAGGGCGGTCCAGCAGTTGTCGGAAGAAAAAGTCGGCGCGCTGATCGTCATCGAGCGGGTGATGGGAATGACCGAGCATCTGGAATCCGGGGTGCGGCTTGACGCGCTCCTTTCGACCGAGCTTCTTCTTTCGATCTTTGACCCGCGCTCGCCCCTGCACGACGGAGCGGTCATCGTTCAGGGGGATCGGATCGTTTCGGCGAGCTGTCTCTTGCCGATCTCCGATAGCCGCCTCCTTGATCATCGGTTGGGGACCAGGCACCGGGCGGCGGTCGGCCTGTCGGAAATATCCGACGCCATGGTGATCGTCGTTTCCGAAAAGACCGGGATCGTTTCCGTTGCCGAGAACGGCAACCTGATCCGCCATTTGACCGGTGATTTGCTGGAAGAAAAGCTTTGCTCTCTTTATCGGGTGGAAAAACCGAAATTGGATCTCTTTGGCTGGAAAAATGAACATCAAACAACTGCAAAATAAAAAGGGCCGGGAAAAAATAGTGATGCTGACCGCCTACGATCAGCCGATCGCCAAGCTTCTTGACGGGGCCGGGCTCGATGTCGTTTTAGTCGGTGATTCCTTAGGGAACGTCGCCTTAGGCTACCGGAACACCCTGCCGGTGACCATGGATGAAATGGTTATTCATGTTCAGGCGGTCGCCCGCGGCGTTGAAAAGGCTTTGATCGTGGCCGACCTGCCGTTCGGTTCTTACCAGATCGAACCGAAAGAGGCGGTCCGGTCCGCTGTCCGATTGATTAAAGCCGGGGCCGACGCGGTCAAGCTCGAAGGGGCGGAGCATCTGGACGCGGTCCGCCAAATAATTAAAGCCGGGATCCCGGTCATGGGGCATCTGGGTTTTACGCCGCAGTCGGTCAAACTTCTCGGCTATAAGGTCCAGGGGAAAGAAAAAAGTTCTGCCGCTAAAATATTGGCGGACGCTAAGCTGCTGGAAAAAGCCGGTTGTTTTGCGTTGGTTATTGAACTGGTCCCTGAAGAGCTGGGGGCGAAAATTTCCAAGGCGCTGAAGATCCCGGCCATCGGGATCGGCGCCGGTCCGAAAGTCGACGGCCAGGTTTTGGTGACGAACGACCTGATCGGCCTCTTTGATTCGCCGCCGAGCTTTGTTAAGCCGCGCGCGAACGTGGCGGGGGTGATCTTGCAAGCGGTCCAGGGTTTTATTAAAGAAGTAAAGGATGTTTGATGAGTGATCGAGCCCCCGTAGCTCAGTTGGATAGAGCAGCAGTTTCCTAAACTGTTGGCCGCAGGTTCGATCCCTGTCGGGGGCAGATCGCACAGTAAGATATCTATGAACATAATACTAATCGGCTTTATGGGTTCCGGAAAATCGGCGGTCGGTCGGGCGCTCGCCGAGCGGCTGCGCCTGGAGTTTTTGGATACCGACGAGCTGATCGAAGGGACGGAGGGGATGAAGATCAATAAGATCTTCAAGGAAAAAGGGGAAGAGTATTTTCGCGCCCTGGAATCGGACACCTTGGAGACCTTGGCCGCTTACGATAATTTTGTCCTGTCGACCGGCGGCGGGATTATTTTACGGGAAGCGAACGTTGCGCTGTTGAGAAGTTTGGGGAAGGTCGTCTTACTCTGGGCCGAGCCGGACGTGATCTTTGAACGGGTCGGCAAAGAAAAACACCGTCCGCTCCTCAACGTTCCGGACCCGAAAGCGGAGATCAATAAGATCCTGAACGCCCGACGGGCGAAATATCAGGCGGCGGCCCAGATCACGATCGATACGTCGGCCCTCCCGGTCGCCGAAGTGGTCGAAAGGATAATTAAACAATTATGAACAAGATCCGGGTTAACTTAAAAGAAAACAGCTACGACATTTTGATTGGGACCGATATTCTCCCCGAACTTGGCAAGATCATCGAAGCGAACGGCTGGGGACGCGAAGTCATTATTATTACCGATCCGCTGGTCAACGATCTTTACGGTGACCGGGTCCGCAAGAGCTTTAAAACGAAACCTCTGGTCATCGAAACCAAGCGCGGCGAAAGCCACAAGACCCTGGCTGAAGCGGCCAGAGTTTTTGACATCTTGGTCCGTCACGGCGCCCACCGCGATTGCCTGATCCTCGCCCTTGGCGGCGGAGTGGTGGGGGACCTGGCCGGTTTTGTTGCCGCCAACTACATGCGCGGCGTTCCTTATATCCAGGTGCCGACGACCCTTTTGGCCCAGGTCGACGCCTCGATCGGCGGCAAGACAGCGGTCAATCATCCTAAAGGGAAGAACCTGATCGGCGCCTTCTACCAGCCGAAACTGGTCTTCATCGATGTAAAAACCTTAACTTCGCTGCCGGTGCGTGAATTGCGGACCGGTTTGGCGGAGATCGTTAAATACGGGTTGATCAAAGATGCCAGCTTCTTTAAGTTTTTGGAAGAGAACGCCCACCATCTCCACACCAGGGCCTTTGAAAAAGAAGATACCTTGCGCGCCGCCCTCAAGCTCTGGCAGACGATCGTTGCCGAATCGGCCAAGATCAAGGCCGAGGTGGTTGAAAAGGACGAAAAGGAAGCCAAGCTCCGGATGATCCTGAACTTCGGCCACACCGTCGGCCACGCCATTGAATCGCTGACCCGTTACCGTTCTTACAACCATGGCGAAGCGGTGGCGATCGGTATGGTCGCGGCTTCGCTTATTTCGCAGAAACTTGGCGTTTGCGACCCCATTGTGACGGAGCGTCTTTGCCGCCTGTTCGACAAGCTGGGCTTACCGTCGGAGATCAAAGGGTTCCCGGCGGCCAAAATCATGGCCGGGATCAATCTCGATAAGAAGGTCCTCGACGGCCGGATTAATTTCGTTCTGCCGGAAAAACTGGGGAAAGTCATTATCCGCGACAATGTGCCGAGCGAGATCGTCAGACAAGCTTTGGTCGAATTGGGGGCAAAATGAAAAACGCAGCGGAACAACTGGAGATCATCAAACGGGGAGCGGTCGAAATTATTCCCGAAAAGGAGCTGGAGGAAAAGCTTAAGAAAGATCGTCCCCTCCGGATAAAGTTTGGCGCCGATCCGTCGGCTCCCGATATTCACCTGGGCCACACCGTCGTCTTGAACAAGCTCCGCCAGTTCCAGGAGCTGGGGCATCACATCATTTTCCTGATCGGCGATTTTACCGCCATGATCGGCGACCCGACTGGAAAATCGGAGACCCGGAAAGCTCTTTCCAAAGAACAGGTCGAAGAAAACGCCAAATCCTACAAAGAACAGGTTTTCAAAGTCCTCGATAAACATAAGACCGAAGTCGTTTATAATTCCGACTGGCTGGAAAAGATGAGCCTGATGGATGTCTTCAAACTTTCCGCCCAGTACACCGTCGCCCGAATGCTGGAACGTAAGGATTTTGCCGCTCGCTTCGAGAACGAGAAAGATATTTCCATCCTCGAATTCCTTTACCCGCTGCTGCAAGGACATGATTCGGTCCACCTGAAGGCTGATATTGAAATTGGCGGGACCGACCAGAAGTTTAACTTGCTGATGGGGCGGACCCTCCAGCAGAAAGCGGGGCAGGAGGCCCAAATTGTCCTGACGATGCCGCTGCTTGAAGGGACCGACGGGGTCCAGAAGATGAGCAAGTCGCTTGGCAACTATATCGGCATCACCGAAGCGCCGAACGAGATCTTTGGGAAAACAATGTCGATCTCCGACACTCTGATGCTGCGCTACTACGAACTGCTGACCAGCGAACCGCTGGCCGAGGTCAAGTCGCTTCACCCGATGGAAGCGAAGAAAAAACTCGCTCGTTTGATCGTGGCCCGCTTTTACGGCGAGAAAGAAGCCGGCGCGGCGGAAGAGCATTTTACTTCGGTTTTCAAAAAAGGGGAGCTTCCCCAGGAAATTGAAATGATTTCCCTTAATCGCGGCGAACTGCCGCTGATCGATCTCCTGGCCGAAACCAAGCTTGCCCCTTCAAGATCGGAAGCCAAGCGGCTGATCCAGCAGGGTGGCGTGTCGGTCGACGGTGCCACGATAACTGACGAAAAAACCAATGTTTCCTTGGCGAACGAACGGACGATCAAGGTCGGTAAACGGAAATTTCTGCGCGTCAAAAATGGCTAATCTCCATTTAATATACGGCGACGAACGTTTGCTGGTCGATGAAAAAATCGCCGCCTTCAAAAAATCGGTCGCTGATCCGTCGATCAACCTCGAACTGCTGGAAGGGGACTCTGTCACCCCCGGCGACTTAAGCAACGCCCTTCAGACCCAAACTCTTCTTGGCGGCGACAAGGTTGTGATCGTCCGCGAGATCGACGTTACCTCCGATAATCAGGCCGACTTTATGGCCCCGTTGATCAATCTCGCCCCCGGGGTGACCGCCGTTTTTCATTTCTCTTCAATCGATAAGCGGATGAAGTTTTTCAAGTTCCTGACCGAGCGGGCGGAAGTGACCGAGTGCAAGTCATTCGCTCCCTGGGAGACCGAGCAGATCGAGAACTGGGTTTGGGAGCGGGCGCAAAAGAACGGGAAAAAGCTGATCGGCGACGCGGGGCGCCTGCTGATCGAGATCTGCGGGACCGACCTGGCTTTTCTGGCCAGCGAGATCGACAAGCTTGCCACTTATGTCGGTAAAAAGCCGGAGATCAATTCAACCGATGTCAATAAGGCCGCGTCGCAAGGAGAGGTGAATGTCTTCGCGCTGACCGACGCGCTTCGTTACAAAAACCTGCCGCAGGCGCTGGGCCTTTTCCAAAACCTCCTTCACAACCGGGTGGAACTCCTGCCGCTCCTGGGGCTCCTGCGGACCCAGTACCGGCTGATGCTGCAGATCAAAGCGTTGCCGGGGCGGGACCGCAATCCCTTTAACGTCGCTAAAGCGATCGGCGGGAACCAATTCAACGTCCGCAAATGTCTGGAGACGATCGACCGTTTCTCGCTTGCTGAACTAAAAGCCGATATTCAACTGTTGTTGGAAACAAACTTAAAATTGAAATCCGGCGAGTCGCAAACGGTCGTCTTCGAGACTTTGCTGACCGCCCTGTGCGGGTCGTAACCGATGCCGCTTAAGATTCGCCTTCGCCTGTTATTCGGTTTTTTTCTGATCGGTTTTCTCTTGGTGGTTATCCGGCTGGTTGACCTGCAGATCATCCATTATCAATTTTACCGGGAGAAATCGCAGAACCAGCGGCTGCGGATCATTCCGATCTCTTCCAACCGGGGGGATGTCATGGACGCGCAGGGGGATATCCTGGCGACGACGGTCGATTCATATTCGGTCTTTACCAATAAGAACGGTTTTTCCTGGATCATTCGTAAAGTCACGGAAGCCGAAGCGAAAAAAGCGCTGGCCAAGAACCCGAAAGCTTACCGAATGATCAAGGAGAAAAAGCGGATCTATCCAAAAAATAATCTTTGCTCCCAGGTCATCGGTTTTGTCGGCGTCGATAACCAAGGGCTGTCCGGGGTTGAGCTTGCTTGGGACAAATATCTTCAGGGGAAATCGGGGAAGGTCGTGACCGAAGGTGACCCGACCGGCCGCGAGCTTTACGGCGCGGTCCGGGAGATTGAACCGAGCGGTGACGGGCAAAACGTTACCCTGACGGTCGATAGCGCGATCCAGTACGTCGCTGAACGTGAGCTCGCCAAACAGGTCCAGTCGACCCGGGCTAAATCGGGGATGATTATCGTTATGAGTGCCAAGAACGGCGATATTCTCGCCCTGGCCAGTAAACCGGATTTTAATCCGAATAGTTTCGGCAAATATAATTCCCGCCTCTGGCATCCCCGCGTTCTTGATCCTTACGAGCCGGGTTCGACCTTTAAGCTGATCCTGGCCGCGTCCGGCTTGGAGCAGGGGGTGATCAAGGCCGATTCCCGCCTCAAAGCACTCGACCAGATCGAGATCGGGACCCGGATCGTCAAAAATTCCCACCAGATCAAATGGCAGGGGAGTACGATCTCGATCTCGGAAATGCTGGAGCAGTCGATCAATACCGCCACCGTCCAGGTTGGGGTCATGATGGGAGCGCAGAATTACTACAAACATATTAAAAAGTTTGGTTTTGGCGAATTGACCGGTTTTGGCCTAGCCGGTGAATCGCGCGGCGTCGTCATGGATTGGGAGCGGTGGCCGAAATCGGCGGTGGGGATGACAACCTTCGGGCAGGGACTGTCGGTGACGCCGATCCAGCTTTTGCAAGCAGTTTCCGCTTTTGCCAACAAAGGGAAAATGGTGAAACCTCACCTGATCAAAAAAATTGAAGCGAGCGATGGTAATTTTATGAAAGTTTATGATGAAAAGCCGTCTAAGCGGGCGATTTCCGAGAAAGTCGCCAAAGAGGTTTTGGAGATGATGCGGAACGTGGTCCTCAAAGGGACCGGGAAAAAAGCTCAGATGGCCTATTTTAGTGTTGGGGGGAAGACCGGGACGGCGCAAAAAGCGGCCCCTAACGGACGCGGCTATTTGAAGAACTCGTTCGTTACTTCATTTATCGGTCTGGCGCCGTTAAGCGATCCGGAGATCATCACGCTGGTGATCGTTGACGAGCCGCAAACTTCGATCTGGGGGGAGACGGTGGCGGTCCCGCCGTTCAAGACCGTGACCGAACACGCTCTCCGTTATTTGAACGCCAAGCCGGACATGCTATAAGGGCTGGCAATAAAGTTGCTGCCTCTCCCACCGTTCCGATATGCATCGGAACGGTCCCCCCTCTCCATTTCATGGAGAGGGCCGGGGAAAGGGGATGATGGTTAAAAGAGTGAAGGTTCAACGGGCAAGGGAGTTGAGGAAAGGACAAACCGAGGCAGAGGCGCGACTGTGGTGGTTGTTGAGAAAGAAGTTGATGCTCGGTTATAAATTTAGACGACAGCATGTGATCAAGGGGTTTATTCTTGATTTCTATTGCCCGCAAGCAAGGTTAGGGGTTGAGCTTGATGGTGGGATCCATAAGCAGCAGGAAGATTATGACAAGGCTCGCGATAAAGTGCTCAAAGATCATGGCGTAGAAGTAATTAGATTTACGAACAAGGAATTGTTCCAAGCCCCGGTTAAGGTCATAAGTTTAATAACGAAAGTCCTCTCAATTCGGCCCTCTCCATCGAAGATGGAGAGGGGGGACCAACCCGATTGCATCGGGTTGGTGGGAGAGGAAAAGAGAATGGCGAGAACCAATTGAAAAGGATGAATAAATGAGTAAAACAAAAGCGAAATTAATATTTTTATTTGTAGCAATAATGTTATTTGGATATTTATCCGTTGCTTTTGCGAGTAATACGGATATTTTTGAGGTTGAAGAAGAAGGGCGGTTTGGAGCTATTGCCGGAACAAATAATTATATAGGAATTAATCTTGATTGGTTTGAGTTTAAAATCAGAAGGGCAGTTGGTATGGCAATATCTTATCGGAAAGGTGACTTTCCCGATGATTATATTTTATCAACAGATCTTGTGTTTAAGCAGTATAATTCCGAGCTTTTAATTAATAAACATATCATATATGAAGGCATTGGTTTAGGGTATGCTTCTGTTCAAAATCCAAATAATGGAAGATCTAGCGGTACATATATAAGTAACACAAAATACGATTATATTTATATATCTGGATTGCTTGGTGTGGTTTATTGGGGGGATCGGTTTAAATATTATTTGGAATGCCAACCTGTTTTAAGCCGTGATGGAGCGGTATTTCTCTTCAAGATAGGGGCTTATCTTTAAATTGCTTATTCCTTTCAACTCGGCCCTCTCCATCGAAGATGGACCTGCCTGCCGGCAGGCAGGGAGGGAGGGGGGACCAACCCGATGAAATCGGGTTGGTGGGAGAGGCATAAAATATAATTTGTGTTATAATAATCCATAAATCTTATGACTAGAAAACGTGTTTTATCAGGAATTCAGCCGACCGGGAAACTCCACCTTGGTAACCTTATTGGAGCGGTGGAGAATTGGACCCGGCTTCAGGACCTGTACGACTGCTTCTTTTTTCTGGCCGATCTCCATGCTTTGACGACTGCTTACGCCGAAAGCGGTAAGATCCGCGACAATGTTAAACAGTTGACTATCGACCTATTATCCGCCGGGATCGACCCGGAAAAAGCGGTCCTTTTTCGTCAATCTGATGTACCGGAGCATTCCGAGCTCCATCTAATCCTTTCAATGATCACGCCGCTTTCCTGGCTGGAACGTGTTCCGACCTATAAAGGGAAGATCGAAGAGATGAAAGAAAAAGACCTGGGGACCTACGGTTTCCTCGGTTATCCGCTCCTTCAAGCGGCCGATATCCTGATCTACAAAGCGGACCTGGTCCCGGTCGGGGAAGACCAATTGCCGCATCTGGAACTGACCCGGGAAGTCGCTCGGCGGTTCAATTTTCTCTATAAGGAAATATTCCCGGAGCCAAAAGATGAGCTGACCAACTTTCCGGTCCTCCCCGGGCTTGATGGCCGAAAGATGAGCAAGTCATATGGCAACACGATCGCCATCTCCGATTCGCCGGACGAGATCCGGAAAAAGATCGGGACGATGATCACCGATCCGGCTCGGATCAAAAAAGACGATCCGGGGCATCCCGAAGTTTGCCCGGTCTATTCATATTATAAGGTGTTTGCGAAAGAACGGATCGAGACCGTTGCCACGGAGTGCCGCGAAGCCAAGCGGGGGTGCGTTGCCTGTAAGAAAGAATTGGCCGAGGTTTTGGTGAAATATCTGGAGCCGATCCACGCCCGCCAGGCTATTTTCCAGCGCGATCATGAATTGGTCGCCGGAATTTTAGCCAACGGAGCGGAGCGGGCGCGGGTGGTCGCCGCTAAAACCCTGAAAGAAGCCAAACAGGTGGTGGGATTGATATGAGCGAAGAAGCGCTTCTCAACCGGTCGACCGATTATCAGGTCAAGCTTGATGTCTATGAGGGGCCGTTCGATCTCCTTCTTAAAGCGATCGACGATGGCAAGCTGGAAGTGGGGACCGTTTCCATTAACCAGATCATCACGACCTATTTCGAATATTGGAAAACTTTTCGGCCGAGCCTGATTGCCGCCTCCGACTTTTTGTACATGGCCGCTTATTTGATCGACCTGAAGACCCGCGGGCTCCTGCCGGTCAGGCAAGTCGAAGGCGAAGCGGAGAATGATCTCCAGATCGAAGAGTCGCTGATCTCCCACATTCATGAGTATGCCGCTTACAAGCAGATTGCCAAGAGCCTGCGCCAGCGCAAAGAAGTTTTCGACAAGATCTATTCCCGCCACGAAGGGGAGAAGGTTGAGAAAGATATCCAGCTGGTCGATATTTCACTGCGCGACCTGGTCGTCGCCTTCAAGAAAGTCTATGACGATGCCGCCGAGCGCGATAATATTTTGTCGATCAAGGCGGAAGAGATCACGTTGGAAGACCGGATCATCGAGGTTCGAGACCTTTTGGCGAAGCGGCCGGGAGGGGTGCCGTTCGAAGAATTGTTCATCCGCAAGACCAGGCTGGAAGTGGTCGTGACATTTTTGGCGATCCTGGAATTAGCCAAACAGGGGAATCTGCAGATCAAGCAAGACCGTCGTTTCGCGACAATTATGATATCATTGGGCGGAGATCGACCGGAAGGAGGGGATAGTGATGGAAACAGTTGAGAACCTTGGCAATACGGTAGAAGCTGTCGAAAGCGTGACGCTCGATCCAGCCAGGATCAAAAACATTATTGAATCGGTTTTGTTCGTGGCCAGAAAGCCCTTGTCGGTTGAACAGTTGGAAGAAGTGCTTGAGCTTTCGCGCGATGTTTTCCAGCCGGTTTTAGACGAATTATTGGTTGAATACCAGTCTAAGGGGCTGACTATTTTTCCCGCCGCCGGCGGTTACCTGATGGGGACGATCCCGGACAATGCCGATTACGTGCAAAAGATTTTGCGTCCCAAGGTTGAAACAACTTTGACGCCGACCGCTCTGGAAACCTTGGCGATCATCGCTTACAAACAACCGGTGTCAAGGGGCGAAGTCGAACGGGTCCGGGGAGTCAATTCCGATTACGTTATGGATACGCTGATCTCCAAACGGTTGATCAAAGAAGCGGGGCGGAGCGAAGCGCTCGGCCATCCCTATCTTTACGTCACTTCCGACGACTTTTTGCGGCATTTCGGCCTGAAAGATATTTCGGAGCTGCCGCCGCTGCCGTTTGATATTAACGAAGAACCGATCGATTACAAAGCGATCCTGCCGGAAGAACTTCCCCAGGAAGAAAGTAAGGAGGAGGCTACGACCCTTTAAATCGTATGTTGCGTTACTGGGTGGGGGCGAATTTGGTGGAGGGGGTTGGGCCGGTCAAGCTGAAAAAATTGCTTTCAGACGGTTCCATTAAAGCCGTTTGTGAAAAATTAAACGCCCCGCTGGATCTGGCCGATAAGGAAATCGCCGCCGCCCGCGCTAAAAATATCCAGCTGCTTGCTCTCGACCAAGATAATTATCCACAATTGCTAAAACAAATCCACGATCCGCCGCCGGTCCTTTATCTCAAGGGTGAATTGCGGCCGACTGATCAATGCGCGGTCGCGATTGTTGGGACCAGAAGAGCCTCAACTTATGGGTTGGAAACCGCCCGCCGATTGGCGGGCGAACTGGCTGGCCAAGGGATAACCGTAGTTTCCGGCCTGGCGATGGGGATCGATGCCGCCGCCCACGAAGGGGCGTTGACGGCTGGCGGCCGGACGATCGCGGTCCTGGGTGGCGGGGTCGACGATCCGCAACCGGTCTGTAACGCCGGGCTAGCCGTCCGTGTAGCAAAAAACGGCGCGCTGGTTTCCGAATATCCGCTCGGTTATCAGCCAAATATCTGGTCTTTTCCCCGGCGGAACCGGATCATTTCCGGCTTGTCGCTGGCGGTGATCGTGGTTGAAGGGAGCGAGCAGAGCGGCGCGATGATCACCGCCCGGTTGGGTTTGGAACAGGGGCGGGAAGTAATGGCTGTCCCGGGGCGAATCGATTCCCCCTTGAGCCGCGGACCGCACTCTCTGCTTAAGGACGGCGCCAAATTAGTCGAAACCGTTGGCGATGTTTTGGAAGAATTAAATCTCGCTTCAGAGAAGACGCGGCCGTTGGTCGAACCGGCATATCAATTGACGATCGAAGAACAACGGATTGTCTCCGCTCTGGGATCTGACCCCAAACATCTCGATCTCCTCGCGGCCGAGCTCTCTCTGCCGGGTCACCAATTGTCCGCCGCACTCCTGGCCCTGGAAATGAAAAAAGCGATCAAACAGCTCCCGGGACACTTTTACGTTATGCTATAATAAAACAATGTAGGGGCTCGGCGATCTGGCGCGCTTTAATCCTTCGATTATGAGCTCTAGATTCCCTAGTCCGGCAAATCAATCAGGGAGCACTCATCATGGTTTTATTTTCCGAGATGTTTGCTTCTGAACTCATTGGCATTCCGGTTGTCGATCGGGTTCAGGAGAACATTGGCAAAGTAAAAGATATCCTCATCACGCTGGGCGAAGCTTTCCCTAAGGTCGCGGGACTTCTAATTATTACTCTGGACGGGAAAGAAAAAATCCTGCTGATCGGGGAGATCGACCTCATCGGCCGCCGCTTCGTCTCCACCCGCAACCCCAAAGGGCAGGTCGCCCTGGCTTCCAAACGAGACGGCGAGGTCATGCTGATGCAGGACATCGTCGACAAACAGATCGTTGACTTGGAAGGGGCCCGGGTCATTCGCGTTAACGACCTGAAACTGGCCAAGATGAACCAGGATGTCCGCCTGATCGGGGCCGACGTCGGAGTGCGCGGGATGTTCCGTCGCCTGGGGCTCGAAGGGCTGGTCAATTGGTTCACTTCATTCTTCCATCACCAGGTCCCGGAAAGCCTGATCGGTTGGGACCATGTCCAGTGGCTGGCCGGCGGCAAGATCACCATCCCGAGCAAAACGATCTCCGACCTCCATCCGGCCGACGTCGCCCAGATCATTTCCCAGCTCCATGTCGACGAAAAAACCGCGATCTTTTCCGAACTGGCCGATAAGACCGCGGCCGAAGCGCTCCATGAACTGGAGCCGATGCTCGGCGCGATCATCATTGCCAATATCGATACTAAAAAAGCGCTCGGCGTCCTGGAAAAGATGCCGGTCGACGAAGCGGCCGACATCATCGGCGACCTGACCGAAGACAAAGCCCAGGAACTCCTCCGGCTGATGAAAGTTGCAAAGGCGGGGAAGATCCGCGAGCTGCTGAAGCACCATGATGAAACTGCCGGCGGCTTGATGAACACCGAATTTATTACCTTCCCGCAGGACCTGACCGTTGAGCAGACCATTCTTCGGCTCCGGGAGATGGCGCCGGAAGCGGAAACTATTTATTACCTTTATGTCGTCGACGAACAACAGCGACTGCTCGGGATCTTAAGCCTGCGCAAACTGATCGTTTCTCCGCCGGCCACAATGATCAAGGGCATCATGCTCAAGGATTTCGTGACCCTCTCGCCGGAAATGAAGGAGCGGGAAACGGCCGATATCTTTTCCAAATATAATCTGCTGGCGGTTCCGGTCGTTGATGAAGAGAAGCGGATTCTGGGGATCGTGACGATTGATGACGTCGTCGATTATATCCTCCCGCCTGTTTCCAGACGGAAACGCCAGAGGATCGGATGAAATACTGGAAGCTCCGTTGGCTGATGTTCCTCTCGGTCGTTGGGCCGGGGATCATTACCGGGACCGCCGATAACGACGCCGGCGGTGTCGCGACCTATTCGATCGCCGGGGCGCATTTCGGCTATTCGATGCTCTGGATCTTGATCCTGATCACCTTTATGCTTTACGTTACCCAGGAGATGGGGATGCGGTTAGGTGTGGTGACCGGGAAGGGGCTGGCCGATCTGATCCGGGAAAAGCTAGGCCTTAAGACCGCTTTGATCCTGATGGTCCTGGTCTTTGTCGCCAACTTTTCCAACATCCTGGCCGATGTTTCCGGGATCGCCGCGGTCGCCGATATCTATAGCATCCCTCGCTTCCTTTTCGTTCCATTCTTCACCTTGTTGATCTACTATATAATTGTAAGAGGAAGTTTTAATTTTGTGCAGAATATTTTCCTGACCTCTTGTCTCCTGTTCTTCTGTTACATCGTTAACGGTTTTATCGCCCGGCCCGATATCCCGGCGATGCTACGCGGGAGCTTTGTCCCGACGCTGCCGATGAACCGCGAGTTTATTTTCACCGCCACCGCCCTGATCGGAACGACCCTGACCGTTTGGGGGCAATTTTTTGTCCAGTCGTATTTCGTTGACAAAGGGGTAGGGAAGAAACACCTGAAAAGCGCCCGGTTGGACGTCCTTTTCGGCGCTTTCTGGACCGATCTGGTCGCTTATTTCATTATCATTTCCTGCGCCGCGACTTTGTTCGTCAACGGGGTCAGGGTCGAGAGCGCGGTCGATGCCGCCCGCTCTCTGGCCCCATTCTTGGGGGAATTCGCCAAACATCTTTTCGCCTGGGGCTTGCTTAACGCTTCACTTTTGGGGGTTTGCGTCATCTCCATGGGGACCGCTTACGCGATTACCGAAGTGCTAGGGACGGAGCGGAAGGTCAACGCTTCTTTTCGGGAGGCGCCGCTTTTTTATTCGATCATTGGTTTTTGCATCTTGCTCTGCACTTTGCTGGTCATGATCCCCAACCTGCCGATTATCTTCATCCTGACCGCTTCTCAAGCCTTGAACACGGTCATTTTGCCGGTCATCTTTGTTGTTATTCTCGGCCTGATCAATGATAAGAAGCTGATGGGGAACCACGTCAATGGCCATATTTTTAACGCGATCGCCTGGCTGACGATCGTTTGCTTTACCGTTATTTCCCTGATAATGCTCTATTTGACCTTCTTTTAATTCCATGGTAACATTCGTCGCATGTTCAAAAAAATACTGATCGCTAATCGTGGCGAGATCGCGGTCCGGATTATCCGGGCGGCCAAAGAGATGGGGATCAAGACCGTGGCGGTTTATTCCGAAGCGGACAAGGATTCCCTTCACGTCAAGATCGCCGACGAATCGTATTGCATCGGTCCAGCGTCCCCGACCCAGAGCTATCTCAATATCCCCAGCATTATTAGCGTCGCCGAGGTTTCTGGCGCCGAAGCGATCCATCCTGGCTACGGCTTCCTGGCCGAGAATTCCAAGTTTGCCGAGATCTGCGCCGCCAATAAGATCGTCTTTATCGGTCCCGATCCCGAAGCGATGGACAAAATGGGGGACAAGGCGACCGCGAAAAAGACCATGGCCAAGGCCAACGTGCCGGTCGTCCCCGGCTCTGACGGGACGATCTCCGACGAAGGGGAAGCCCAGCGGGTGGCCGACAAGATCGGTTTCCCGATCGCCATCAAAGCGACTGCCGGCGGTGGCGGTCGGGGATTGCGCATTTGCCTCGACCCCAAAGATTTTCTCCACCTGATGCGGACCGCCAAAACGGAGGCGGGAGCGGCGTTCGGCAATCCGGAAGTATATCTCGAACGGTTCATCGAAGAGCCGCGCCATATCGAAGTCCAGATCCTGGCCGATAAGCACGGCAATGTCGTTTATCTTGGCGAGCGCGATTGTTCCATCCAGCGGCGGCACCAGAAGCTGGTCGAAGAATCACTTTCGCCGGTCGTCGACGAGCGGACCCGCAAAAAACTGGGAGAGGCCTCCGTCCGGGCGGCCAAAGCGGTCGGTTACCACAGCGCCGGGACGATCGAATACCTTTTCGATAAGAAGGGGAATTTCTATTTTATGGAGATGAACACCCGCGTTCAGGTCGAGCACCCGGTGACCGAAATGATCACCAGCATCGACATCATCAAAGAGCAGATCATGATCGCGGCCGGTGAACGGTTAACGTTCCGCCAGAGCGATATCAAATTCCAGGGGCACGCCATTGAATGCCGGATCAACGCCGAAGACCATACCCGCAATTTCATGCCGAGCCCGGGTGAGATTCGGGTCTATCACGCGCCGGGAGGGCCGGGGATCCGGGTCGATAGCCACGCTTATTCCGGTTACTTCATCCAGCCGCATTACGATTCACTGATCGCTAAGTTAATTGCCTGGGGTAAAACCAGAGCCGAAGCGATTTCGCGGATGGAGCGGGCGTTAGACGAGTACGTTATTGACGGGATCCACACTACCATCCCATTCCACCTCAAAGTTCTCCGCAACGAAGCCTTCAAGCGGGGGGATGTCACCACCAAGTTCATCGAAGAGCATTTCGGGAGTTAAACGCTTCTTTTTCCTTCTGCCGTTTCTTCTACACCCGCTTCAACTTCAACGACTTCCTGCACCGGTGCGGGCGGTTCAGAAACTCTTTTTCTTGAATCACCAGATGATAGTGATTCAGCAACTCTTGTCCTGGCCTTATCAACGGCTGGCAACTCTGCCGGTAGCTGCTCTGGCGAATTGTCGGATTTTTTTGCCAGCAATTTCAGCTCCTTTATAATTTTCATCGCCAAGTCCCGGTCAAAATCTTTGATTGAAAAAAGGATGCGGTTTTTATCTTCCTTTTTAACTTTGCTCAATAAGCGGGCAATTTCGTTTGGAGTTGCCCCATTAATTGCAGCTTTCAAACTAGCATCACGGGCATTCATTAGTCGTTCAAGCCGTGTCACACAGTAAGCCATCACACTACTTAAAACGGTCATGGCGGCGAAACAGGCCCAAAATATGATGGCTCCTGTTGCTATACTGGCGTTGATCATTAACCCTGAGAAAATAACTGACATTAACGATAAGCTGGAGAGCAACGCTCCAAGAGCCATTACTCTGGCCTGTTTAATAGTTTTATTCTCGCTTGCCAAAAAATCATTAAACCTGTTCTCTATCCGTGGAGTGACAGCGGATACCTCTTCATTGCTTTTAACCCTGACTAGCGCTGTTTCCGGGGAAACCACTTCAACCGCCGGGCTCGGCGCGGCAAATAATGCTTGAATCGCTTCGGTGACATTGGCGGGAGAGATTTCAATCTTGACTTCCAATAATCTGGCTTTATTGCTGTTAGCGATGCCGCTTAAGCGGAAAAAGAGACTGCCGTCGCTAGTCATTTCATGCGGAGCGCTTAATAGCCTCGTGATTTGTCCGGTGGCTTTATCCCTGACGGCGAGATCGTTGCCCAAGCTTAAGTCGTTGATAATAAAACCGCCGTCAAAAGGAGTGATAATTGCGTGCAGATCGTCAATTTTGCTGTCAATGATTCTAATATCGCTTTCTTTTGAACTGCCGATAGTGATCTGCCGGCCTCTGGGGATATATAATGTTGAGCCGTTAAAACGGAGCAGGCCAGCAACGTCGGCCGCCGGCTGGAGCAAGCCGCGCTTAACTTCGAAGCTTAATTTCCCGCCGCCGTGAATTAGTGAAGTGGTGTGGCTGGTGTAGCCGATCCTGATCTCTCTTTTGATTGCCTGATAGGTTCTGGAAATAGTCATTTATACTCTGCTCCTTGTTAGCTCTTAGCTATATTGGGTCGCCGAACCCTTACTAAACTATCTCGTCTCATTTCTTGGCAAATTTCAGGGCGGGTGATATACTGAACATATGGGTAAACGAACAACTTCCCGTCGCTTAGCGATGCAGGCTCTCTATCAGGCGGAAATTTCCAATAATTCGATCGAAGAGTCGCTAAAGAACCTCTTCGAGGCGGAAAAATTTATCGACGAAACGGTTGGTTTTTCCGAGAAACTGGCTAAACAGGCTTGGATCGACCGGGACGGAAGCGACCAGATCATCGTTAAATTGTCGGTTGACTGGCCCCTCGACCGGATCGGCAAGGTCGACCGGAGCATTCTGCGCCTGGCCTTAAGCGAGCTCAAGAGCGGGGAGACCCCCCAATCGGTCGTGATCAACGAAGCGGTCGAACTGGCCAAAAAGTACAGTTCGGAAGAAGCGGCGAAGTTCATCAACGGGATCCTCGGGGCCTTCCTTCGCGAGCAAAAGCCCAGTTAACCCTGGCTTGAGAAAGCCGCCAAAATGTGGTAAAATTATCCCTATGTTTACCGGAATTATCGAACAAATCGGCAGTGTTGCCTCCCTTGTCAGACAAGCGAATGCGGCCAAACTGGTAATCTACGGCCGGAAGTTTTTCGAAGGGACCAAAGTCGGGGAAAGCATCTCCGTTAATGGGGTTTGTCTGACCATTACCCACCTCCGCCGCGATTACGCCGAATTCGACGTTTCCTCGGAAACCCTCAAAAAATCAACGATCGGCGACCTCCGGATCAGCGACAAAGTTAACCTGGAAAAAGCCCTTTTGGTCAGCGCCCGGCTCGGCGGCCACATCGTCACCGGCCATATCGACGGGGTCGGCGAGATCAGGGAAACGGTCCGTTCCGGGGACGGGGTCGATTTTTATCTCTCCATTCCCAGCGACGTGATGAACTATTTCGTGACCAAGGGTTCGATCGCCATTGAAGGGGTCAGCTTGACGGTTGCCGGTTTCCGCGACGGACAGCTGCGGGTCTCGGTCATTCCGCTGACCCTCAAGCAGACGACGCTCGGTTCGCTGGCCGCCGGCGACAAAGTGAACATCGAAGTCGATATTTTCTCCAAATATATTGAACGCCATCTGCAGAGAGAAGAGGGCTCGGAGCTGCTGGATGATCCGATGATGCGGGTCGGCTTCTTGCCGATGGGCTGGATAGAGAACTAACCATGCGCAAAGAGATAAAATTCAATAAGATCGAAGACGCGATCGAGGATATCCGCAGCGGCAAGATGCTCGTCGTGGTCGACGATGCCGACCGGGAGAACGAAGGGGACCTGGTGATCGCGGCGGAAAAAGTTACCCCGGAGATTGTCAACTTCATGATCTCGCACGCCAAAGGTTTGGTCTGTGTCCCAATGTCGGGCGAGCGGCTCGACGAGCTGGAGATTGGCCAGATGACCGATAACAACCGGGAGAAGATGCGGACCGCCTTCACCGTTTCCGTCGATGCCGGTCACCGCTTCGGCGTTTCTACCGGGATCTCTCCCTCCGACCGGGCGAAAACGATCGAAGTCCTGATCAACCCGCGCTCTAAAGCCAAAGACCTGGTCAAGCCGGGTCATATTTTCCCGCTTCGTGCCGTCGAAGGCGGGGTCTTGCGCCGCGCCGGACACACCGAAGCTTCGGTCGATCTGGCCAAACTGGCCGGACTTTATCCGGCGGCGGTGATCTGCGAGATCATCAATCCCGACGGGAGCATGGCCCGCGTTCCCCAGCTGATGGAATTTGCCCGCTGGCATAAGCTCAAAATTATCACGGTTGCCGACCTGATCTCTTACCGGACGAAACACGAGAAGCTCGTGAAACGGGTCTCGACGGTCAAACTGCCGACCAAACACGGCGATTTTACCGCGATCGGTTATGAGAGTTTGGTCGATGGTGAGTTGCATCTCGCCCTGGTCAAAGGGAATGTTAAAGGAAAAAAAGATGTCCTGGTCAGGGTCCATTCCGAATGTTTGACCGGCGATGCCCTTGGGTCGCTCCGCTGTGATTGCGGCGAGCAATTGAACAGGGCGCTGGAGAAAATTGAATTCTGCGGCCTGGGAGTTCTGCTCTACATGCGGCAGGAAGGGCGGGGGATCGGGCTAAAAGACAAACTCCGCGCTTATGAACTGCAGGAACGCGGCTACGATACCGTCGAAGCCAACGTTAAGCTCGGTTACGCGCCCGACCTGCGCGACTACGGGATCGGCGCCCAGATCTTGTGCGATCTCGGCCTTTCGACGATCCGCCTGATGACCAATAATCCGACGAAAGTAGTCGGTCTTGAAGGGTACGGTTTAAAGATCACCAAGCGGGTGCCGCTGGAGATCGATCCGAACCAATATAACGAGCAATACTTGCGGACCAAATCCCGCAAGATGGGCCATTTATTAGAGGGGGTAATGAAACATGGTAAAAGTGATCGGCGGAAACCTGGAAGCAAGTAAGTTAAAAGTTTGTATCATCGTCTCTCGTTTTAATGAAATGATCTCGAAAGGTCTGGTCGGCGGGGCCGAGGACTGCCTGAAGCGCCACGGCGCCAAGGACGAGAACATTACCATCGTTTGGGTTCCCGGCGCGTTTGAAATGCCGCTCATCGCCCAGAAAGTCGCCAAGAACTTTGACGCCGTCATTTGTTTGGGGGCGGTCATCAGGGGGGGAACGCCGCATTTTGATTACGTTGCGTCGGAAGCGGCCAAAGGGATCGCCAAAGTTTCTCTGGCGACCGGCGTGCCGGTTATTTTCGGGGTCTTAACGACCGACAATCTGGAACAGGCGCTGGAACGTTCCGGGATCAAAGCGAATAAAGGTTTTGCCGCCGCCCAATCGGCGATCGAAATGGCGAACCTTGGTAAGGAGATTTAAGTGGCTAAAGTAGTATTGGAGAACGTTTTTAAGTATTTTGATGATGTTGTCGCGGTCAAGAACGTCAATCTGGAGATCAAGGATAAGGAATTCGTCGTCCTGGTCGGTCCGTCCGGGTGCGGCAAAACGACCACTTTGCGCATGATCGCCGGGTTGGAAGAGGTTTCGGAAGGGAAGATCATGATCGGCGACCGGGTGATCAACGATGTCCCGCCCAAAGACCGGAATATCGCCATGGTTTTTCAATCTTACGCTCTTTATCCCCACATGAAAGTATACGACAACATGGCGTTCGGTTTGAAACTCCGGGGACTCCCCAAGAAGGAGATCGACCAGCGGGTCAAAGAAGCGGCGGAAAGCCTGGAGCTGACCAAACTGCTGGACCGTCTGCCGAAACAGCTTTCCGGCGGCCAGCGTCAGCGCGTCGCCCTCGGTCGGGCGATCGTCCGCAATCCCCAGGTCTTCCTGATGGACGAACCGCTCTCCAACCTTGACGCCAAGCTTCGGGTCCAGATGCGGGCCGAGTTGCAGCGCCTGCATAAAAAGCTGGAAACGACCATTATTTACGTGACGCATGACCAGGTTGAAGCGATGACCCTGGGCCAGCGGGTGGCGGTCATTTTGAACGGTGAACTGCAGCAGGTGGATAATCCGGTTAAGATCTACGAAAAGCCTGCCAATCGGTTTGTCGCCGGCTTCCTCGGCTCGCCCCAGATGAATTTTGTGAAAGGGGTCGCGAAGAAGAAAGGGGACCAGTATATTTTTGAAGCCGAAGCTTTTAATTTCGTTGTTCCGGCCGAAGTTGCCGGCTTGCTGGCTCCTCATGTCGGTAAAGAAGTGATCTTCGGGATCAGACCGGAGGATCTTTGGGATATTCCGTCTTCTTCCTGGCTGGAGCAGCAGCATCGGGTTACTCTTAAAGTCAAAGTCGATTTCCGGGAGATGATGGGCTCCGACATCAATGTCTATGTTAAGGCTGGGAAAGACCAACTGATCGGCCGGGTCGGGACCTTTGCCGATCCAAGACCGGGGAGCGATATCGACCTGGTGATGGACCTGCGGAAGATCCATTTCTTCGATCCGGAGACCCAGAAAGCGATTATTTAGAGACGATGAGCAAGCTGATCTTCGAAAAATCAACGCCTGGAGCGGTCGGCTATTCTCTGCCGGAGCTTGACGTGCCGGCTAAGCCGGTCGAACAGTTGGTTCCGAAAGAGTTACTGCGCGGCGACTTGCCTTTGCCGGAACTAACCGAGCTGGACGTTGTTCGCCATTTTACCAGGCTGTCGCAAAAGAACGTTTGCGTCGACACCCATTTTTACCCGCTTGGCTCCTGCACTATGAAGTATAACCCCAAAGTAAACGAAGAGGTGGCGCGGCTCTCCGGCTTCGCCGACAGCCATCCGTTACAGCTGGCGGACGAAACCCAGGGAATGCTGAAACTGCTCTACGATTTTGAACAAGCGATGTGTTCGATCTTTGGCTACGATGCCTTTACTCTTCAGCCGGCGGCCGGGGCTCACGGCGAATTGACCGCCTTAATGATGATCAAAGCGTATCATTTTGACCGTGGCGAGAGGGCTCGGACCAAGGTGATCATTCCCGATTCTTCCCACGGGACCAACCCGGCCTCGGTCGCGATCGTTGGTTTCCAGCCGGTCGTTATCAAATCGAACGGTCGCGGGAACGTCGATCTTGACGCGATCAAAGCGGCGCTCGGTCCCGATACCGCCGGTTTCATGCTGACCAACCCCAACACCCTTGGTTTATTTGACGAGCATATTATGGAAGTGGCCGAACTGGTCCACAAAGCGGGAGGACTGCTTTATTATGACGGGGCTAACGCCAATGCCAATCTTGGGATCTGCCGCCCGGCCGATCTCGGCTTTGACGTTGCCCACTTTAATCTGCACAAAACTTTTTCCACGCCGCATGGCGGCGGCGGTCCCGGGTCCGGTCCGGTCGGGGTCAACAAAAAACTGCTCCCGTTCCTCCCGTCGCCGCGGATCGTGAAAAAAGGGAAGAAATATGTTTACGCTGACGCGTCGCCGAAATCGATCGGGCGGGTCCATCCTTTCCACGGGAACGCGAATATTATCGTCAGAGCTTACGCTTATATCAGCTCGCTGGGGGGGGCTGGCTTGAAGCAGGTCTCCGAAAAGGCGGTTGAGAATGCCAACTACATGATGGAGCGGCTGAAGAAGTATTACTATCTGCCGTATGACCGGACCTGCCAGCATGAGTTTGTCATTTCCGCCAAATGGCAAAAAGAAAAGTACGGGGTTAAGGCCCTGGACATTGCCAAGCGGCTGATCGATTACGGTTTTCATCCGCCGACGATCTATTTCCCGCTGATCGTGGAGGAAGCGCTGATGATCGAACCGACCGAATCGGAATCGAAAGCGACCCTGGATGAATTTTGCGATGCGATGATCGCCATCGCCAAAGAGTGCGAAACCAATCCGGAAATTGTCAAACACGCCCCGCAAACGACCCCGGTTAAAAGGCTGGACGAAGCGAAAGCGGCCCGGGAGTTGAATTTAAAGTGGTCGCCCAAATAGAAACTGCAGCGGCCCGCCGTTAAGGGTCCAGAGGTTTCGTTTGGCCGATTCATAACCGGGATCGATCTCCAGCGCTTTTCGCAATAGTTCTCCCGCCTCATCATTTTTTCCTTCCCCGATCAACAGAACCGCCTTATTGGTTAAAGCGCAAACGTTGTTCGGGTCGATCGCGAGCGCTCTTTCGAAAGCCTGGGCGGCTTCCTCTTGTCCTTCCTTTTTGTAAAGGGAGAGGATCAGTGTGCCGTAATTGGTCCAGGCTTCGGTTGAGTCGGGCTCGATCTCGATCGCGGTCTGGATCGCGTTCAGCGCTTTTTCGGGACGGCATTGCCTGCGCAGGGTTTCGGCTTTATTGCAATAGAGCATCGCCATTGAGCGGCGATCCGATAAATAGTCCGGTTTGGCGATCGGTTCAAAGCGGGGCGGGATCTTGCCGCTGATATAGAACGCGTCCAGTTTGTACCATTGGCCGTTCAGTTTAGCCGCGACGAAGACGTGTTCCAGCCCTTCTTTGACCGGATAAGCTTCCAGGCCGGCGGCCCGCAGTAAAGCGGTCAACAGGAACGAGTATTCAACGCACTTCGCCGCCGGAGAAAAATCCTTTTCCCGCGCGGTGATGAGGTCGGCAGGCAGGGGGAAGCCCTCTGTTTCCCGTCTCATAATATGGTTAGCGTCGTTGGGATTACAATAGATTTCCAGTCCGCCTTCTTCCCGGGTCAATCCCGGGTAGGCGACCCCGCCGAAAGTGACTTTCTGACTGGCTGGGAAAACCGAACGAAAGAGCTTGAGCGCCGCGTCCAGCGCGGGCATAACTTGAGGGTTGGGGATCAACTTCGCAACGTGGCGCGAGACTTCCGGGGTGATCGCTAAGGGATCGGGGCCGGTCCGGTGCGGGGCTTCAAGCCTTGCCTGATTGACCGGTTTGGCCAACATTTGTCGAATATGGAGTCTGCCGATGTTCACGAATATATATCGTCTAAAATCAGCATAAATTTCATTCTCTTGCGTCAATAAGATATAATTAAGAGCATGAACTGGAAACTCTTGATCGATAAGGAAAAGAGCGGGGCCGAGAACATGCGTCGTGACCTCGAATTGTTTAACTCGTTTGAAGCGGGCGAGCTCACCCCGACATTGCGTTTTTATTCGTGGCAGCCGCAATGCCTGACCTTAGGGTATGCCCGGAAAATCGAGCGGGAGATCGATCGGGAGAGGGCCCAAAAACTGGGGTGGGATGTCGTTGTCCGGCCGACCGGCGGCGGGATTGTTTTTCACAATGAAGCGGAAGTGACTTATTCGCTGGTGATTGCCAAGGATGATCCGCAGTTGCCGTCCGGCTTAATTCCAGCCTACAAGAAAATCTCCGAAGCGGTCGTTGCCGGACTGAAGCTGATCGGGGTGCCGGCCGAAGTTCGTCAGGCGAATTGGCCCCTTCCGGCAGCCGGCTCAACTTTATGTTTTTCCTATCCGACTGAATACGAGGTCGTGGCCCAAGGGAAAAAGATCGTCGGGAGTGCCCAGAAAAGGGGGAAAAAGGCCTTGCTACAGCAAGGCTCGATCTTTGTTCGGCGAACTCCGGACGAGGCGTTCACGATGCTGCTTAACCCGGCTGATGGCACAGAAGCGATAAGCGTTGAAGAGTTGATTGGGCGGGAGATCAGTTTCAATGAACTGGCCTTGGCCCTTAAAACCGGGTTTAATCAAACGTTTGGGTGTTCGGGGTAGCCAAGAGCGCTGAAGATTTTATCGAGCTGGTTAAACTGATTTAAATGAAGAATATAATCAGGCGCGGCTTCTTTCAGGAACTTTTCCAGAGCTTTTTTCGCTTCTTCATTCCCGTTTTCCGCCAGTTCTCGGACCTTAATTATAACTCTGTCGCGAGCTCCGCGCAGATCATCCCCCCAGTAATTTAAAGCGGAACATATTCCGGCTAGTTTAATTATGCCTGTTGGTGATAATTGGCTAAGGCAGGGGTCCAAATGATCGTAATCGGCTAAATGATCGATGTATTCCGGTTCCCATTGTCCGGCATGCTGTTCCAGTAATAAGCCGGCGTCGAAATTTCCGCTCTGAGCGAGCCGAATTGTTTTAGCGATCAGCAAGTCGTACGGGCCGGTAAAGTTTTCGTCGTCATAAGATTCAGTTATTTCGCAAAGGTGAAAAATAGTCCTTGGCGGAAGATTATCCAAGACCAGTTTTAAAATTCGATTACTGGCGAAAACATCCAATTTTTTCTCATCCCAGTTCTTTGCCAGCCCGTTGAGACACTCGGCAGCCATTTGGTCGCCGGTCGCGGCCAGTTCAGCGACTTTTTTGACCATGATATTCCACCTAAAGTCCGGTCGGTCGGCTAAGGCCAGGATGCTTTGGGGCGGGAGATGCGCTAGGAGAGGCTCAAGCTGGCCGTCAAAATAGAGCTTAACCAACGCCTTGGCTGTCAGGTTGGGCAGTGTTTTGACAACTGTTCTTAAAGCTTTTGGTTCGCCGGCGGCGGCATGGCGGATGATTTTGTCCATGTTCTATTATCCGCGTCAATTTTGGGGAATTTCAGGGGAGGGTTAACTTTCTTTTTTAGCCGGAAGTTCGGTCGGAATATCGTTCGGTTTCAGGACCCCGCCCGAGATGATATATTTGAAAGCGGCTTCGATCTTCATGTCCAGAAGGACGACTTCCTTGGCCGGGACCAGGACCAGGAAACCGGTGGCTGGGGTCGGGGTGTTGGCGATAAAAACATTGAGCATCTTTTCCTTGGTCTTGGCTTCGATCTCGGCCGCGGCGTCGGAGGTGATGAAGCCGACCGACCAGACCCCTTTGCGCGGGTATTCGATCAAACAGGCGCGGCGGAATTCGTCGGTCCCTTTATGGACGAAGAGAACGTCGTTGATCTGTTTGGCCGAAGCGTAGATATGCTTGACTACCGGGATCTTGAAGATGATCTCTTCGCCGAGATGAAATAATTTTTCCCCAAAAATATGGGTCGCCGAATAACCGGAGAGGAAGATCAAGAGGACGGTGACGATCAAACCAAGCCCCGGGATCGAGTGTCCCAGGACCAGAGTAATAAAGTTACCCAGGATCCCGTCCAGAAAAGAGAACATGAACCAGAGGAGCCAGATGGTGATCAGGGCCGGGAGCAAGGTGATCAGTCCTCTGAAAAAATAAGAGCCTATTCTCTGCCACATGAATGAATTCTATCATCTTGGCTTGTTAATTGCAATTTGCTATACTGCGGAAAAAGGGGGAGAAATTATGACTAGCGCTTATATTTTGATCGAAGCGATGCCCGGAAAAGCGATCGAACTGACCAGTATAATCAAAGGACTAAGAGGGGTCAAAACCGTCCACATCGTGACCGGCCCGTACGATATCATTGCCTTTGTGGAATCGCCGGATCTGAAAACCATGGGGGAGATGATCGTCCGCAAGATCCAGGCGACCGGTTTCGTCGCCCGAACTTTAACTTGCATTACGGTCGAGGAATAGGTTAGTCGATCCCTTTGGCCCGGACTTGCGCCTGTGAGTAGATCATCCGATTGATCGCCGCGATATAGGCTTTGGCGCTGGCCAGGATAATGTCGGTCGAGGCGCCGTGTCCCACGTAGATCTGTTCGCCTTCTTTCAGCCTGACCGTGACCTCTCCCTGGGCGTCGGTCCCGCCGCTGATCGCCTGGATCGAGTAGTCGACCAGGTTGCTCTTGAGGTTGGTGATCTTGTCGACCGCGTGGTAGACCGCGTCGACCGGACCGGCCCCTTCAGCCGACTCTTCTTTAACGTTCCCTTTGTAATTAAGCCTGACTTTGGCGCTTGGCTTCCGTTCGGTCCCGGAGCAGACCTCGATCAGATCAATCGTGAAGGTTTCCGGGACGATGTAGACCTCTTCCGAAACGATCGCTTCCAGGTCGGCTTCGCCGATCTCTTTCTTCATGTCGGCCAGCTGCTTGAAGCGGGTAAAAGATTTTTCCAGGTTCTCTTCGGTGAGGGTATAGCCCATATCTTTCAATTTATCGGCAAAAGCGTTCCGGCCGGAGTGTTTCCCCAGGACCAGCTTACTTTCGGTCAAGCCGATATCTTCCGGGAGCATGATCTCGTAGGTCTGGCGGTCGCGGAGCATCCCCGCCTGGTGGATCCCCGATTCATGAGCGAAGGCGTTGGCGCCGACGATCGCTTTGTTCGGCTGGACCAGGAGCCCGGTTAAGTTGCTGACCATCCGGCTGGTCTTGTAGATCTCTTTGGTGTTGATCCCGGTCGTGCATTTGAAATAATCGTGGCGGGTTTTCAAGGTCATGACGACCTCTTCCAGCGAGGCGTTTCCCGCCCGTTCACCGATCCCGTTGATGGTGCATTCCACCTGGTTGGCCCCGGCTTTGATCGCCGCCAGGGAGTTGATCGTTGCCATTCCCAGGTCGTTATGGCAGTGGACGGAGATCGTGATCCCTTTGGCTTTGATCTGCGGAACGTTGGCGATGACATTCTCGATCAATTTTCCGAATTCCCAGGGGGTGTTATAACCGACGGTGTCGGGGATATTGATCGTCGTCGCTCCGGCTTCGATGGCGGTGCCGACCACTTGATAGAGGAACTCCGGCTCCGATCGTCCGGCATCCTCGGCGGAAAATTCAACGTCGGGGCAGAGAGAGCACGCGTAGGCGACCATCTCTTTGGCCGCGGCTAAGACTTGCTCCGGCGTCATCCGGAGCTTTTTTTCCATGTGGATGGGAGAGGTGGCGAGAAAGACGTGAATCCGCGGTTTAGCGGAATATTTGATCGCTTCCCAGGCGCTTTTAATGTCTTCTTTTTTGGCCCGGGCCAGACTGCAAATGATCGGCCCTTTGATCTGCTGGGCGATCTGCTTGATCGAATCAAAATCACCCGGGGAGGCGATGGCAAACCCGGCTTCGATTACATCGACGCCGAGTTTGGCCAGTTGACGGGCGATATCCAGTTTTTCTTCGGGGTTAAGAGAGGCGCCGGGACACTGTTCACCGTCGCGTAAGGTAGTGTCGAAGATCTTGATCTGCCTGGTCATTTTGCATCAGCTCCTAGCCCCCGATAGACCGAAAACTAAACGTCTCGGTTTATTGGGAAATTTAACCGCGCATTTAAGTGCGCGGTTAGAAAATAATTCTATTTTCAATAATAAATTTTAACATATCGAGAAAGTATTGTATACTATTGCCGAAAGCGAGGTTTTTCAAATGGCAAAAAAACTTAAAGTTATCGGGGTCATGACCACCGGCGGCGACGCTCCGGGGATGAACCCGGCGATCAGGGCGATCGTCAGAACGGCCAACTTTCACGGCGTCAAAGTCTTTGGGATCGAAAAAGGGTGGTACGGCGCGATCAACGATCATATTCGGGAGCTGACCGCCCATTCGGTCAGCGGGATCATTAACCGGGGAGGGACTTTTCTCCATACCAAGCGCTGTCCGGAATTTAAGGAGAAACGCAACCGCCGGGAAGCCATGGCCAACTTTAGGAAATATGGGATCGAAGGGCTGGTAGTTATCGGCGGCGACGGTTCAATGCGCGCCTCGATGGCTTTGATCGATGACTTTAAAATGCCGATCAACGTCGTTCCGGCCTCGATCGACAACGACATTCCGGGGACCGACTTTACCATTGGTTTCGATACCGCGGTCAACACCGCCATGGAAGCGATCGATAAGATCCGCGACACGGCCGACTCGCATGAACGGCTGTTCGTGATCGAAGTGATGGGGCGGCATAACGGCTTTATCGCCGCCGACGTGGCGCTGGTTTGCGGCGCCGAAGTCGTCATTATCCCGGAAGTGAAGCACGACATCGACGCGATTGCCGCCAAGATCAGCAAGGGACGCCAGCGGGGGAAAGAAAGCTTTATCGTGGTGGTGGCTGAAGGGGCGGAATCAGGCGTTTCAGTCAGGGACAAGTTGGCGAAAAGGCTGCCGGATATGGACATCCGGGTTTCAGTTTTGGGGCATATTCAACGAGGCGGCTCCCCAAGCGCCTTTTCCCGCGAGTTAGCCGGCAAGCTTGGCGCGACCGCGACCGAACTGTTGATCCAGGGGAAATCAGGTTTGTTGGTTGGGACGAAGTCGGATAAAGTTCACCCTGTTCTGCTCAATAAAGTCGGCCGCGTGATCAAAAAGATCGAGCTGGAACAGCTCCGGATCGCGGAAATGCTCTCTTCATAGTTTAAACGTCAATAATATTACTTAAAAGCCCTAGGTAAAACCGGGGCTTTTTGTTGTTTAAGTGAAATTAATTGTTTATTTAACGGAATATTAGGCAAGATGTTAAATAATCTTAGATTAAGAATAAACCGGATCGGATTTGTTGCTGCTTTGGCCTTAATGCCCGCGATCAATGTTAATTGTACAAAAAAACAAAACATTGCAATTGTTTCTTCTCCTGATCTGGCGATTCAGAAACAAGAGAGCATCAGGAATTTAGTTGCTGAATTGAATGGGATTATTCCGCAACGTCCGGTAACTAAAGTTAAAATTCACCCCTGTTATGGGCATTACAATCCGGAAACGCAGGAAATTACCGTTCCGGTCAAAACAGATGATTATTTGGATCCCGTTGCTCATGAAATGGGGCATGCGATCTATGAAACCCGTTTAAAGAATACTTTGTTTGGCGATTTTTGGGGGCAAATATACCAGGTCTCTTTAGGTTGGAAGAATTATCAGCTACTAAAAGATGATTCCTATATCAGTCCGGCTAGTTTAACCATCATTCATGAACAGTGTAATATGCAGTGGGGGCATGGAACCAACGAACCAAGCGAACTGTTTGCCAGCGCACTGACAATATATCGAAGACATTCTGACCAATATCTTGCTAGATTGTATTTACCGGGGCTTCCTGAAAAAAGCCGTCGGTTTGGCAAGTTGGTTTTTCTGTTTATGCGTGATTATGTTTTTGACGGGCGCTATTTTTCTGGGGTTGATCCTTTTGCCGGAGAACGATTTTTTGATCATGTCGGAAGGGACCTGAATGGTCTGGAGATTGACGCGCTAAGCAGTATTTGCCAGGATGATCAGTTGCCACTCTTGAAGTATGGCTTAGACTCTTATGCCTTAATTCACATTTTTAGATCGCATATCCGCGACGAAAGATTTTTTACAGCTTTAGAGAGACATTTCCAGTATTGTCCAAACAGCAGAGATTATATATTTCAACTAGCGGCTGAAGCAGGATTAGAAGATCTAAGAATGGATCCGATACCCGGTAACGAACGCTTTTTGCTTCTGGTTATCAAGGGTCTGGCGGATCAGAATGCCAGATATCGGGCAATGGAGGCGATTGTGGCTCTTAAGTTAAGGGACTCTAAATTGTTGGAGCCGCTGGTTAAGATTTTAGCGGAAGAAAAAAACGATGCCACTACTGCGATAGAAGCGTTGGCTGTTATCGGTGATAAGCGGGCCTTCCCTTATTTAGAAAAACTAATTAACCGCCCGGATGAAATTGGCCAGGCGGCTAAAAAAGCTATTTTATCGCTGAAAGCAAATCAATAATAATCGGCCGCGTTCCGCATCTTGAACAGCTGGTGGTCTTGTGGGACAAAGCGTCCGCCTTTGACTTCCAACAGGTTCCGGGAGACGATCTGGTCGCTTTCCAGGCCTGGGTAAACCCCGAACTTTCCTTCCAGCATAAAACCGAAGATCGCGTCGCCGTAGCGTAACCCCAGGATCCGGTCCATGACGTGGGCGACGCCGCCGCGGATGGCGTGGCCGCAGTTCTGATAGCGATATTCAAACCCTTTGGTGTGTTTCTCCAGGATAGCGTGGACATATTCACCGATCCCGCCGAGCTGTTCGTTGCCGAACGAGTCTTTCTTTTTCGGCATTTCGTGCCGGGCTTTGACCATGGCGTATTTAGGATCGGCGATCACGGTTTCGAGCATCGCCTGATGCCGTTTGTTGATCGCGTCAGGGTAGCGGGTGTCAAAGAGTCTGGCCCCTTCGGAAACGACGACGATGCAATGTTGTTTCTTAGCGATCGCTTTTTCAACTTGCTTGATAACGTTATCCATATTAAGGACTTCTTCAGGAAGCAGGGTGACTTCAGCCCCGCCGGCGATCCCGGCCCAGAGGGCGACCCAGCCGGCGTGCCGGCCCATGACTTCAATGACGAAACAGCGGTTGTGCGATTCGGCGGTTGTCCGGCAATTTTCGATAAAGTGGACCGATTCTTCAACCGACGATTCAAAGCCGTAGGTCATCTCGGTGCCGAAAACGTCATTATCCATCGTTTTGGGGGCGCCGAACATTGGGAACGAGTATTGCTGGCCGAGTTTGCCGGCTGCGCCCAGAGTATCGTCGCCGCCTAAAACCACTAAACAGTCTAAGCCGAGCTTTTTAATGTTGGCCATGGCCGTTTCCGGCATCTTGGCTTCGAGGTTTACTTTGGAGAAGAGATTGGTCCGTGATGATTTCAAGATCGTTCCCGCGACGGCAACCGATTCTTCAATGTCCAGGAGTTCAAGCGGTTTGACGATCTTGTTCAGCTCTTTTTCCGGGTCGCGGGTCAGGGCTTTCCACCCTTCGAGCAACCCGACCAGCTCCATTTTCTCACCGGCTGGAAGGGTGAGGTTGGCCTGGCTGATCCGCCGCAGTAGTCCGACGATCACCGCGTTGTGTCCAGCGCAGTCTCCGCCGCCGGTTAAAATACCGATCCGTTTGATATTGATCTCTTTTCCTTGAAATTTAACTTTCATAAGCCTGTCTTCCTTTCTTAAGCCTTTCCAGCCGATCCCAGGACGTTCGTGTTCTTAGCGACGATCAGCTTTTTGAGCTCTTCGCGCGCCGGGCCTAAATACTTTCGCGGATCGAATTCGGACGGGCTTTCAGCAAAAACCTTACGGATAACTGCCGTCATGACCAGCCGGCCGTCGCTGTCGATGTTGATCTTACAGACGGCTGATTTGGCCGCTCTGCGAAGCTGTTCTTCGGGAACGCCGACAGCGTTATCCATCTTGCCGCCGAACTTATTGATCATGGCGACGTAATCCTGGACGACCGACGATGCGCCGTGCAGGACGATCGGGAAACCTGGTAACCGCTTTTCCACTTCTTCCAGGATGTCGAAGCGGAGCGGCGGAACCGACTCGCCCGGTTTAAGCTTGAACTTATAGGCGCCGTGGGAGGTGCCGATCGAGATCGCCAGCGAATCGACGCCGGTCCGCTTCACGAAATCTTCTACCTGGCTGGGGTCGGTATAGGTGTGCTTTTCCGCTTTGACTTCGTCTTCGATCCCGGCCAGGACGCCGAGCTCGCCTTCGACCGTGACGTCGAACTGATGAGCGTAGTCGACAACTTGTTTGGTCAGCTTGATGTTGTCCTCATAAGTGTGGCTGGAGCCGTCGATCATGACCGAGGAAAAACCGTAGTCGATGCATGATTTGCAGAGTTCAAAAGTATCGCCGTGGTCAAGGTGAAGGCAGATTGGGATGTTGCTCTTCAAGTCTTTCCGGCACATTTCCACCGCTCCCTGGGCCATGTAGCGGAGGAGGGTTTGGTTGGCGTATTTCCGGGCGCCGCTGGAAACCTGGATAATGACCGGGGAATTACTTTCCGCGCAGCCGCCGATGATCGCCTGCAGTTGTTCCATGTTATTAAAATTGTAAGCTGGAACGGCATATTTCCCCGCCATTGCCTTCGCGAACATCTCTTTACTGTTAACGAGGCCTAATTCTTCATACAGTTTCTTTGCCATTTTATTGCTCCTTTTCGCTTTTTATTTTTTCTAACTGGAGCTATTTTAACATAAATGCTTAAAAAACCAAAGGGCTTAAAATCGTGGCCGAAAAATGGCCGGTAAGGGCAAGAAAATGGCTTTTTATTACGATAAATATATATAATGGCTATCAATATATATGAAGGGAACCGTTGTGTTGGTTGGTATGACAATAATGCTTGTTATCTGGCGAAAGAAGACAACTGTTCTCTTTTGAGCCCCGAAGAGCCGAAAGTTACGGTTACTCCCGCTTCTAAGCCTGTCGCGCAACCAAAAAATATCGGTTTGGAAATTGCGGCGGGCGTTTTTAATATTTTTGGCGGGATGCTTATCGGTTGCAGCGACCAGTCGCTCAACTGTCGGACCGCCGAAGAATGGGGAACCAGCTGTTCTTCCGTTTCGGTCCCTTTAAACTTTAGTGGGGAGATCAAACCCGAGAAACAAGCGGCGATTACCGCTGCCGCTAATACAGTTTTGGCCATGATCGACTCTTGCTATTTAAATGGCGTAACCGCCATTAATTTTGTGCCGGAACTTGACCGAATGGGCCGGGCTACTACTAATGGAAAGGACCTTACCAGCATTGTTTATGTCCGCTATGGCGATATCGAGCCGAAACAATCAGCTTTATTGTTTTCCGCTGATTATTGGGTTACTACCATTATTCATGAAATTGCGCATCATGTACAGGAAACTTCCTGCGATGACCATGGCTTCGGTCAGATCTCGTGGTCGACGCCTGACCAGACGAAAGGAGAGAAAGATTTTGACAACTTTGTTTCCGGTTACGCGACGAATAGCCGTGACGAAGATTTTTCCGATTCATTTGCTTATTACATTCATCATCCAGCTCATTTTCGGTTTTTAGCCGAACGAAACGAACAGGTCAAGGCCAAATATGAACTAATGAAGCATGAGTACTTCCATGGCCAGGAGTTTAAGCAACCCTGGGATCAGGTTGATGTTGCCACTCTTCGTGTGGGGCGCGGCGAAATGGCGGAATCTTTAATAAGTTATAATGAATTCGATCAAAAATATGGCGAGCAAGACGGGGTCGCGGCTGATTTGCACGACAAAATAACCTTTGATCTCATGACCTTCTTTTTTAGTCCCACCAACTTAAGGTTATCGCCGCAAGAGAAAGTCTCCGAGATGAAGGCTCTAATCGAGGCTTATCGTGATAAATACCCTAAATTAATCGCGAGTTACCAAGAAGCTTTGGATAAATACCTTAGTTAATGGTTTTGAAAAAAACGGGCGCTGTTGATCTCCTTCTGTTTTAACCCTCTCAAATTATTCCTTGTTGTGGCTCTGTTGCTAAAGACGATTTAGTGAAATTTGTTCCCCATCCGGCCGATAAAAAATAGACTTGAGTCGTATCTTCAAGGAGTTAATAATGGCAATTAAAATCAATCGACCGATAGTAAGACCGCTCCCAGTTCATGAAAAACGGGGTTTTAGAGCTATGGCGGCCGTTGCTTTGACCGGTTTAATCAGCGCCGGTTGCGGCGCCAGAACCGGCTTGGAAGTTGATTATCATGCGCCTATATCCGCTGAAGACGGCGGCGTCAAGCCAGACGCGACGCCGATCATTGACGCCGCGCCGGATAAGGATGCTCCGATAGCCGTTAATGAATGTTCCAGCGGAAAGTATGAGCTTGTCCTGCCCAAGCTGATTCAGGAGAACAGCTGGGGAGGAGCGGTTGCCTGGAATGGCGAGAACTATGGGGTCTTCTATAATCGCAAAGAAGGGGAGATCTGGGGGACCTATTTGAAGAAATTCTCCAGCGAAGGGGAGCTGGTTACTTCTGAAGTTAAGGTCAAATCGGTCGGTTCGGAGATCGAAGACCCGATGGCTTATTTAAACGGTAAAGCAGTTTGGACCGGGACCGGTTACGGTTTAAGCTGGGATAGTCTTGACCAGAACAACTATTCAATCAACTTTTCGGTGCTCGATCCCCAGGGGGTCGAGACCAAAGTGATCGGCAAGCTCCATAACGGTTCCGTTTCGGCCTGGAGTCCTTTTACTCATAACTTGATCTGGAACAGCGAGGCAAAACAATTCGCTTTGTCCTATGATGCTTGTGGGGCCGAGGTCTATAAAGATTGCCACTCTTACTTGAGTCTTTTTAGTGAAAATGGGAATCCGGTTGGCGACGAAAAGATGGTCAATGACGGCGCGACGGAGCTCGCTTTTCAGCCGAGCATGGTTTGGCAAAAAGAGGCTAATTCCTACCGGTTTGTTTGGGCGGATGGACGCAACCATTACGGTGATCCTTACAAACAAGTTTCCGAACTTTATTCGTCAGTTTATGATGTTAATGGCAATAAGATCAAGGGCGACGTCAAACTGACGGCCAAGGGGTTAATTGACTGGTATCCGGCTCAAGTTTCGAATGGCGTAGAGAATTTACTCCTCTGGCATGAGCTTAGCTTGGACCAAGGGTTGCATACGGTCAGATACGCGAGGATCGGGGCCTTGGCTGATGTATTTACCCCGGAGAGCGAATTGGAATTAAGTCTGCCGAATACCCGCGATAAGAAAGGGGTCAAGGCGGTATTAAGCGGCTCAACGTACGGCGTTTCCGTTCTGGCGGTTAGAAAGAATAGTTCGACCGAAATAAGTTATTACAAGCTTTTCTTTTCAATCATTAATGGGAGCGGGAAAATGCCTTTCGGTCCGGTTGAGGTCTCCGCTACTTTGCCAAACAAGGCCAACTGCGACTTTACCAGCCTAACCTGGACCGGTTTAGATTACGGGTTGATTTTTCAATGTTACACGACCGAAGATGCTGGAACGACAATCAATTCCAATCTCTATTTTTCCCGGGTCCGCTGTTTGAAGCCTTAAAACTTCGCCAGTTTTTCGAAGCTCTCGGCTTTTAAGCTCGCGCCGCCGACCAACCCGCCGTCAATATCGGCCTGGGACATCAGGACTTTGATGTTGTCCGGGGTGACCGACCCGCCGTAAAGAATTCTGACGACATCCGCAGTCGCTTGATCGAAAAGTGAAACGATCAATTTGCGGATAAAGGCGTGGACTTCCTGGGCTTGTTCCGGCGAGGCGGTCTTGCCGGTCCCGATCGCCCAGACCGGTTCGTAAGCAACAACTGTTTTGGCCATTAATTCTTTTGGCAATCCATTTAAGCTCCCTTTGATCTGGGTCTCAATGACTTGAAGAGTTTTGTTCCCTTCCCGTTCCGCCAGTGTTTCCCCAACGCAAACGATCGGCAATAATCCGTGCTTATGCGCGGCATTTAGTTTTTTGTTGACCGTGGCGTCGGTTTCGCCGAAAAATTGGCGGCGTTCGGAGTGACCGATAATAACGTAGCTGGCGCCGACCGATTTCAGCATCGGACCGGAGATCTCGCCGGTAAAAGCCCCTTTATCTTCCCAGAACATATCCTGTCCGCCGACCATGACGACCGAGTCGCGGAGGGCGTCGGCTACCTGGCTGATGGCGGTGAAAGGGGGGCAGACCAGCAGGTCGCGATCGTTGATGTTGGCGACCAGTTTTTTTATTTCGTTGGCCAGGGTGACCGATTCTTGGGCGATCGTATTCATTTTCCAGTTTCCGGCGATCAAGGGCTTTCTCATGTGTTTCTCCTTTGTTAAATTTATATTTTATTATAACTTAGAGTGATTATGCTTGTAAAGCGTGCTACAATTTTGCCATGCGTAAGACTAAAATTGTTTGTACCCTTGGTCCGGCCGTTGACGATCCGGAGATTCTAAAAAAACTCCTTCAGGCCGGGATGAATGTCGCCCGTTTTAACCTCTCTCACGGTACCTATGAAGAACACGAAAAAAGATTGCAGCAACTCCGCAAACTTTCCCCCAATATGACCATTCTGGTCGATCTCCAGGGGCCGCGGATCCGGACCGGTTCTTTGCGCGAAAAAAGTGTTGAACTGAAAACCGGCGAGCTGCTTACCTTAACGACCCAAAATATCGCCGGAGATGCCAAGATCATTTCAATCTCGCCCGGTACTATTTTACCCGATATCAAGGCCGGAGACCTCATTTTGCTGGCGGACGGCGCTATTACGCTAAAAGTCGCGGCTAAAAGGCAATCGAACCTCGAGTGCCAAATCGTCGAAGGGGGGGTGATCGGCGAACATAAAGGGGTCAATCTTCCTCACACCAAGTTGAATTTGCCATCCTTGACCGCGAAAGATCGCAAAGATTTGGAGTGGGGGATTAAGCAAGGGGCCGATTTTTTTGCCCTTTCTTTTGTCCGGAAGCAAACCGACATTCTGGAGTTGAAAAAACTTTTGAAGAAGTCGGGGATTCCGGTCATTGCCAAGATCGAGAAGCCGGAAGCGATCGAGAACCTGGAGTCGATCATTGCCGTGGCCGATGGGGTGATGGTTGCCCGGGGGGACCTGGGGGTCGAGCTCTCGCTGGAAAAAGTGCCGATCATCCAGAAAGACATTATCGAACTTTGCCGGTTATTCGAAAAGCCGGTGATCGTCGCCACCCAGATGCTGGAGTCGATGATCAAGGAACCGAACCCGACCCGAGCGGAAGTTTCCGATGTCGCCAACGCGATCTTTGACGGGACCGACGCGGTGATGCTGTCGGCCGAGACTTCGATCGGCCGGTATCCGGCGGAAACAGTGGAAATGATGGCCCGTATCGCCGAGGAAGCCGAAACCAGATTGAAATCTTTCGCGACCGACATTACTTTAGAGAATAAGATTGATACGGCCGTCGCCCATGCCGCCGGGATCCTGGCCAAGGTGATGAACGCCAAAGCGATCGTCACTTTTACCGAGACCGGTTCGACCGCCTTGCGGGTCTCCAAACAGCGGCCGGAGATGCCGATCCTGGGGGTCGTTACCAATGATCGGGCTTTCCGCCGGCTGGCGCTTTACTTTGGCGTCCGATCGATCAGGATCGACGAGTTTAAGACGATTGACGAAATGATCATGAAAACCCAGAAGGCGATCGAGACCGAAAGGTTACTTAAGAAAGATGATCTAGTGGTCATCACGGCCGGCATCCCCGTTCATATCCCCGGAACGACCAACCTCATTAAAGTTCATCGGCTGGGAGAGAAGATAACTCTATAGGCGTATAGCGTGTCGATCGTCCGGCTCCTTCGCTTTGGACCAAATTCTTGCTGACCAGTAAAGTTAATTCAATATGGGCGGTCTTGTGGGAGACGTCAAAAGCTTCCCGGTACTCCCGGTTGGTGATGCTGTTGTGTTCGGTGATTATTTGCATCGCCCGGAGTTGCCGTTTGTTCAAGCCCTTGCCCGACCATGGGGAAGCCAGGGCCTGGATCTCTTGTTCTTCGGCCGGCCGGGAAATATTGGCATCGCGGATATAGCAGATGTCGTCGGTCCGGTACGGTTTGTCTTCGCCTTCCAGGACATGCAAGACGATGATCTTTTTTTCGAAGCGGTCGACGACCTCTACGGTGACATTAATTGGTGGTTGGCAGTGATTTTTGGCGATGGTTTTGATCCAGTCTTCCAGGTCTTCGCGGAGAGTGGCGCCGAGGAGGTGCTTGCTTTTGTCGTCCAAACCGTAAATGATCTTCCCGCCATCAGCGTTGGAGAAACCGACCAGTTCCCTGGCGATATCGTCCTCTGATGGGACATTTTTTTCGAACTCTACCGACGGGCCTTCTCCCTGGATCAGCAGTTTCAGGATATCATCCCAGGTCATGGTAGAGCATAATAGCATATGTTATAATCGCAAGCAATGTTTTTAGATTCGCTACTGGATTTGATTTTTCCGCCCCGTTGCGAGGTTTGCCGGAAGCTGGGGGACGAAGCCCTTTGCCCGGACTGTTTTAACCAGGTCGCCTTCATGAAACCGGCTTTGGGGATCTTTTCCGCCACTAAATATGAAGGGGTGGTCCGGCAGGCGATCCAGCGGTTGAAGTTCGAGCGGCGCAAACGACTGGCCGAGCCGCTCGGGGTCTTGCTAATTAAATACGTCACTCATACGCCGCTTCTCAATATGCGGGAGATCGACGCTTTTATCCCGGTCCCTTTACATCCGAGGCGCCGCAAACTGCGCGGCTTCAATCAGGCGGAACTGCTGGCCGGTTTTTTAGCTAAATATTACGATACGCCGTTGGTGAACGCCCTGGAGCGGACTAAAGAGACAATGCCGCAGTTCGAACTTCCCCGCGTCACCAGGCTGGAAAACGTCAAAGGGGCGTTTAAAGTCGCCGAGCCCCGGGCGGTCTATAACAAACGGGTCCTGCTGGTCGATGATATCTATACGACCGGCGCGACGATCGCGGAATGTTCCAAAAGCCTGATGATCGCCGGGTCGAAGAGGGTGGAGGTCCTGACTTTGTCTCGGGCGGTGAATGAAGCCGAGTAGCTGTTAAGTTGAGCTCTGTCTCTTTATTTGCTACAATTCCCAAAGGAGGATAACTATGCAACTTACTATTTCTGGTCACGGGATGGAAATGAGCCAGCCATTAAAGGATTACGTCAGCGAAAAGGTGGCTAAATTCGAGGAGTTTTTCGCTAATATCCAAAAAACCGAGGTCGTTCTTGACGCCCGCTCCAACGACAACGCGGAACAGCGCCAGGTTGCCGAAATGCGGGTTTGGGCGGCCGGTCATAAAATGATTATGGCCAAGGAAGCGGGCCGTGACATGTATACCGCAATTGACTTGGCGAGCGCCGATGTTAAACGCCAGCTGGAAAAACATAAAGAAATGATGGTCAAAGAACACCGCCGTGGAGGGACCGAGCTTAAGCATCTGTCGAGAGAACTCCCCGCAGAATAACCACATGATTTTAGAATGGCTCGCGAAACTGATCGGTTCTACCGATGAGAAGAAGACCAACGAACTTCTCCCCTTGGTCGAACGGATAAATAGCTTCGAACCGGAGATGCAAAAACTCTCCGACGAAGAACTGCGGGCCAAAACCGCTGAATTCAAAAAATTACTCGCTGAAGGGAAAACCCTCGATGATATTTTGCCGGCCGCTTTTGCTGCCGTTCGTGAGGCTTCGGTCCGGACGACCGGCTTGCGTCATTTCGATGTTCAGCTAATCGGTGGGATCGTCCTCCACCAGGGGAAGATCGCCGAGATGCGGACCGGCGAAGGGAAGACCCTGGTTGCCACGCTTCCCGTTTACCTCAATGCCCTGACCGGCAAAGGGGTCCACGTCGTTACGGTCAATGATTATCTGGCCAAACGCGACAGCGAATGGATGGGGCCGATCTATCGGGAACTGGGCCTTACGGTTGGAGTCATTCAACACTGGATGGAGCCGCCGGAGCGCAAGGTTGCTTACGCCGCCGACATCACCTACGGGACCAACAACGAGTTTGGCTTTGATTATCTCCGCGACAACATGGCCATTACCCTGGACGACTGCGTCCAGCGCGACCTGCACTTTGCTATCGTTGACGAAGTCGACAGCATTTTGATCGACGAAGCCCGCACGCCGCTGATCATCTCCGGTATGGTCGAAGGGGCGGCCACCAATTATCAGAAAGCTAACGATATCGCCAAGCGCCTGACCAAAGGGGGCGATTTTACCGTTGACGAAAAGACCCGCAACGCGGTCCTGACCGAGCACGGGATCAAGAAGGTCGAAAAGACCCTCGGGGTCGAGTATTTATATGACGTAGTCAATATCGATATTGCCCACCAGATCACCCAGGCGCTGGTCGCCTGGAACATTTTCGAAAAAGACGTCGATTATGTCGTTAAAGAAGGGGAAGTTATCATCGTTGACGAATTTACCGGCCGCTTGATGCAGGGGCGCCGCTATTCGGAAGGGCTCCACCAGGCGATCGAGGCCAAAGAAGGGGTGGAGGTCCAGAACGAATCGCAGACCCTGGCGACCATTACCTTCCAAAATTATTTCCGCTTGTTCAGCAAGATTGCCGGGATGACCGGGACCGCCAAGACCGAAGAAGGAGAGTTCTGGAAGATCTACAAGATGGAAGTTCTCCTGATCCCGACCCACCGCGATATGGTCCGAACCGACTATACCGATCAGATCTATAAGAACAAGCGGGCGAAGTTCCGGGCGGTCGTCAACGAGATCATTGAATGGAACAAAAAAGGCCGGCCGGTCCTGGTCGGCACGATCTCCATTGAAAACTCCGAGCTGGTCTCGGAAATGCTCCGTCGCCGCGGGGTGCCTCACCATGTTTTGAACGCCAAACAACACGATCGCGAAGCCGAGATCATCGCCAAAGCGGGCCAGCACGGGATGGTCACTATTTCCACCAATATGGCCGGCCGCGGAACCGACATTGTTTTAGGCGATGGGGTGGCCGCTTTGGGCGGTCTGCACGTCATTGGGACCGAACGGCACGAAAGCCGCCGGATCGACAATCAATTACGCGGCCGCGCCGGGCGTCAGGGGGACAAAGGCTCGACCCGCTTCTACGTTTCGCTGGAAGACGACCTGATGCGGCTTTTCGGTTCCCAGCGGATTTCCGGGGTGATGGAACGGCTGGGGCTGGAAGAAGACGTGCCGATCGAGCACAATCTGATCTCCAAAGCGCTGGAGAACGCGCAGAAAAAAGTTGAGCAATACCATTTTGGGATCCGCAAGCAGGTCCTGGAATTTGATGACGTCATGAACAAACAGCGCGAATCGATCTATACTTTGCGCCGCCGCTCTTTGGAAGGGAAAGATCTGAAAACCAAGATCTATGAGATGCTGGGGCAGGTCGTGGCCGAGATCGTTGACGCGTTTTTAATCGATAAGGTCGCGCCGGACGAGTGGGATTGGGACGGTTTGATCAAGGCGATCAACGAATTGGTGCCGGTCGACGGACTGGAAGGGCTCAAAGAAGAGAAGACCCAGGAAGTCAAAGCCAAGATCATTAACCTGCTGGAGCGGGCTTACGAAGAGAAAGAAAAAGAGTTTGGTGAAGAGACGATGCGCTCTCTCGAACGGGTCGTCGTCCTTCGGACAATCGACGCCGCCTGGATCGAACAGCTCCACAATATGGATGTCCTGCGCGAAGGGATCGGCTTGCGCGGTTACGGCGGCAAGGACCCGCTGGTTGAATATAAGATCGAGGGTTACACGATGTTCCAGGAGATGATGCGCGGCGTCCGCGCCCAGATCATCTCGCTGATGCTCCGTATTCAGCAGGCCGAAGGGGAAGTCGAAAATACCCAGCCGAAAAGACGGGCCCTGACCTACGGCGCGCCGGAAAAAAGGGAAAAGCCGGCGACCGTCCACGTGCCGGAAAAAGTCGGCCGGAACGATCCCTGTCCGTGCGGTTCCGGAAAAAAGTACAAAAAATGCTGCATGAAGAGCTAAAAGAAAGTTTATCTTCCTTAAAACAGAAAGGCCTCGAACTGGAAAAAATCCTCGCGATCGACGACAAGAAAAAAAAACTGTCTGAAATTGAAGCCGCTGCCTCTGACCCCAAGCTTTGGGAAAACCAGGACCTGGCCAGAAAACTGATGCAGGAGAAAAGTCTCCTGGAGAAGGTGGTCCGGCAATGGGAGACCCTGCGCGACCAGCTTGATGAGCAAACCCTGCTCCTGGAAATGGCGAGCGCGAGTGAACTGGGGGAGATCGTCCTGGAAGTTAAAAAGCTGCGGGCGCTGGCGGGGGAACTGGAGATCGCCATGCTTTTCAGCGGCGAGTACGATCAGAACGACGCGATCCTTTCAATTAATGCCGGCGCCGGCGGGACCGACGCCCAGGACTGGGGACAGATCTTGCTTAGGATGTACACCCGCTGGGCGGAAAAAAAAGGCTTCAAAGTAGAACTGCCGGACATCTCTTACGGCGAAGAAGCCGGGATCAAAAGCGCGACCTTGCTGATTTCCGGTCCATACGCCTATGGTTATTTAAGGAATGAAGCGGGAGTCCACCGGCTGGTCCGAATTTCCCCGTTCTCTTCAGAAGGAAAGCGCCACACTTCTTTTGTCGCGGTCGAAGTCACGCCGGAAATTACCGAAGATATCAAGATCGAGATCAATCCGGGCGATTTGCGGGTTGACACTTACCGCGCTTCCGGGCCTGGCGGCCAAAACGTCAACAAGGTCAGCTCCGCGATCCGGATCACCCATCTTCCGACCGGGATCGTTACCCAGAGCCAATCCGACCGCTCCCAGCATAACAATCGGGACACGGCAATGCGGATGCTGAAGGCTAAATTACATGAGATGCTGGTCCTGCAACGGAAAGAAAAGATCGATGAACTGGTCGGGGAAAAGCGGAAGATCGAGTGGGGGAGCCAGATTCGTTCCTACGTTTTCCAACCTTATACTTTGGTCAAGGATAACCGGACCGGGGTTGAAGTCGGCGACGTCCAGGGCGTGATCGACGGAGAGATCGATCCTTTTATCGAAGGGTCTTTGCGCGCGAAAATCCAATAACCGGAGGGTGCGATGCTAAAAAGAATCATTTGGGGAATTCTAAAGATCAGCCTGATAATCTCCGTCCTGGTCGGTTGTTATTTTGGCCTGGAGCGCCACTTAGCCGAACAGGCGACCCGCTCGGTCCGGGTCGTCATCGACTTGAACGATCTGAAAAAAGCGGCCGCTTATGAAAAACAGCCGCTGACCGCCGTTCTCAAAGAGGTCCGGAAGATCGGTTTTTCCGAGCTGGGGGTCTTTGAGGAAACACTGCCTGATGCCAACGCTTTGGGTGAGATCTATTACGCCAAAGGGGGGAGCATTCGTAAGCTGGCCGCCTTTTCCCCGGTCTTTTCCGCTAAAATAAAAGAGATCAAACCAGATCGGACCTATATTTTTGCTCCTTTCCAGGAGTCACGCAAAAGGATCGTCGCTCAATTGACCTGGGCGCTGGGAGCCAAGTCGATCCGCTTTCTCGGCCGGGACGTGATCGAAGTCGATGAGGCGGAAGAAGAACTGCGGGCCCTGGGGCTGGGAATTTCCGAAGCGCAGAAAAATTATCTTGAGCGGCTTGGCTTTCGCTTGGTCCCCCGGGTTTGGAACGATCCCCGCTACCATCTTGGCAACATTGAAGCCAAGCTCTCCGGTTTAAAAGATTACCGGACGATTATTTTTGACGGAGAAGAGCTCCTCGGGTTTCCGGAAGCGGTCCCGTCTCTGGCCGAAGCCCTAAAAAAGTTCCGGCTGAACTACGGCTTCGTGGAAATCGTTAAACAGGACGGCGATTACCAGCTTAAAAACTTGATGGCGAACGAGGTTGTTCGGGTCCACAGCGTGCCGAAAGACGAGTTGAAAAAGCTGGAGAAGCCGGAAGTTCTGGACCGTTACCTCCGGGCGGCCAGGGAGCGTCAGGTCAAATTGCTTTATGTCCGGCCGTTCCTGCCACCGCAAATCGATGCCGTTCCCGTTGAATACAATCTCCGTTTTTTTGGCGAATTGAAGAACAAGCTTGCCGCCGCCCACTTTACAATCGGCGAAGGAAAAGAGCCGCCGCCGCTTCAAATCACCGGCTGGCAGATCATCGCCCTCGGTTGGGGAGTTCTGGTCGGCACGCTTCTCTTGCTCAATGCCTTTGTCGCTTTGCCGTTGTGGGGACTGGTGATCGCGCTTTTAGCGGGTGTTAATGCCCTGCTTTTTCTGGCGGCCAAGCTGACCATCTTGCAGAAACTGCTCGCGTTTACGGCGGCGGTCGTTTTCCCATCGCTGGCGGTGATCAGTTCCGCTAACCGTCTGAACCGGCAGGGAGGTTTCCCCCTATTTCAGGCATTCTATTTTGTCTTGCGCATTGTGGCGATAACGGCCTTAGGGATCATTTTTATCGTTGGTTTACTGGCCGATTCCCGCTATATGTCGGGGGCGCTGGTCTTTCCGGCGGTCAAGGCGGGGCTGGTCCTGCCGATCATGATCGTGGCAGCCTATTTTCTGTTGAAGGAAGGGGAGCTGAACCTGATCGATCGGGTGAAGGCGATCTTAAGGACCAAGGTTAGCGTGGCGAACGCCTTAATCGGCTTAATTTTACTGGCCGCGTTGGGACTTTTTCTCGCTCGGTCCGGGAACTTTACCATCCCGGTCCCCGGGATTGAAAAAGCTTTTCGCAACTGGCTGGAAGTTCTCCTTTTTGTCAGGCCGCGGACCAAGGAGTTCCTGGTCGGTTATCCTTTCCTTTTCCTGGCAGCCGTTTATTATTTGAAGGCGAGCGATCGGAGCTGGCTCTGGGTAGTCATGGCGATCGGGGCGATCGCGCCGGTCTCGGCCCTCAATACTTTTTCCCATATCCATACGCCGCTGACGATCTCGATCGTCCGCTTGATCAACGGCTTGGTTCTTGGCCTGATTTTTGGTATCATAATCGCGATAGTCGCCGGCCGCTGGTTTTCAAAAGAGGGTGAAAAATAATGCGCGTATTATTGTCCGGTTATTACGGCTACGGTAACGTTGGCGATGAAGCGGTCCTGGAATCGATCGTTGACGGTTTGCGGCGCCAGGACCCGACCCTGCAGATCACCGTCCTTTCCGCCTCGCCCCAGATGACCGCTCAATTCTATAACGTCAAAACGATCGGCCGTTATTCTTTAGGCGTGTTCATTGAAATGCTCAAGACCGACGTTTTCGTCAGCGGCGGCGGGACCCTTTTCCAGGACTCGACCAGCAACCGGAGCTTCTGGTATTACACCGGTTTATTGCTCCTGGCCAAAGTCCTTTTTAAAAAGACGATGATCTTTGCCCAGGGATTCGGTCCGATCAAAGGCCGGGCCAATCGGCTGCTTGCTTCTTTGGCGATCAAAAGGGTCAACCTGATCACGGTTCGCGACGCCGAGTCGAAGGCCGGCTTGGTTAAGATCGGCATTCGGCCGGAGAAGATCAATGTGACCGCCGATCCCACCTTCCTGTTGAAAAATCCTTCCGGGCTGGAGGGGCGCAAGGTCCTGGCGCTGGAAGGGGTGACGACGGAGAAGCCGCTGCTCGGCGTTTCCGTGCGGAGTTTGCCCCGCCGGCAGGGGATCGAACTGCAGTTTTACCGGATGCTGGCCGAAACGCTCGACTCGTTCGTGGAAAAAAATAATTATCAGATCGTTTTTCTGCTTCTGCATTGTCCGGAAGACATGAGAGAGACCTCCAAGGTCATCAATTTCATGAGCCGGAAGTCGAACGTCGTTTTCAAGATCTGTTCGCCGCACGAGATGCTTTCGGTCGTTTCCCAGTGCGACTTTATGATCGCGATGCGCCTACACGCCCTGATCTTCGCGGTCAAATCGCTGGTCCCGGCTTTCGGCCTCTCTTACGATCCGAAAGTGAAATCTTTCATGAACAGCGTCGGCTCGCCCTGCCTGACCGTTGACGAAGTCCTCGATCAAGGCCGCTTGGAAAAAGCGGTCGCGGCGCAATTTGCCATCAGGGAAGCGAGTAAAAAAATGCTGGAAAAGGTCTTGGTCCATTTAAGAGAGCAAGCCCAGGATAATTTTTCGCTCTTTTTCCGGACTTTTAAATAGTGCGGCCATGAAAATCCTGGTTATTGGGGCGGACGGCCAGTTAGGGAGCGACCTGGTCCGGACCGTTCCCAAAGCCGAGCTTATCCCTTTAACGATCAAGGATCTTGATATTACCAAACGGGAAAACACCCTGCTGGTCATTAAAGGCCACAAGCCTGACCTTGTCATTAACACCGCCGGTTATTCTCGTGTCGATGATGCCGAGGACCATCAGGACCAGGCTTTCGCCATCAACGCCGAAGGCGCGGCAAACGTCGCGCTGGCTTGTTTGGAGAGCGGGGCGGGGTTGGTTCATATTTCCACCGATTATGTTTTCGATGGGCTAAAAAACAGCCCGTATACCGAGGACGATAAGACGGCGCCGCTCTCCGCTTACGCCCGGTCGAAGGTTGCCGGGGAAGAAAAGATTGCTACTATTTTAAAAAAATATTTTATTATCCGCTCTTCCGGTTTGTTCGGCGCCGCCGGCTGTCTGGGCAAGGGTGGGGGGAATTTTATCGACAGCGTGATCGCCAAAGGTAAAAGCGGAGCGCCGTTCAAGGTCGTCAACGACCAATATTTTTCTCCGACCTACACTCTGGACCTGGCCGGAAAGCTGGTCCAGCTGGCTAGGACCGATCATTATGGTCTTTATCATATTGTTAATCACGGCGCTTGTTCCTGGTATGAACTGGCGGCGCGGACCTTTGAGTCGCTCGGGTTGGCCGTTAATTTTACGGCCATCCCCTTTGCCGAGCTTAATGCCAAGGCCAAGGCGAAACGGCCCGCTTACTCGGCCCTCGATAATAAACGCTTGCGAGCCGTCGGGTTGGACGATCTCCGGCCCTGGCCCGACGCCCTCCGGGCCTATTTAATGGAAAAGGGGCTTTGATGAAACTGGCGATCGTCCATGATTATTTGAACCAGTTTGGGGGCGCGGAACGTTGTCTGGTTGATCTTCACGAGGTTTTTCCCGACGCGCCGATCTACACCGCGATCTACGATCCGGAAAAAATGCCGCCGGTCTTCCGTGAAATGAAGATCGTGACTTCCTTTATGCAGCGCTTACCCGGGATCTTTAAACATTTCAAGAAATATCTTTTTCTTTATCCCTTCGCTTTTTCGAGCTTCGATCTGTCAAAGTATGATGTCATCCTTTCTTCCAGTTCCGCTTTTGCCAAAGGGGTCCGGAAACGGCCGGGGCAGGTCCATATTTGTTACTGCTATACTCCGATGCGCTTTGTCTGGCGCTATGACGACTACATTAAGCACGAAGCCCTGCCTGGTTGGCTGAAGCGGCTCCTGCCGCTCTTAATGGGTCCGCTCAAAACCTGGGACCTGAAAACCGCCGGTCAAGTCGATCGTTTTATCGCGATTTCCAGGCTGGTCGCTCAACGGATCAAAGAGCTTTACCATCGCGAATCTGATATAATATACCCGCCTGTTGATTGCGATCTTTTTCAGCCGACAGAGCGGTCGGGCGACTATTTTCTGGTCCTTTCCCGCCTTAACGCTTACAAGCGGATCGATCTCGTGATCGAAGCGTTCAATCGTTTAGCTTTGCCGTTAAAGATCGCGGGGGACGGTCCCGATCGCCGGCGCTTAGAATCGTTAAGCGGACCAAACGTTGAATTTCTGGGCCGCCTATCGGACCCGGCGGTTAAGCAAATGGTCGCTGAATGCCGCGGCCTGATCTTTCCGGGGGAAGAAGACTTTGGGATCGTCCCGGTTGAAGCGATGGCGGCCGGTCGGCCGGTGATCGCTTTTCGCGGCGGCGGCGCCCTGGAAACGATCGTCGAGGGTGAGACCGGCCTCTTTTTTGACGAACCGACCCCGGAATCGCTGATTAAGGCGGTTGAAAAGTTCAAGCGTTTGACCTTTGATCCCCGGACCGTGCGGGCCCGGGCTTTGCAATTCGACCGAAAAATCTTTAAACAAAGGATGGCGGAATACGTTGAAAAAAACCAATAAAGCCCGGCCTTTTTCTTTTGATCTGGCGCTTGAACTTTGTGTCCTACTGATCATTTTCCTGGTCCCGGTCATTTTTGACCGCCGGATCGGGATCGTTTTTTCCGGTACCAAGGTCGTTTGGCTTAGGACCTTCATCGTTATTGCCATGAGCTTGTGGTCCGCGAAATTGCTGATCACCGGCAAACATCGCTTCGTTCGGACCCCGCTCGATTGGCCGGTCCTGACCTTTGTTTTGACGACGACGGTCGCGGCGCTGACCTCGGTCCATGTCGTCACCAGCGTGGCCGGGTTTTACGGCCGGTTCGAAGGGTTGACGACCTGGTATGCCTACGCCCTGCTCTTTTTTCTGACGACCAACTATATCCGTTCTTTCGACCAGATCAAGAGGCTGATCGTTATCGCTATTCCGGCGGCGACTATCCAGGCGATCTACGGGATCATTGCCCGGGCCGGGATCGATCCTTACGCCTGGGGCGGGGTCCCGACCGTCATGCGGGTGATCGGGCTGATCGGTCAACCCAACTTTTTTGCCGCTTTCGTGATTATGACCTTCTTTTTGACCCTGGCCCTGTTTCTGGAAAACCGGCAGGATGGTAACGATAATCCGGTCGGCTGGCAGGGCTTGACCCTGGCCAACTGGCTGCCGCTGGCGGCCTTCGTGTTCGTCAACGGTCTTTTTGTTTTCTTGATCTATTCGTTGGGGGCGTATGATGTTCCCCAGTGGATCATCGGTTTTATTTTAATGGGAGCGGCCGCACTATACCTGGCCTTTACTTACCGGCAGCTGCCGATTCTAGTCTGGGACGGCGTCCTGCTCGTTTCTTTGTTGCTGATGTATGTCGCGCTTCTTTACACCCAGAGCCGCGGCGGCTACATGGGTTTTTTCGCGGGGGCGGTCCTTTTTGCCCTCTATACCGGCCGGGCCCGGATTTTTGATAATCTTAAAAAACTATTCCTGCTGACGGCCGTGATCGCGGTTATGACCGGAGTGATTGCTTTTGACCCGGCTTTTTCGCCGTTCCAGCGCTTTACTTCGGAAGTGACGATCAAGAATAATTTCGATCCGGGGCCGAGCAAAGAAGACGCGCCAGAAACCGCTCCCCGGTTGGAATTGAAAGGGGCGGCCGGTTCCCGCGGCGAGACCTGGAAGAGCGCGGCTAAAATTATTGTCGATTATCCTTTGTTCGGTATCGGCCCGGAAGTTTTGAAAATGGTTTTCCCCCGGTACGAGACCGACATGTTTCGCTTTCTGGAAGCATTCCACGTCAAACAAGACCGTTGCCACAACGAATCGTTCGATGTCCCTGTCACTAAAGGTTTGATCACCTTTTTTGTTTATCTCTGGATCATCTTTACCGTATTTAAAGTCGGCACGAGGATTGCCAAGCGGACGACCGGAACGCAGAATCTCCTGATTTCGGGGACGATGGCGGCGATCCTCGCTTATCTGATCCAGAATCAGTTCAGTTTCGGCGTGGTGGCGATTACCTCTATCTTTTGGGCCCTTTGGGGGGTGGTCATGAGCCTCGATGCCGCGGACAAACTGCCGGCGCCGGAAGCCGGGAAGATTGCCTGGGACGATGTCCCCTGGCTGCCGCTGGCGGGCATCGTGGTGATTGCCGGCGGCTTGATCTATCTGTCGTTTATTCCGTTTTGGGGAGACCGTGATTTTAAGACCGGCAAGACTTATCTGGAAATGAAACGGGTCCCGGAGGCGGTCTTAAACCTTAGTCGTGCCCTGGCGGTCTATCCTTTCGAAGGGACGACGATCTCGCATTTGGGGATCGGGTATCTTAATCAGAATGACTTTGACAACGCGATCAAGGTCTTGATCTTCGGGACCAAGGCCGATCCTTATAATGCCGACAATTTCCTGATGCTGGCCAAAGTTTATTTGGTGCAATACGATCAGGGGAACAAAGCGAAGCTTGGCGACGCTTACCGGATGTGCGAGATCGGGGTGAAGATCGATCCTTATTACGCCGAGATCTTTCAGTTGACGGGAATGATCTGGGAACGCCGCGGCGACAAGTTGAAAGCGGCGCAGATGTATCAGAAGACCTTTATGATCAATCCGAATCTGGGGGACGCGATGCTGGCGATGGAAAAAGTCGCGCCGCCGGAATTCACCCGCCGGGCGTTCCGTCAGCTGTTTGATAAATATAAGGACCGGTATAATGTTTTGGAAAAACTGGGGACGTATTATTTGGGCCGGGGGGAGGTTGAGAAGGCGCTTGATCTTTCCCGCCGGCTGATGAGGATCGAACCGAACAGGGTCTCCGGCTATTTACTGGCCGGCGAGATTTATTTTAGCAAAAACGATCTGAAGTCGGCCCAAAAAGCTTTCGAACAGGTTGTTTTCTTTGATCCCAAAAATGTTTCCGCCCACCAGGGGTTGGGGGCGGTTTATCTGAAACAAGGGGATCGGATAAAAGCCCGGGTCGAGTACGAACAGGTGCTGATCGTTGAGCCGGGGAATGAGCTGGCCAGAAAAATGGTCGCCACTCTCCGATAAAGGAGCCGGATGCTCAAGCTATTTTTGGATATCATCCTGATCAATCTTTCTTTTATTTTGGCCTACTATTTTCGGTTCAAGGTCTTGATGTTCATCGCGCCGACCTCGATCCCGGTCTTCGGCCAATATCTTTCCTCGCTGGTCTTTATTACCGTGATGTGGCTGGCGGTTTTCCGCTTGGTCGGTGTTTACGACCAGAAAAAATTCACCGCTTTGATCGACGAGCTGGCCTTGCTTCTTTGGGGAGTGATCTGCGCCAGCCTGGTCTTGGTGGGGCTCCTTTTCCTTTCCAGGGGACTTTGGTTCTCTCGGTTGGTCTTGGCCAATGTCTGGTGGATCTCTTTTCTGCTTTTGGCGGCCAGCCGCTTGATCATGGCTTACGTTCGCCGGCTTTTATATGCCCGCGGTTTTGCTTTGAAACGGACGTTGGTCCTGGGGGCCGGGGAGATGGGGGCGACGATGACGATGAAAATGATCGCCGACAAGGGCTTGGGTTATCAGGTTATCGGTTTTCTTGACGATGATCCGGCCAAAGCGGGACGGACGATCCTGGGGTTGCCGGTCTTGGGGCCGCTTTACAAGACGAAGGAGCTGGTTCGCGAACAAAAGATCGATTACGTGATCATTGCCAGCGCCAAGATCCCGGCCGAGACCACTCTAGATATCATTACCGAATGCGAACGTTACGGGATCGAGTTTAAGATCGTCCCGGGGATCCTGGAGATCATTGCCAGCCGGGTCGATGCCGATGAGCTGGGCGGGATCCCGATTCTGACCGTTTCCGAGATCAGATTGAAAAGCTACAACGCGATCATCAAGCGTTTTGTCGATGTGCTTCTTTCCGGGTCGGCCATTATTGTTCTTTCCCCGGTTTTTATTTTGTTTTCGATCCTGATCAAAGCGACTTCCCCGGGGCCGGTTTTTTATTGTCAGGAACGGGTCGGATTGGACGGTAAACTCTTTAAAATGTTCAAATTCCGTTCGATGGTTGATAAAGCGGATGAAAAGATCAAGGAGCTTCAGCCGCGCTCTGAAGTCGGCGAATATATTTTCAAAATAAAGAATGACCCGCGAATCACTCCTTTGGGCCGATTGATGCGGCGCTACAGCATCGACGAACTGCCGCAATTCTTCAATGTCTTTTTCGGCACGATGAGTCTGGTCGGCCCGCGACCGCCGCTGCCGCGCGAAGTCGAGAAGTATAATTCCTGGCATAAGAAGAGATTGCGGGTCAGACCGGCGATCACCGGTCCCTGGCAGGTTTCAGGGCGGTCCCACCTGCCGTTTGAAGACATGGTCCGCTTGGACATCTACTACATCGAGAATTGGTCGCTTTGGCTGGATTTTAAAATACTTTGTCGGACCGTTCCGGTGGTTTTGACCGGAAGCGGGGCTTATTAACGATAAACGATCAGTTTTCCCCGCATTATTTCACTTTTGCCGCCGCTGGAGAGCAAGATCGCGTACGGATAAACGCCGTTCGCGACCGTCAGGCCGAAATGATCATGCCCATCCCAGGTGAAAATGTTGGTGGTCGCGGCCAGGGACTCTTTCTTCCAGATCAGTTCACCGGTTAGATTGAAGATGTATATTTTGACGTCGATCGGCGGCGTAAGTCCGGCCCCTAAACGGCAGATGAAATAGGTCCGGCCGTCGGCCGTCGGCGAAAATGGGTTGGGGGCGTTGCCGATCTCCGTGAGCATCGTGCCGGAAGCTTTGACCGCTGAAAAGAAGCTGATCGTTTGGGTCGACGAATTGCCGGCTTGGTCCCGGCCCTCGACCATGATCAGATTGTTGCCGGTTTGGACCGGGACCTCGATTGAAAACGAAGTCGAACCCGGGACGTAGGAGCCGATTCTTTTTCCGTTATTGGTAATAACGACTTCGGTGAGATAACGATCTTCGACCGCCCCTTTGATAAGCAACGTTTGCCGGCTGGTTACTTCCGGCGTCCCGTCCAATCCCAGCCGCGGAGCTTGGGTATCGACGCAAAGACGGTAGGTTTGCTCCGGCCCGCTGTTGCCGATCCGGTCGCGCGGCAAAATGGTCGCTTCATAAGTTCCGTCAGCCAACGGGAACGGACTGCGCGCCCAAAGCGCCTCGCCGCTGCCGAAAACCTCGCAACTGACCGGGCCGATCTTGACGATTGTGCCGGACAGATCGATCCCGCTCCCCTGATCGGCGAGCGGGATCGGCAGTTCAAAGGCGGAGTTGCCAAAGACCGTCGCGCCGCCGGTCACGGTTAAGGTCGGCGGCGTAGAGTCAATATTTAGCGGGAAGATTTTATGGTTTTCAAACAATTTTACTTCGAGCTCCGTCGACCCGTCTTTGAGCGGCGCGGGGAGAGGGACGATCCCGGAGAGCGATCGACTCGCTTTGTCGTAAATCAGGGTCTCCGCCAAAGACTGTCCGGCGACGGTTAAAATAGCTTCATCTTCATCCTCGAGCTCGTTCTTTGGGTCGCTAACCTGGAGTTCCAGGAAGACTGCCGCGCCCGGCCTTAACCAGTCGGTCGCAGAAGGTTTTATAAGTTTCAGCCGGATCGTGGTGGGGACGGAATAGTTTACGGAGAAAAGTTTCCGGACGGAATTTCCGGCTTCGTCCGTTGCCGTTAAGATAAAGTCATTTGAACCAGGATTCAACTGGCAAGTTAGTTCAAACGTTCCGATCTGACTGACCCCCGGCTGGTTGTTGATGGTTAAGGTTGCGATTTCATTTAAACTGCCGGTCAGCCGATAGGGGGTATCCAGCGTTTCCCGGCTTGAGGTAAGGATTAGCGCTGGGGGGGTCCGATCTAGTTTAAAGACGGGCGTGTTTATCAGGGTGTAGGTCATAAAACCGTCGCTGATCTTCAAACTGGCAAAATATGATCCGTCCGCCAGGTCGGCCGGCAAAGAAAAGATCTCGTTGCCGGAGCCGGGGAGGGCGATTTTAGTTATGGTCCTGGTGTTCAGCGGAAAAAAATCTTTGTCCGGCGAGAGCGAGATCGTCCAGATGGCCGGATCGGCCAACAGGAGGTTTGTCGCCGTTTCCAGCGAAGCGCGGTCGTTCTTAACGGTCAATTGGTAGTTCTGCGCCGCCGGCGGAAAAAGCTCTTTCAGCGTCAGTTCCGCCGGTAATGTTCCGGCGAGAGGGGCTAAGTAACGCCATTTGTCCCCGTCATAAAACAGGCGGAGCGGCGGTCCGATCTCGATCCGTTTCGGCGAGGAAAAAGAAACTCCGTAATCAAGAGAGGTTATCAGCTGGGTTTCGGTGCGGTCTAAATATTGCTGTTGCCAAAGGATCAGCGGCCCGGCCGGTCCCTGGGCCAGCCGCGCCAAAACGATCGGGTCAAAGCTTTCGACCAGTTTTTTTAAGCCGGTCTTGGCCGAATAGTAATAGAGGCGCGACCGTTCCGGTTGTTTACTGGTCGTGACCAGGACCAGGGCGCAGCCATTTTGCCCGTCCGGCCGGAGCTCCAGTTGTCCGATGCTTTCACCGGTTGGAGCGATCAGCTCCGCCTGATGCCAGGTTTCGCCGCCGTCTTTGGAACTGGTCAAATAGACGACCGGTTTGCGTTCGAAAGAGAGGGTTTCGCTTTGCCAGGCGGCAAACAATTGGTCGCCGCTGCTGATTAGCCGGGGCGATGAAGCGGGGCCGGCCAGGCGTCGGGCGGGAATAAAGGCCAGGTTGTTGCCGCTCGAGCGGGTAAAATAAACTTCCCGCGATACTTCGAAGACCAGGAAATTGATCGAGTTCGGATCGACCGCGAGATCGTATGATTCAACGGAGAGAGCGAGCGTTTGCGTCGGCGCGAAAGTTTTTCCCTGATCGGGGGACCGGGCGACTTTAACGCTTTTGCCGTCCAGCCAGGATTGAAGCAGATTGCCCGAAGAGTCGTAAATTACTTGCGGAGCGGCAAAAGCGCCGTTGACCCCGAAAAAAAGCAGTAATAACGCTATTTTTAGCTTCACGGGCAAATTTTAGCATTCTTTACTTGGCATAGCAAATCAGTTATAATCACTCTGAAAGATGAAAAAACCTTCAAAAATCGTCATTGTTGGGGCCGGTCCGGTCGGCTGTTATCTCGGCCAACTTTTAAAACAACAAGGGTTTGATCCGGTCATTTTGGAAGAGCACCCCGAAGTCGGGAAACCTGTCCAATGCGCCGGGATCGTCGGCCGGGGTCTTTTCGAGGACTTGCGGCTACCGCTTTCCCAAAGATCGATCCTCAACGTCATCGACGGGTCAAAGATATCGTACCGCGACCAGTCGTTCGAATTAAATCGTCCCAAAGTTGCCTACATCATCGACCGCGAGATCTTTGATAAAGAACTTAGCCACAAACTTAACATTGAATACAATACCCGCCTTAACGATATCAAGAAGATCAAGGACGGTTACGTGTTGGAAACGAACAACGGCGAGTATTTTACCGAGATCGTGATCGGGGCCGACGGCCCAAACTCCCGGGTCCGCAAGGCGCTGTCGTTCTTTTCCGAGATGCGGCTTTACCGCGGTTATCAGTACCGGGTCAAAATGAAGCTGGACCGGCTCGATCGGGTCGTGACCGATTACAACGTTCCGTTCTCGCTTTTTAACTGGATCATTCCCGAAGGGGAGAATGGACTGGTCAGGATCGGAACGATTTCCAATAATCCTTACCAGGACCTGAACGCTTTTATCGAACGGCAGAAACTGGAATTCGAGTTGGTGGAGAAAAACGCCGGGGCCATTCCGATTGGGACCTGCCAGCTGGTCAAGGAATGGGCGGCGCTGGTCGGTGATGCCGCCTGCCAAATCAAACCGATCACTTCCGGCGGGATATATTACGGCCTGAAATCGGCCGAACTGCTGGCCGACGCCGTAAAGGCGGGGAATCTGTCCCAATATGAGATCCGCTGGGCGGAGGAATTCGGCCAGGAGATCAAGACCTGCCTTCTGATCCGCAATGTCCTGGAAAACATGGACGAAAAAGTCCTGGCCAAGGTCTTCGATTACGTTCGCGACAATGCCAAAGTCCTGGAAACGATGGGTGATTTTGAGAACCATTCCTCGGTCGTTTGGGCGCTGCTTTCCAATCCGCGGACCTATTCGACCGCCGGGTTGGTTTTAATGGGAATGGTTAAGAACCCTAAATTTTTGCTCCAGTCGCTGCTCAAGTTCCCCCGCAACAAATGATCAGAAAATTCCTCAATTTATTAGTGGTCCTTCTGGTCGTGGGGGGCGGGCTTTATTTAGCTCATCCGCTGATCCTCCAAAGCCTGGCTGATTTTCTTATCGTTAACGACAAATTGGAGAAAGCCGACCTGATCGTCGTGCTGGCCGGCGACTATAACGGTGAACGGGTCAGGCGAGCGGTCCAGCTCTACCGCCTGGGGTACGCGCCGGCCGTTTTGATGTCGGGCGGGCCGATGGGCTGGAAAGTGACCCATGCCGGGAACATGAAAAAGGAAGCTTTGGCCCTGGGGGTGCCGGCCAGAGCGATCCTGATTCAGGATCGTTCTTTTTCGACGTTAGAGGACGCGCTCTATTCTCTGCCGATCGTCCAGGAACAAAAGGCCTACTCGATTATCGTCGTTACTTCGCCGCAGCATTCTCGGCGGGCGGCCCGGGTCTTCCGCAGAGTCTTTGAGCCGGAGAAGATCTCCGTCTTGATCTCCCCGGTCAAAAACAGCAGTTTCAATCCTACGCGATGGTGGACCAGGCATGAAGAGAGCTCCGCTGTTCTTTGGGAATTTGGTTCGCTTGTATTTTACTTTATCAAAGGGTATTAATAAGTTAGAATTACAGAGAGGAGCAATTAACGTGAGAATTGGGTTTGGTTACGATGTTCATAAGCTAGTCAAAGGGCGCCCCCTGATCCTCGGCGGGGTCGAGATCCCGCATGAGAAAGGGCTTCTTGGCTGGTCCGACGCTGACGTTCTGCTCCATGCCATTATCGACGCGATGATCGGCGCTATCGGCGAGGGGGATATCGGGGCCCATTTTCCGCCCGGTAACCCGGAGTACAAAGGGATATCCAGCCTTAAATTACTGGAGTTTGTTAATGAGTTGCTGCGCAGCCGTGGCTATTCCATCGCTAATATCGATTCGACCATTGTGGCGGAAGAGCCCTATTTCGCCCCTCATATCCCGGCGATGCGGCAGGCGATCGCGGGGAAACTGGAGATCCCGGAGACGGCGGTCAACGTCAAGGGGAAAACCGAGGAAAAGCTTGGTTTCACCGGGTCTAAAAAAGGGATCAAAGCTTACGCCGTCTGTTTGGTCCATCGGGAGATCACGAAGTAAAAATGTTGAAACTCGGCGTTAATATAGACCACATCGCGACTCTGCGGGAGGCCCGCAAAGAGGCTTTTCCTGACCCGCTGCTGGCGGCCAAAGAAGCGCTGGCTGGAGGAGCGGACGGGATCGTTTGCCATTTGCGGGAAGACCGGCGGCATATTCAGGAGCGTGATGTTCTGGGTTTAAAAAAAATGAAGGTCCGACTTGACCTCGAAATGGCGCCGACGGCGGTGATGCAGGCCTTTGCCCTCAAGATCAAACCGGAAATGGTCACTTTGGTGCCGGAAAAAAGAGTGGAGATCACGACCGAAGGCGGACTTGATGTGGTCAGGTATTCGCGCAAATTGAAACCCATGGTCCGCTCTTTGCGCCAGGCCGGTATCAAGGTCAGCTTATTTGTCGATCCGGAACCAAAACAGATCGCTGAAGCGGCGGCCGTTGGGGCGGATTTTGTCGAATTGCATACCGGGCGTTATGCCAGGACCGGTCAAAAGAAAGAGCTTGGCCAGCTGATTAAAGCGGCCGCGCAAGCGATTGAACTTGGTTTATCGGTCAATGCCGGCCACGGCCTGGATTACCAAAACGTCAGAGCGATCGCCGGGATCGACGGGCTTAAAGAATTAAACATTGGTTTTTCGATCATCGCCAGAGCGCTGGCTGTTGGGTTGAAAAAAGCGACCGAAGAAATGAAAGCCTGCCTGCCGGCAGGCAGGGAGGCCATCAAATGAAAATTGCGTTAGCGTCTGATCACGCCGGGTTTGCCATGAAAGAGCTGGTCAAAAAGCATCTTCAGGCAAAAGGACTGATCGTCAAGGATTTTGGGACCAACTCCGAAGAGTCGGTCGACTACCCTGATTACGCTTACCCGGCCGCTCAAGCGGTGGCGAAAGGGGAGTTCGACCGGGGGATCTTTGTTTGCGGGTCGGGGGTCGGGGTGACGATCGTCGCCAACAAAGTTAAAGGGGTCCGGGCGGTCAATGCTCCGGATATCTATACCGCCAAACAAAGCCGCGAGCACGGTAACTGCAATGTCCTCTGCCTGGCCGGTAAACGGCTTTCTCCGGCTGAAGGGTTGGCGATCGTTGACGCCTGGCTGGCGACCGAATTTTCCGGGGATGAACGGCACCTGCGCCGCATCAATAAAATAGACCGATGAAAGCGCTGATCATGGCGGCCGGCTACGGGACCAGGATGGAGCCGCTGACCCTGGCGGTCCCCAAGCCGATGACCCCGATCGTCAATCTGCCGACCATGCAGCACAACCTCGAGCTCCTGAAGCGCTATGGTTTTGAAGAGCTGATCGCCAATATTCATTACCACCCGGAGCAGATCGAGAACTATTTTGGCGACGGTTACGGCTTCGGCGTCAATCTTACTTACTCCTATGAAGAAGAACTTTTGGGGACCGCTGGCGGGGTCAAGAAAATGGCGGCGGAGGTTGCCCGGGTCGACGATTCATTTCTGGTCCTCTCTTCCGACGCGCTGACCGATATTAACCTTCAGCGCTTGGTCGAATTCCATAAGAGTAAAGGCGCTTTGGCGACTATTGCCCTGGCTAAAGTGGGGAGCGTCAGCGACTTTGGTGTCGTCCTGCACGATGAGGATGGGCGGATCACCGGTTTCCAGGAAAAGCCGACCCCGGAAGAAGCCTTAAACGACCTGGTCAACACCGGTATTTATATCTTCGAGCCGGAGATCCTGAAAATGATCCCGGCCGGTTTTTATGATTTCGGCAAACAGCTCTTTCCTGAACTGGTCAAGAAAAAAGCGCCGCTCTACGGCTACAACATGGTCGAATATTGGAGCGATGTCGGCGGCCTGGATAAATATATCCTCTCCAATTACGATGCCATGAAAGGGCTGGTCCAGATCCGAATTCCGGGGAACAAGGTCGCCAGTTCGACCTGGATCGGCGAGCGGGAAAAGATCGAGCCGAGCGCCCGGTTTGAAGGGTCGGTCATCATCGGCGACCGTTGCCTGATCGGCAAGGATGTCTATATCAAGGATGCCGTGATCGGCGATAAATGCGTTATCCGGGACGGCTCGGTTGTGACCGGTTCGGTTCTCTGGTCCGATGTGATCGTTTCCAGCGGTTCCCAGGTCAATGGTTCGGTTATCGGTAATTTCTCATATATAGGAGAAAAAGTAATAGTCAAAGAGAACTCGGTCATTGCCAACCGCTGTGTGATCCGGAGCGGTTCCTCCTTACCTGATCCTCTGCGCCTGCGCCCCAATTCGATCATTTAGTTATCATTATAAGGACGCAAGTTTTCCCTCTCCCAGTCCGATAAGAATCGTGAAGGGGTGAGCGAATGAAAAAATTTGCCGTACTTTTCCTATTGGTTATATTTGCGGTTCCGTCTTTCGCCTTCGATCTTGGGGCGCGCGCGATGGGTATGGGGGGCGCTTTTACCGGGTTGGCCGACGACGTTAACGCTATTGTCGTGAACCCGGCCGGTTTGACCTCCATCAATCGGGAGTCGAGCCTGATCGCGACCCGGATCTCCAGCTACCGCCAGTCGAGCTTGATCGGCGGGGTAGAGGTGACCAATATCGGTAATTTCGGGATAGCTTATTCTTCCTCAACCGACCAGGCGGCGATCGGTAATCTTGATTTCAGCGAGTTTTACTCGGAAAATATTGTTTCTTATAGTTCCCAGACCGTTTACCTCTCCTACGCTAATGAACTAAATAAAGCGATGTCGGTCCCCAACAGTCTCGGGGTCCTCTCTTATGGTGTGAACGTTAAACTTTCCAGCCGTAAATTCAACTCGGCCCAGGGGTTGGCCCAGGACGCGGGCTCGAATGTCGACGTTGATTTGGCGACGATGTTCAAACCGAACAATAATCTTTCGCTGGGGATGGCGGTCCAGAACATGATGAGCAGTGAGAAAGCGAATCAAGGCGGATCGTTAACCGCCAATGATGGCAAAGCCGGGCTTTTGCTCGGTATTTCCGGGAAGCTTCTGGATGGGGGGCTGATCTGGAGCGCCGATACCAACCAGCTTGGTTGTGAATGGCGGGTAACGGACGGCCTGGCTTTCCGGGTCGGCCGGGACAAAGAGAGCCTGACCTCCGGTTTGGGGCTCAATTACCGGGGATTCAGTGTCGATTACGCCTGCGCCCAGCGGAGCGGCCTGGTCCACTATGTTTCAGTCGCCATTGCCCCCTTTGGTGGGGAGTCGGCGGCCAAACAGGCGGCCTTGCCGGTTGAGTGATGCAAGTTTTTGGCCGGTTTGACCGATATGTTGAGTGTAGGGAATTAGTGTAGGAGGAAAGGTGTATGGCATTTAGCGACATAAATTTTACGTCCGGAGTTGCCGAATCAAGGGCCTCCTATGTCGGCAAAAAACCGGGTTCAAGGGAAGACATCAGAGGTAATTCCAATAAGCTTGGCTCTGAAATTGAGGACAGCGGAGCCGCTGTTTCTAAACAATTTAAGGACAGCGAATCTGGTCCGGTCGTTTTGGCCGATCCGGGGACTCCGGAGACTGCCGCGGTTCCTGGCCAATTGCAAACAACCCAGGAGCAAAAACGTCCTGGCGTGGTCGTTTAAGGAGATAATTTAATGAGTGTTGGAACCGTAGCCACCCCAACTTCCGCGCCGCCGAGGACCGACTCGGTCGGCCGCGCTGCTTTGCCGTCGGATAGACACCCCACGATGATCAACGTTAGCGGGATGCTTTATCGGATGACCGGTAAACATCCGGCCGATAACGCGGAACAGAAATTCGGCGGGGTCCTGGGGATCGGCGGGACGACCAAATCGTACAAACAGGTTTGGGATGCCGCGGTCCAAGACGGGAAAATCACCCGGGACGAACTCGAACAAATCCTTCAGTTCTACGGCATCGACACGGTGACCGATAAGTTTTGGTCTGCTTTCGCTGGCAGCGGGACCGACGGGACGGTCCGCGACAGCCTGACCCTGGGGGACCTGGAAAAACGGATCTCCCTCCTGCAGCGGATCGACCACCTGACGGCTATCGGCCTCAAATACATGTGCGAATCGACCGATATCACTATTGTCCCGACCAAAGAATTTACGAGAACGATTAAAGATCGGGGAGCAAGTTACTGGGAGAATTCCACAAATCCAGTCGTCAGAGATGCCTGGCAGAACGCCAAAGCCCGTTCCGGTTTGCGGTCGGGCGACGCGCCGACCCAGGATACCTGGGACTGGTTTGCCCTCGACATGATGACGAAATTTGCTAAAGATCTTAAAGAGAGCGGGATTGATGTTTCCGATCTGAACCTGAAGCATGGCCTGACCCGGCAATTGTTTGATAAGCGGGTTGAGGAGTGGATGACTAAAAACATAACCATAACGGAAGACCAATGGTCGGCTCTGGTCGAGCAAGGGAAGATGATCGAAAAGTTGGAAAGCGCTTACGGCATTAAAATTGACGAGATTCAGCTTAATTCGCCGCAGGACGCGGCCGATCTTAACCAGGCCCTTAAATTGTTTGACGACGATAAAACCAAGAACAAGACCCAGGTCATGCAGATCCTGGGCCGTCTCCGCAATAGCCGGGTGGCGATGCCCGGGCAATTTGTGCCGGGGGCTTCACCTCCGCCTCAAGCCGGCAGTCTGCCGCCCCAGGCGCCAGTCGTGATTGCTTATGCCGGGCCGGTAACTTATCCGGTCAATAGGGCCGCGACCCCAAGTCATGGCGGTCGTGATTACTAATTGATTTTCAAAAAAGGCTATGGTAGGGTACAACCATGATTGAGATATTTAAGGATTTCCACTGGCCGACCTTTTTTTTAACGCTGACTTTTTTTATCATTGGGCTTAACATCTGGTTTTTTATCGTCGCCAAACTCAATTATCAGGTTGCCAAGAACAAGGCCGACGAGGTTGATCTTAAACTTAAAGAACTGCTGCGAAAAATGGGTGAAGAAAACAAGAAAATCAATGAAGTTCTTGGCAAAACCACGCCAAAAAAATAGCCTTCCGTCGCGCAAGTTTTCTCCCCCGGGAACCGATATATAATTAGCAATGCCTATTAACGGAATTACCCCAAAATATATCGAAGATATTAAAAGCCGGGACGACATCGGCGTACCGGGCGAAATCCCTTATCTGCCTAACGACGACGAACAATTTTCGACTGACGAAACCGGCGATACTTCCGGCGTTAACAGTTCTTCTTCGACCAGCCAGACCGGCTCTACCACGACGATGAGCGGGGATTATGACTCCGGTTACATCGAGAACAGCGATGAATACAACAGCGCGGTCGACCACGCCACCGGTTCCCTGGACAACTCGGAAGCGACCGTCGACGAGATGTTCGCCGGGATCAACGACAGCGACTATACCAGCGATGCCGGGAACGGCTACCAGTCGGTTAACGGCGAAAAGCTGGCCAATCTCCTTATTTTTCTTAACCTCCTGACCAACGCGCAATTGGCGATGAAGATGGTCCTCGACTCCCAGGATGAATTGAGCAGTAAATTGCGGGATATCCTTTTCGAGCTTCAGCCGGAAGAAGGGGCGGACGAAGCGACCGCCGCCGCCAAAGAGAAGATGTTCAAGAACGCCAAAGAGAAGCTGAAGATCGTCCAGCAGTTCATTTCCAGCCTCTACAAGAAAATTTATAACCACAACATGCAGGTCTACCAACAGCGAATGAAAGAGCTTGAAGAAGAAAAAGAAGACCGCGCCTGGTATGACGACGTCGGCAACTACTTCTCCGGCGGCCAGCAGGATATTGACAACGAAAAAGCTAAGCTGGAAGCGACCCAGCAGTATAGCGCCGCGCTTTCGGCCAACCTCACGGCCTTGCAGTACGCCCTGCAAACGATGGCGATTGTTTTCGAACAGATGAACACTCCGGAAGGGCGGGCGATCGGCAAGTCGCTTCGCGAGCTCAACCAGAGGGTGTCGGATGCCAACGCCGGAATGATCGCCGGCGGTTATGAGGATTATTACGACGCCGACAACATGGGGAACCTCTTTCAGGATATTTTAAGCGAGATCCGCGACCGGATGGTCCAGGCGGAAAACATCTACCGGGCGATCGCTTATCTGCAGTCGGCCCAGCAGGAACTTTCCGATTCGGTCCGTGAATCGGTCCTGGAGATCTCGCCCCACTCTTCCAAACTGCAGTACCGGATGATTGCTTCGGAGGGCGTCTTCAACATGGCGAACATGTTCTTTGATAACGCTTACAATACCCTGATGATGAAGGTTAAAGCGCACAACTCGGAGGTCCAGATCTCCAAGAACATTGAAAAGCTAAAAGCAGCCCAGGGGTGGAAGATTGCCAGTATCGGTTTGCAGGTCGTGGCGGTGGTCCTGGCAGTCGTGGCGTCAGTTTTTTCCTTCGGCGCGCTGGCCGCTCCGGCCACTATCGCCGTCATTTCGCTTTGCAGCGCGCTGGCCGGCCTTGGCGCCGCTGGGTTGAATTCGATTGGCTCCGCCATCGCGGCCGGCGTTGACGATAATTACGATGTCAACGACCCGACTTTCTCGAAGGCTGGCGGGGTCGACCTGCAGAAACGCCGGAGCGTGACCGATGTTATCGACGATGCGGAAAGAGCGGAAAACGAAGTTATCAGCGGGATGGGGTCCGGCCTGATCGAAACGACGCAAGACGGGTATTGCAATCTGAATTCAAGAGCCTTGTCCGCCATGGAAGTTCGCCAGCAATCGATCCAGAACCTGGTCAAAATGATCGTTTATCTCAAAAAAGCCCAGCGCGACCTGAACCGGGCGATCCTCGGGATCGTCCTGGAGAAAGCGATCAAAGACCATGGCGAAGGGTATCTTATCAATAACCTTGAAAATTCGCTTCACCAGCGCCAGCTGATGACCCAGGCGATCAAGTTCCAGTTGCAGGAGAAAGTGACGGCCAAAAACATCGCCCGCCAGAATGAGATCATGGCGAGCAAGGCTTTTTGGAGCAGTACCTCCGGCGTGATCGGCGCCGGCCTCGGCGCTTTGTGCGCCGCGATCCCGGGCGCCGGCGGTTTGGCGGTTGTTCCGGCTTTAATGGGGATTGGTTCGGCGATCGGTTCGTCCCTTTATAATTACATCGAAAGCCACTCCGAAGCGAGCGGCTACGGAATGAAATATGAATCGCACAGCCAGGAATTTGACCGGTTGATGACGGAGCGGCGGAAAGCGGCCCAGCAATCGCAAATTGCCGAAGATAAACTTTACCAGCTGGAAAACGCCGCTATTGAAGAGCTCATGGCCAATGGTTTAGTCGGCACCGGTGATGGTTATTCCGGGGTTAACTACACTCTGGTCGGTAAAGCCTATCAGCAGATGCTCAATATTCAAAATATCCGCCAGTTCCTGGTTGAGATTAGGAACGCGATGATCCGCCAGAGCGCCTCGACCCGCCGCCAGGTCTTAGGGATCAGTACTTCCGAAACGACCGATCTCGGCAATATTGTCGCCCAGCGGGGCTTGACCCAGGCGATGGCGATAGTCGCTTCGGTCACCCGGATGCTGTCCGACAAAGCGGCGGTCCAGAACCGGGCCCGCGACGCGCAGAAAGCGGCCAATATGGCGACCTTTTCCTTCGCGACCAACGTTGTCGTGGCGGCGGCCGGGATGGGGGCTGGTTATTCCCCCGGTGTCGTCGGTGAAACGGCGGCCGCGGTTTCCAGAAATATTACACCCGGTTTAATGGGATTGGTAAATGGAACGGCCAGTCTGATCATGAACGCGATTTGGGCGACAGATGATTACGGCGCCTATAACAATTACAGTTCCGATAAAGCGGTGAAAGAGATCCGGGGGAACCGCCGGCAAAAAACTGAACAGGATAATTTTGATAAACTGGCCGCGCTGGAAAACCAGGTCTTCCAGGAAATGGGGGAGAACTTGGTCCAGACCCTGCAGGGGGGGACCGGGGCGGTCAACGGCGAAATCACCGGAATTCTTAATTCCCGGATGCACGCTTTAAATAATTTACGCAAGAGCTTGTTGATCCTCCTCTCCGCCCGCGACTCCTTCAGCCAGGCGATCCGCCGGAAAGTCGGGGTCGGCGGCGGTCCGATCGCCGACCAGACCGATCTCGCTTCGCCGCAGGAGCGGGTCACCCAGGCAATCCTTGGCGCTTTAACCCAAGGAGTCCAAACTCTGGTCGAAAGACAAAACCAGATCTCCCAGGCTGAACGGCAAATGTTCGTCAGCAGTTTCAGCGTGGTGATGAGCGCTGTTTCCGTCGCGCTTGGCGCGGTCGCGGCGACCAAAGCGACAGAGGCCGATACTTTAAGTAAGGACTATGAAAATACGGCGACAAGACAGGAGTCTAACCTGCAAACTGCCAAACCGGCGGCCGCTTCAACTACGGCGGCGACCAATCAACCGGTCACTCCGCCGACCCCGGCCCCGGCCGCTCCGGCTGGGGACGCTAATAAACCACCGGTCACACCGACGCCGGCGCCGGCAAACCAACCGGTTTCGCCCAATCAGCCAGCTCCTCCAACTGCCGGGGCAACCACGACCCCTTCAGCGCAGGCGGCGGTTCCTGGTCAGGAGCCAAAAGTAGCTCCAAATCCCGATGGGGTTGATTCGTCCGCAAAAAAAGGCCGGCTAACTGAATTACGGGGTAAGATCGACGATGTCCAAAGCTCTTATCGGGCCTATAGCATTGCTTCAGCCTCTATTTCTTTGGTCAATACTTTCTGGTCGTTTTATGGCGGCGAAGTTTGGGACAAGGGGCAGGAAGAGAAAAAATCAAGTCACAGTGAATCCAAACTCGATGCCGTTAGAGACGGTAAAACCGCCAAAAAATCGTCCGCTCTTTCCGGTGAATCGTCCACCGCTTCTTCGGAAGGGAGCGGGATCTACGAAACTACCGGCGCTAACGAGGCCGAAGCGTTAGACTCTGAAGTGATGATCTCGTCCTACTCGACTCCGACCGCCGCGGCAATCTCGCTCCAGCGGGCGGAACAAATGGTTAATACCTGGATGGATGGGGTTAACCGGAGCGGGTCGCTCTTGGCCTCGACCGCCAAGCCGAAGAACCCCTGGACGATAAGCGCCAATGAGAAGACTGAAGCGGCCGTCCCGGCCGGCCTGGTCCCGCATGCCAACCTGAATACCGATCTTAACGCGACCTATAAATTCGTTAAAGAGAGCGATGACCCGGTCAAGTTTGTCAGAGAAGCGGTCGACCAAAAGCGGGTGACCCCGGAGAACGGGGTCAAGCTTCTGGAGCGGTTAGCGGCCGAACGGCCGGAACTGAAACCGCAGATCGACCCGGTCAGAGCTTCACTAGCGGCGGCTGTCAGTCAGCCGGCGCCGGTTCAGCAGACAAACCCGGTTCGCCCGCAATTCAGCACCGATCGTCCGGCGGTCAATGCCAGCCGGGCTCATCTTCAAAGGGCCGATGAAATATCGAAAAACATAAACATTAAAATGGCGGACGCCGCGAAGCAGGAGCAAAGCATCGCGCAGGCAAATGCCAAAATCCAGGCTCATGTCGCGACCAAGGGGAGTCAGGAACCAGCAACTTATCAGCAAGTCTTAGAACAGTTGGTAAGAGATAGGGATGACTTGGTTAAGAAGTACTCTCAAACAGTTGATGAGATTAAAAAATTGTCTGATGAAGTTAAAGTCTTAAAAACTCAACGCGGAGCGCTTCTTTCCTCTCTCGAAGCGGAAAAGGCAGCCGTGCTTGCGCAAAATCCTAACGATCCTAATGTTAAACCGACCCTCGATATGATTGAAGGGGTGAAGGGCCAGCTTAATGAACAGCTCGACAGACAGGTCAAAGAGGCCGAACAAAAAGTTGTAGCCGCCAAGGCCAAACTGGTGGAGATTAAGGGGCAATGCTCCCAGATCAATCAGCAGATCGCCATGGTCCAGCGTGAGCTTGCCAAGGAAAGAGAGCTAGCTAAAAAGGAAGAGATCAAGGCTAAGGAAGATCAAGAGAAAGTCCGGTCGGCGGGCAACCGGGAAGCGGTAGCGAAGGCTGGGAATTTAGGGCACAGTGGCGGGAATGGCAATGGGGAAGGGAGTAAGGGCGGTAACGGCTACAAGAGCAAAGCCGATCAATTGCAGGAAGAGCAGGATCGCGTTTTAGCTTCGTATCGCGGTAACGGATCGTCAACGATGGGAGGGGTATCATAATGGACGGGATTTTTGGGGTAAATCCGAACAATAAAGTAAACAATCATCAGGAGAGCAAGAAGACTGCTACCCCCGGCGGGATCGATTTCAAAGCGGCCCTGGGTGAGCTTGCCGCGACCGCGCAAAAGAAGGTTAATAATAAAGGGGGGAAAGAGGGGCTGGAATTCGATAACTGGCGCGACCTCGAAGAGACCCTCTATTACGACAAAGAAGAAGTTGAAGAAAAAGCGACTTTAGAGAACATTAAAAAGCTGAAGAAGATGATTAAGAGCAAGCTGGAGGGGGAGAGGAAATAGCCCTCATCCAGGTTGAACCAAACAACGACTTATTCTTTCCAACCTTCTCCCAAAGGGAGAAGGAGTGATTCTTCTCGTCAACAACCTCAAAACTCCCTCTCCCTCTGGGAGAGGGTTGCTAAGTACTAGCTAAACAAGCGGTTCCACTCGGGTGAGGGCTATTGGATGCAAGTTTTCGGCTTAATCGTCCGATAATTAAGTGAGAGGTGAGTTTAATGGCTAGTGTTAACAATGTTGGCGGTTCTTATAACGCGGCGGCGCAAGCCCCAAAAGCTAGTGAGAGCGCCCAGATATCCAGGAAAGATATCCAGGACCTTTTCATTAAGAATATCATTGCCCAGGCTAAATCAGCCGTCGGCAGTTCCTCGACCAAGATGAACATCTGCGTGACCGGCAAGGGCGGCAAGGCGTAAGCGGTTCAACCCCACATGACCCTCACCCAGTAAGAAGCTTACAGCTTACAGCTTACAGCTTAAAGCTTAAAGCTGTAAGCTGTAAAGGGAGAGGGTTGAGGGCGCAAGTTTTCCCCCTATCCCCACGATAAATATATGGAATGGATATTTCAAGTAACTCTTCAGTCAGCAGTGACCTTCAGCGGGGGGATAACAGCCTCTCCGGTTTGGGGGGAGGGAATGACCCCCTTTCTCGTCTTAATGATCGGGTCAGCAGCGCGCTGAAGCAGGACGATCAGACCATAAATAGCGTCGATTCCCAGGCGGTAAAAAAGATGATCTCGGAAATGTTCTCTATGCCCCAGGCGGGCCTGAACCATAACACGGTCGTCTGAAAAAAAGGCTGAAATCGCATGCAAGTTTTTTGCAGGCGGTCCCGATAAGTATATGTCAAGGGTTGAACGAGTTCCCGCTCTCGACAGGCGGGCGAAATAAACAGGAGGTGAACAAGGTATGTCTACTTACTCAGGTGCGGTTAATGATTTAGGAAATGCTCTGGATAAAGTTCAGGAAACTCTCGGCGCTAAGATCGAAGAGTTGGCTAGTAACATCGATAGTCTTTCCGCGGCGGCTAAATCCGGCGACGTTACGGGTGCCTCCGGAAATGTGACTGACGGTGGTATTGTTAAACTGCAGTATTGCATCAATAAATTAACGGGCGCTGCTGAACATGGGACTTCGACCTTTACTAAGGCTGAAGCTAATTCCAAACGGATCCAGCAGATGGCGATTCAGTAAACGAAATTTGGGAGGGGGAGCGATCCCCCTCCCTAACTCATGGGAAAGCTCTTCTCATGACTTAGGGATCAGTCAATCCAATAAAGGAGACGAAATAAAATGGCAGGGTTAAATCCAATTATATATACCGGGAATGTCGAGTCCAGTTTTGACGCCAAGACTACAATCAAATCGAAGTATAACGAGTTTGTCGATATCCTGGCGCAGATCTCGGACGCGATGATCAATGACAGTGAAATGACCTTCCCGTCGTTCCCGAACCAGAAAGTCAAACCGTCCGACGCTTCTTTTGCCGTTCTTTCGTCTTACACCATGGACCAAATCCAACAGCAGATGGAATCGCTCCTTGATTCCGTCAAAAAACGCTCCGAGCTCGACAAAATGACCTACGGTTTGTTCGGCTAAATAAGCCGGAGGAGACTGAATGTCAACTAACTTCCTAGCGAAACCCCGAAGACAATATAACGTCCAGCCGGACATCCTTAACTTTCCAACCAAGAATAAGGAGCTGTCCCAGGACTTTAATTTCGTCATGGAGATGTTCAAGTTTTTCCCCAAAATGCAGCAGCTCTCTTTTGAAGGGCGCCGCCGGCCGGAAGAAGAAGAGGCCAAAAAGACTGTGGCGGGGTGGGACCTGTCGGAAGAATGGTACCAGTCCTTGAACGAATACACCCTCAATGATAGCCAGGCCAATGCGCTATACGGCGATCAATACGCTAATAAAGACCATTATGGCGACGCGAACTGGAAGCCGAGAACCAACGAAGAAGTCGCGAATAAGTACGAAGCGCTGGGCTACAACGCCTGGAATTGGCACACCGATTGGGTTTATGGCTTTAACCATTTTACCATCGGGGCCTCGGCCGGCGAGTATTTCTGGGGAGAAAAAGTCGGCACCGGGCTGGGGAACGTCGATTTTATCGCCGAAGGGCGGGAATGGAACCACCTTGAGGAGCGGACCCCGGTCGGCGGGTTAGCCGCTCTTTTCACGAACAATAAAATCCCGAAAGATAAGGATGCATCGCTTGATCCTGATGTCAACCGGCCTTTCTTTATCAATTCTTTCCTGACCTCGATTGGTTCCAGTTGGGACGAAGTCAACGCCATGCTCAATAAATACCAGAACCAGAGCTTTTACCAGCTCGTCATGAACGCGACCCAGCCTGACCGGACTGGCGCTTCTTATCTGTCGATGAGCGACCGGGAGAAATTTCTTTTGGTCGCGGTCATGGTTGAGTCCAGGAATAGAGTTTATTCGATTTCGGAAAAGATCTTTGGCCCGGTCTCTCTGACCTGGGACGACAAGCAGATGATGGCCCATTTTGATAAATGGCTAAGTGAAAACAGCCGCTCCGCGCTCTCTCATGGGGTCAATGCTTTCCGGATCCTCTTTGAGATGCAGCATCTTTTCCTGAACGAAATGGCGATGTTTTCCGCGACCGATCAACATCGGGGTTATGCCGCCGGGGTCCTCGATCGTTATGCTTTTCAACAGTTTTCTAATGATCTGGGGGCGAGGAATTATCAGGACGGCGACTTTAGCGGCGGCAAAGGGGCCTTGTTCCGGTTTATCGAATCAAGGGGCATTCCCTTGAATTCTTCGGTTATGGCCTTTTTAAGAAGCAATTTGGCCAACCTGACTATCAACACCAAACCGGAAGATATCGCTTTGCCGGATGGTCTCCAGGGTTATGGTCCCCAGCTCCAGGCGGCCAAATGGCTTCTGGAACAGTGGTTCGGCGCCAATAAGGTTTTGGCCGGTTATAACAATATGCCGAAATCGGAAACCTATGGGCCAGTGATCGACTTCACTAAAAAGGACCAGGAAAATGGTTATGTGGAAGATAACGGGATCAAGGTCCCCTGGTCGATCTCTAACCCTGGGGCGGCCCGCAGTTACGGTTGGGACCGGGTTTCCGGTCCATACTTTGACTGGCGCTATGATTCCCGGAGTAATAACTTTATTAAAACTGATGACAGTCAGTATCAGGAAAACAGCCCGGAATGGACCGGCGTTTATGAATCATTAAAAGCGAAATATGGGTTGTCTTACCTTAACCCGAATTCATATAGTGACTACTACAACCACCGGAACTATACCAGAATGTTGATCGGCGGCTTGGATACCCAGGAGATCGCGGGACGGAGCGGGAACTTAGAACCGTATTTCAACAGTTGGGCGGTCTATGAACTGGGGAACATGATCCGCTACGGCGAGATTAAAGATAAGGCTAGAATGAACGTTTACAACTTCATGGAGTCGGCCGAGAAATTCCGCTACAAACGGGCGCAGGAAAAGTTTGAGGAAGAAAAAGACCGGATCCGAGACGATGAATCTCAAGACGAGAAGAATTTGAACAAGATCAAATCCAGCTATAAAAAGGCGGAAAAATTCGGCGAAACCATGATCAAGAAAGCTGAAATCGCCCAGAAGCAGGCGCAGAAGAACCTGGAACAGAAAACCGACGCCAAGAGGGCTGAAAAATCCCATTCGGACAGAAAAACGGCTTCCCAAGGGCCCAAAAAAGCCGCTAAAAAAGCCTAAAAAGACCCCCTGAATAGTGCAAGTTTTTCCCCTCAAAATCCGATATAATTAGTAGGAGAAGGGTGTTTAATTATGACTACTAATCAAGCAATTGGAGCGCAGGTTGGCAATAGCGCCGATAAATATTATGCCGCGATGTACCGCAATCCGGCAAGTGATAACTTGGCCGCGCGGGAAGCCGGCGAGCTCCGGTCCGGTGATTCAACCCGTGAAACCGGCTTTAATTGGGACAAGGACAGCCAGGGTGACGCTAACCTAAAAGCCGGGGTCGCCGATAGTTTGGTTTTATCGACCTCGACTGTTTCCCGGACGACTACTTTCCAACCGGTTGTTTCCACCCGCGGGGCGCAGGCAAAACTTCAGCAATTTAAAGATCAATTGACCTCCAAACTTCTCCAGTCTTACGAAGAAGTCTTTCGCAACACTTTCCACTGGAACCTGCCGCTCGCCAGCATGGCCAAATGGTCAATTGATAACATTTTCAATCGCCTGACCATTCTGGGTGTTGAACAGGGAAAACTTCAGCAAGTTCGGCAGGAGGTGACGGTCGCGATGCGGAGCGAGAACCGGGGAAATATGCGCCAGGTCGTCGAGACCGAGGCTTATCAAGAAGTGGGGATTGCCTAAATGGGCAGAAAAAGTAAAGCGCAAAACAAGGTCGTTAATGAACTTAAGAACCAGCTTCTGGTCCAGGCGGAACGGCTGGGGATCAGGAACGAGTATTCTCCCGCCTGGTTTGTGGAACAAAAAGTCCTGGCGTTCGGCAAAGTCCTCTCCGAATTATATGCCGAGCGATCAAATCTCGAGTATGAAATGAACATGCTCGGCTCCGATAAAAAAGATCTGCTCATCAAGCTGGAACGGCTTCATTCCTATATTCGCAAGGCGGAAAGCCTGCGCGAAAGATATACCAGCCAATTTGACCAGTTGATTGACAAAGGGTATAAGATAACCGAAAATACCCAGAAGCTTGACTGCCTCCACCGGACTGAAGTCAAAGCGCTCGCTTAAAAGGAGTTGCCATGCTCTCGATCTGCATGATCGTCAAGAACGAAGCGGAGAACTTAAAGCTAACCTTACCGGCGCTGGTCAAACTGGCCGCTGAAGTGATCATCGTCGATACCGGATCGACCGACGCGACGATTGAAACCGCCGAAAGCCTTGGCGCGACGGTCCGCAATTTCGAATGGATCAATGATTTTGCCGCCGCCCGCAACTTTAGTCTTTCCCTCGCTAAAAGTCCCTGGATCATGTGGCTCGATGCCGATGAATATCTTAAAGAAGAAGAGCTGGCGGCGCTGCTCAAATCGCTTAATGAAGCTCCGGCCGAGCATAAGGCTTACCAGTTGATCCTGACCGAATCCCCTTATGGCCAGACTGTCCGGGGGACGAGCTACCCTCGAGTCAAGGTTTTCCGGCGGGGGGAAGGGATCCATTTTGAACGGACCATCAACGAGCAGGTTGTCGATGCCAAAGGGAAGCTGGTGGACGGCGAGATCCTGCCGATCGTTATCTATCACTGGGGACGCTTCCTGACTGCCCAGCGGATGGCGGAGAAGAAAGCCCGCTATTATCGGATGTACGAGAATCACCTCCGCGATCAGGCCAACGATCCCTACGTTAATTTTCTCTTGGCCGATCTGTTAAAGGAAGATAAACGACTGCCCGAAGCTTATGACACCTACGCTAAAGCGGTTGAATTTGCCGGTTATGACGGCCGGTTGAAAAAGGACGCCCTGATTAAAATGGCCGAGATCGGCCTCAAGATCGGGAAGTTCAAGGAGTCGTTCGCTCTGGCCAAGGAAGTACTGGCGCTCGATCCGGAAGCGATCGCTCCCAAGAGCGTGATCGCGACCTTGTTGATCGGCGTTGAACAGCTTGACCCGGCGATCGCCTTAATGGAAGAAGCGCTGCAGAAAAGCGAAGAAACCGTCGACCCGATCCGGGACAAGATCATCCCGCGGGTCGTCCTGGCCGACGCTTATGCCAAAAAAGGCGACCAGGTGAAAACGGCCAAATATCAGGCCGAGGCCAAGGCTTTGGAGGAAAAATATAATGCCCGTCCAGCAGAATAATATCCAACAACAGGCGATCGCCGCCAACATGGCGGCGGCCGACCGGGTTTCCGACGCCAATAAAGAAGAAGTTATCCGGGAAGCCCGCGATACCCGTGTCAGTAACGCCGAGAGCGTCGTTAAGCAGGCCCTGAACGGGGCGACCGGCAATAAAGCGGGGAACCAACTGCTGGCTTCGCTGATGACCAAACTCGGCGATGCCTTCTCGACCGACAAGATCCTGGGGAAGTTTGAGCGTGAAGGAGCGGTACCGGAAGGAAAAGAAGATTACAGCGATACGGTTACGATCAAGTTGGCCAACAGCCGGATCGGCAAAACTTCCAACAAAGGGAGCCAGGAACGCGGCGGGGAAGAGGGCGATAGCCAGCGGCAGCCGGAAGTCAGGGATTATTTAAAGACCTATTCCCAGTTCCTGGTCAACGGCGGGACCGAACTAAAGAAACAAGTTGAGAAGCAGGAAAGCAACCTGATTGAACACGGCAAGGTCAAAGCCGGGGAACTGATGAAGTACCGGGCCGACATTGCCAAATCGGTCCGTCAGGAAGTGATGAAGCAGGTTAAAGAATCTTTCCAAAAAGAGCTCTTCGCCCAGGGGAAGATCGAATCGATGATCGCTCACAACGGGGTTCTCAAGGCGGCCGACTGGGCCTATTTGAACGAACGGATCGGCGGCAAGGAATTCGGCGGAATGAACACCTCTCTAAAGGGTTCGATCGATGAAGCGGCTGGCCAGGCCAAGGAAGAGATCAACACCTTTATGCAGGACGAACTTTCCCGCGCGGTTGCCAAGAAGATGATCGCCGACGGCGATGAAGCGGCCAAAGCGGAGCGGGAGATCAATGAATTGCTTAAGGTCGCGAGCAAGTGCGGCTTTGACGTTAATAACTTTATGCAGGCCGCTTCCAAGATGATCAATGACCAGGGGTTGATCCCGATCTTCGGTAACGAGCTGGCCGCCCAGGCCCAGATGGGAGAGAACAGTGATTCCGGCGAGCGTCAGCAATACCAATATAGTGAAGAAGAAGAAAAAGATGTCCTGATGGAACGGATGCGGGTCCTTTACATGCAGCGGGCGATCAGCGGCGACTGGCGGGGAAATCTGGATGTCTCCTTCAAAATGATCCGGACCAGAAATGGGTTGGTTAAGCTGGGGATCAAAATGGATGACTTCTCTCGCCTGGAAAAAGAGGGGCGCCAGCTGGCCAAGCTCAAACTGATCCAGATGCTGGAAGAGGGTTTTGGCGAAAGAGCTTCCTACGCCAAACTGCAGGGGGCTGCCTGGACGATGACCGAAAAGAAGATCAAGAATGTCCTCCGTAACCTGGTGAAATTGGGGGTCGAACTTGACGATAAAGACTTAGAAGCGATCCGGAACAAGATGAACGACAAGGTCTTTGCCGAGGTCGAGCATGAACTGAACATGATGGACGGGGCGCTGCAGGCCAGGGATTCGAACTACCTGCGGAATAAACGGAAAACTGCCCTGCAGATCCTGGACCGGCTCTCCAAGGAGTCGAATATTCCTTGGAATTATGATAAAATTAAGAAGGTTGAAGTCGCGACTTAAGGAGGAGTATATATGGGTGACATGGAAGTTTCCGGTTTTGGTGGTTCTCAAGGCGGCGTAAGTTATAATCCGATGGAAGAGACGATGAATCGTCATTTTCAATTGATCGAAACGGCGCTGAAAGCGAGCGACGATATTACCCAAAATCTCTTGACCCAGATCAAAGATGCCGAAAAAGATCTGGCTAAATTTAGAAAGAGCCTGGATGAGAAGAAATTACGAGAAGCCCTGCCGCAACTTAATAAATTGCAGGCCAGAGTCGATAATCTTCTTAAAATGCTCGATTCCAGCGCGATCTCTCTGACCCCGTCCGGGAGCGAAGCGCGGCGCAGTCTGGGGGTCCTTAAAGCTCAATTAACCGATGCCCAGGAACAAGCCAAGCGGGCCCGCCCAGCCGGCGGAGTTGTTCCGCCCCAGGATAACAACCTAATCTAAGATCTTGCGGATATTCTCTTTGAGGCCCGGCCGCGAATTGTTTTCCCGCCAGAATTCAGCGGCAATCTTGTTAAATATCCTCACCGCGACCGAACGTGGTTGTGTTTTTAACCTTTCCCAATGAGGGCCTTTAGCCGTCAACACTTGTTCGATTTCTTCACTGTTCCACCACTCGCCGCAAAAATCATAAAAAATACGCCAGAGGGGACTGTTCGGCGAGTGTTCAACGACGAAATTAACCTCTTTTAACGCCGGATTAAGATCCTTTGGAGTAAAGTCGACGGGGGCGTTGATATGGGGATTCTCTCCTTTTTTTGCCTCCGTGGTATAACCGATGCCGAACATCCTGGCCAGGTCAAGGGCGGCGTTGATATTTTCAATGACTTCAGCGGCTTTGCCTCCGGCATTAAGATCGTTATTTAAAGTATTGAGATAAGCGTAAACCTGTTCTTTCAAAAAGTCTTTCAGCGCGACCAGTCCCTTTTCGGTCCGAACGTAAAAAGCGGAGCGCCGGTCGGTTGCCAGGCCGTACTTGTTCCGGTAGAGCCCGTAACAGAGGACCGTAGCCGCCGGATGAAGGCTAAGATAAAGGAAGGCGAGCAGGTTTAAACGAAAAAGGGAGAGCCCTTTGGTCCTCCTCCCGTTTGGATAATCCCATTGCTGGAGAAATTCACCGAACAGTTCGGTCAGCCCCCCCATGATCAGGACGCATTCCTGAAAGATCTTTAAGCCGAAGTTTAGGGTCGGGGCCGAAAAATTCTTGCGGAGGAGAGTTAGCGGCAAGTTGTTGGCCTTGAAAAACTCGGCCGTAAAATATTTAGCCTGCTCCGGCACCAGAATCGGATACTCCTGGTTGCCAAGATATTCCGGGTCATCAAGGAACGTGCCGTTACAGCTCTCCAGAAAGAAATTGTGTTCGGTCGAAAAGATCAGCGGAAAAGTCTCTTCCCAGTTGCTGATGTTGAGCAGCGGCGTTTTCCAGATGAATTGGTACTGTTCCAGGGTAAAGTGATGCGGCGCGGTCAGTCCGTCCATCGGATAGTCGGTCAGCGGCAAGCCGTAAGCGATGAATTCGTTGAAGTGAACGTGCCCCTTTTCGCCGAAATAATGCTCTTTGGGCTGGTAATAGGGAAGCGCCGCCAGGAGCTGGGCGGGATGGACGTCGCTTTCATCTTCCGGTTTGGGCAAGGTCCCGAGGGAGACGTAGTTGAACTTGAAGTTTTCAAACAGGGCCAGGACGATCGACCGCCAAGCCAAATAATTAGGGCTTTTATCTTCCGGATCAAAGAGCGGGGGGAAACGGAGCATTCACTTGACCCCCTTAAACCCGCCGAAAGCGGCAAAATGATAGCGTTTCCAGAAGAGTTCGACCTCTTCGAAGCCTGATCTTTTCAGCCACTCCAGGTGATCTTCGACCGGGGCGGGAATATCTTCGGTCTCGTACTTTTTCTTTTCGTAGCTTTTTTCAATGTACTCTTCGGAGAAACCGTGTTGGCGCATATTATCTTTCCAGATACGCATATAAATGTCGGTGATCCGGGGGGAGCGCGATTTGATCAGGTCGCCGATGAGCAAAGCGCCCGGTTTGATGACCTGCCGGGCGATCTTTTTGATCAGGCCCGCTTTCTCTTTGTTCTCCAGATGATGCAGGGAGAGGTTCAGGACCACGACGTTGAATTGTCCGGGGGGGATCTCCCGGTCAAAGCCCATGTTGATCAGGGTCAGCCGGGGCGCGTAGTTGGCCAGACGCTGGCGGCAGATGGCGATCATTTGTTCGGAGAAATCAACGCCGGTTACTTTAACATTGGGAAAGCGTTCCAAAACTTTCCGGGCAAAATTACCGGTCCCGATCCCGAGGTCGAGCAAAGAAAAAGCGTCATTTCGCTGGAAGGGAATAAAGTGCAGGAGCGTTTCGTGCATGTCCAGATATCCGGGAACGTGTTTTAAGATCCGCTCGTCAAAACTCCGCGCGTCGCTGTCAAAGTTGATCTTAGTCTGGTCGCGGTTTTTCACTGGATCTCCCGGCTTAAATGGTCGACGAAACAGTCGGTCACGGCGGTGTTGGTCAGGAGCGAAAGCCACGATTCGGCGTAATGGACGTCGCGCCTTTTTTCGTTCAGGAAAAACCGGGTCTGTTCAATCGCAAAGATCAGGAAAAAGAGATCAAGCACGCTTTCCTGGCAACTTAGAGCGAGGCAATATTTTCGGCTGGCGGCGCGGAACTCGTCGATCAGGAAACGGGCCCGGGCCTGCCGATCGGCTAACGGCCGTTGTTGCGTCTCATTTGTTTCGCCGTAGAACATGATCCGGAAGGCGACCATAAAGAAGTTGTAGAGATCGAGGAAGGGAAGCCCGTTGTTTTGCGCGTCTTCCCAGTCGAGCAGGATCAGGTCTCCCTCGGGGGTCAGCAGGATGTTCCAGGGATTATATTCGTGATGGACCAGGACTTCGGGGACCGTTTGCCCGGCCCAGCTTTTAACTGCCAGAAATTCATTCAGATATTTTTCCAGATGGGCGATCTGGTTGGGATAGTATTCCAGGATTTCCCGGACCGGGCGGAGCAGGCGCTGTTCAATGAAGGAATCGTTGATGACCAGCTTTTTTCCCTTGGTCCTGGCGCTGTAAGTGGTCAAGAGATCGACTCCGATCCTTAAGAAGCGGGCGACCTTGGCCAAATCGTTCTCGGCGTCGATATACTGGTGGAGCATTTTCCCTTCGTAGCCTCTCATCAGCAAGACCGGAACCGAGTCGATCTCAATCAGCCGGAAAAGCTGCGGCCCTCCGCGCAATTCCTTGAGTTTGGCCGCTTCGTTGCGCAGAGCGGCAAAAGCGATCGTTCCTTCGCGGTAACGGGGAAGTTTGAGGACGACGGCCGGTTTGCCGGCATGATAGATCATAAAGGTCAGCAAGGAATGAAGGCCGATCTTTCTGATCGGCATCAATTTGAAATCGAGCTTGGTTTGGTCAACTTTGGGGAGGCCGAGCTTGTCCCAATCGGTCAGGACTTGGGCGGCGATTTTCTTGAAATCTGTTTGGGTGTATATCATCGGCATTTTCTTGATTTTATCCGACAAAAATGAGGTTGTCAATTTCAGAGCGTTAATTTATAATCCAAAACACATGACTAATCTAGCCTGTCCGCGTTGCCTCGGAGACCTGGTTAAAAAAAATAACGGCCTTTATTGCGCCCGCTGTCAGTCCGTTTATTCGGCCGATAAGATCCTGGATTTTTCTTCTTCCGCCCGGAGCGACTGGGAGCAATTGACCCCCGAACAGTACGAAGAGCTTTTTGCCGATTACCGGCGGCTTTCGTGGCGGGAGGCGTTGGAGCGAATCTTCCTCAAATATTGGGACCAATACTTGGTTGACTACAACACCAGCCCGGAACGCTCCGTTTTTATTGACGAAGTGCTGGGGAAAGAGATCGATCTGGCCGGAAAAGATGTGCTCGAGATCGGCTGTAGTTTTGGGAACATGAGCCGGAAACTGGCGGCGAGAAGCCGCTCGCTGGTCGCGGTCGATACCCCGAGGAAAGTCATCGAATGGTTGAACCTGGTAAAAGAGAAAGAACGAATAAATAATTTAAGCGCGATCAGGATCGATAACCTTGATTTTTCTTCCTTGCCGTTCAAGGACGGGAGTTTCGATGTCGTGGTGCTTGGCATGACCTTGCAGTGGATCGGGACTTCGGAATCGGGGGAATCGCCCGATGTTCTGCAGCGGAGGGTCTTGGCCGATATCAATCGGGTCCTGAAAAAGGACGGCCGCTTATGCTTTTTTGATAAGAACCGTTACTCGTATAATTATTTTCTGGATGAACCTGACCCCAGTACTCTGAAATACGCTTCTCTAATGCCGCGCTGGCTTGCCGACCTGTACGTGAAGTTGCTGGCGCCGATCAAGAGACGGGATAAAAAACATTTCCGTTACGTTAAAGAGGTGACCTTGGCCGGCGCGCGTTACCGCAACTATCGCCATTCGCTCCCTCAAATAAGGAAAATGATCGCCGGGGCCGGGTTTGCCGACCTTAAATCTTTCATTCCTTTACCGGGCGTTAGATTCCAGAAGCTCTTTATCCCCTTGGCTGATGAAAGGGCGGGGGAGTTATTGTTTGCCAAATGGTTTAGCAAGTTCAGGCAGGCAATAAAAGGGCATCCGGTCGTAAAAATGTTTTTTTGGGTAATGTTAAAAATGAAGCTCGCCCGCTATTTGGCCGACGGCTACCTGATAATCGCGAAAAAGGGCTAGACGATCTCTTCGAGTTTTAACTTGCCGTCGTAGAGAGCTTTGCCGACGATGCAGCCTTCCGCGCCGATCTCTTTGAGCTTCTCGATGTCTTCTTTGGTGGAAACGCCGCCCGAGGCGATGACCGGGACCTTGACCCCGTCCATGAATTTCTTGATCGAATCGACGTTCGGGCCTTCGAGCATTCCGTCCCGGCTGATGTCGGTGTAAACGAAGCGTTTGACCCCAAGGCCGATCGCTTCCTTAGCCAGGGTGAGGGTGTCTTTCTTGCTGACGTACATCCAGCCTTCGACCGCCGCGAATTTACCCTTGGCGTCGATTGCCACGGCGATCTTGTCGCCGAACTTTTCGCAGACGTTGCCGAGCAGGTTGGGATTTTTGATGGCGGTGGTGCCGAGAATGATCCGGTCGGCGCCGAATTTAAGCAATGACTGGATGAGGTTGAAATCGCGCACGCCGCCGCCGATCTGGATGGGGACGGCGACTTCCTTGATGATCGCTTTGATGATCTCGATGTTGGCGGCAATGCCGGTCTTGGCGCCGTCGAGATCGACGACGTGGAGGCGGGGAGCGCCGGCCGCTACCCAGCGCTTGGCGACTTCAAGCGGTTCGGCCGAATAAACGGTCTCCGAACCGTAATTTCCCTGTTTGAGGCGGACGCATTTCCCCTGGAGCAGGTCAATCGCCGGGATAACTTCAAATTTCACTTGCACAGTCCTCCAAAGTTTTTTAAGATGGCCAGGCCGACCTCGCCGCTTTTCTCGGGATGGAATTGGATGCCGAACAAATTGTCCTTCCAAACAGAGGAGGCAAAATCGTAGCCGTAATCTGTCGTTGTGGAAACGATTATATCATCTTTTGGCTGGACATGGTAGGTATGGGCGAAATAAACCATACTGCCGTCCTCGATCCCGCCAAGGATCGGTGAGGGTCGTTTGATGCGCAGCCGGTTCCAACCCATGTGGGGGACGCTCAATTCCGGCTGGTCGGCAAGCGCGAAACGGACCACTTTCCCTTTCAATATTCCCAAGCCACCGAGCTTTCCTTCTTCGGAAGAGTCAAAGAGGTGCTGCAGGCCGAGGCAGATGCCAAGAAACGGTTTGCCGATTGCGATCGCCTCTTCAATCACGCTTTCCAGCCCTAGCGAGCGGAGTTCACTGATCGCCGGGTCGAACGAGCCGACCCCGGGGAGAATGATCCCTTTGGCGTTGCGGATGGTCGTTCGATCGCGGGTTATCTCCGGGGAAAAACCGAGCTTGGCAATCGCTTTTTCGACGCTCCGGAGGTTCCCGGCCCCGTAATCGATGATCGCTATAGACATAACGCCGCCGCTCCCAGGACGCCGGCGTTGGTGCCGAGCTTGGCCGAGACGATCTTTACCGACTTGGCCGGCAGGTAGAGGGCATATTCCTTAAACTCTTTTCGGACCGGGTTAAAAATCAGCTCGCGCATTTTGGCGACGCCGCCGCCGACGATCACCAGTTCCGGATTGAAGATATTCACGAGATTAGCGAGCCCGACCGCTAAGTAATGGGCGGTTTCGTCAATTACCGCCAGCGCTTTCTTATCTCCCTGGCGGGCGGCCAGCTCCACCGATGCGCCGTCCATCCCGGCCCGCTTCCGGATCGCCGTCCCTGAAGCCATCGCTTCAAAACAGCCGACATTCCCGCAGCCGCAGGTAAAGCCTTGCGGATCGATAATCATGTGGCCAAACTCGCCGGCCGAGCCGTTAGCTCCGCGGTAGAGTTGGCCGTCAATAATGATCCCGCCGCCGATCCCGGTGGAAACGGTGATGTAAATAAAGTGCTTGCGGCCGATGCCGGCGCCGAATTTGGCTTCGGCCAGCGCGGCGCAGTTGGCGTCATTGTCGATATTAACCGGAAGCTTGAATTCCTTTTCCAGGATCTGTTTGAGATTGACCTGTTTCCAGCCGGGGAGATTGGGCGGGCCGATGACGACCCCTTTTTCGTAGAGGATCGGCCCGGGGACCCCGAGGCCGATCGCTTTGACCGGTTCTTTACTGGTACAGATCAAATGGCTGATCGCTTTTTTGATCGCGCCGATGACGTGCTTTTTACCTTTATGCGCTTCGGTCGGGATATTGACGTCCGTGACGATCTTGCCGGTCTCGGCGACCAGCGCGGCGGCGATCTTCGTTCCCCCAAGATCAACTCCAATGAACATTATCTTAGTATAACCAGTTTTTTTTCCTCGCGCAACAGATTAGTGGACCCAAGTCGGGCGTATCAGCTTCGCTTGACAAGAAAAATCCGCTCATGCTAAGATGTTAGCACTCGATCATGGAGAGTGCTAATAAGAAATCAAGGAGGTGAGTTCAGGTATGGCAAAGGTGAAGTTAACCCCGATTGGCGACAAGGTGGTGGTGAAGCAGGACCCCGAAGAGATCAAGACCAAGTCCGGCATCGTTCTCCCTGAAACGGCGAAGGAAAAACCGTCGGAAGGGACGATCGTGGCGGTAGGGACCGGTCGGATCCTCGATAACGGCCAGAAAGTTCCGCATGAAGTTAAAATCGGCGACAAGGTCTTGTACAGCAAGTACGGCGGGACCGAAGTCAAAGTTGAAGGCGAAGAATTTATTATTTTGTCCGAAAGGGACATTTTAGCGATCAAAGCATAAAGGAGGCGACTTTACATGGGAGCGAAAGAGATACTGTTTGGAGACGAAGCGTGGAAAAAGCTCGAAAAAGGAGTCGCCAAAGTAGCCAACGCGGTTAAGGTTACTCTCGGCCCGCGCGGACGAAACGTGGTATTAGAGAAGAAATGGGGATCGCCGACGATCACCAATGACGGCGTGACCATCGCCAAGGAGATCGATCTGGAAGATCCGTACGAGAACATGGGGGCCCAGCTGTTGCGGGAAGTGGCCAGCAAGACCAACGATATTGCCGGTGACGGAACGACCACCGCGACCGTGCTCGGCCACATCATATTTAAGGAAGGGCTGAAGAATGTGGTCTCCGGCGCCAACCCGATGTCGATCAAACGCGGCATCCAGACGGCGGTTGACATGTCGGTCGAAGATCTGAAAAAGATCAGCAAGACCGTTGATTCCAAGGAAGCGATCGCCCAGGTCGCCACGATCTCGGCCAACAACGATTCCGTGATCGGCGCCCTGATCTCCGACGCGATGGAAAAAGTCGGCAAGGACGGGGTTATCACGGTTGAGGAATCAAAAGGGATCGAGACCACTTTGGACGTCGTTGAAGGGATGCAGTTTGACAAGGGGTACGCTTCTCCATACATGGTTACCGACCGGGAAAGAATGGAGTGCGTCCTCGAAGACGCTTTTATCCTTTTGAGCGATAAGAAGATCAGCGCGATCAAGGACCTTTTGCCGACCCTCGAAAAGGTCGTCCAGCTGGGGCGGCCGCTGCTCATTCTGGCCGACGAGATCGAAGGGGAAGCCTTGGCGACCCTGGTCGTCAATAAACTGCGCGGCACCATTAACGCCGTCGCGGTCAAAGCCCCGGGTTTCGGCGACCGGCGGAAAGCGATGCTCGATGATATCGCGGTCCTGACCGGCGGCGAAGTCGTGGCCGAAGAAAAGGGGATGACCCTCGAAAATATCAGCGACGCCTGGTTGGGTAAGGCTAAGAAAGTGGTCATTCGGAAAGAATCGACCACGATCATTGAAGGGGCCGGCACCGCCAAAGCGGTGAAGGACCGGATCGCCCAGATCAAGAAAGAAGTCGAAGCCTCCGACTCTTCTTATGATAAGGAAAAACTTCAGGAACGGTTGGCCAAACTCTCCGGCGGCGTCGCGGTCATCAAGGCCGGGGCGGCGACCGAGACCGAACTGAAGGAAAAAAAGCACCGGATCGAAGACGCCCTGTCGGCGACCCGTGCCGCGGTTGAAGAGGGGATTATTCCGGGGGGCGGTTCCGCTTTTGTCCACATTGTTTCCGATCCGAAGTCGAAACTGATGGAATTCTGGGCCGGCGCGCAAGGTGATGAAAAAGTAGGCGCGGCGATCGTAATCAGGGCGCTCGAAGAACCGCTCAAGCAGATCGCCTTCAATGCCGGATTAGAAGGTTCCGTGGTTGTCGAACGGGTCAAAAAAGAAAAGACCGGGATCGGTTTCAACGCCCAGTCGCTTGAATATACCGATATGTTCAAGGCGGGGATTGTTGATCCGCTTAAGGTCACCCGTTCCGCGCTGCAAAATGCCGCTTCGATCGCTTCCATGCTCTTGACCACCGAAGCTTTGGTGGCCGAGATGCCGGATAACGATAAGAAGCAGGCCCCGGCGATGCCGGGTGGCGGCGGCTATGGCGACATGATGTAGTTTTCGGCTGAATTCAGGCTGTTTTAGGGAGGGTCGGAGCTTATTCCGACCCTCCTTAATATTCCAGTCCGGTTGACATTGGAATAGGCGGTTGCTATAATTCTTGTGCAATCAACGGGAGTCGAATTTTATTGAAAGGAGTGGGATTTTCTTCCCACTTTTGCGTTTATAGGGGGACAAAATGAAGATCGAAAATTTTGGGGCGATGCTGGAAGAGATCCAGAGGGAACGGGGCCTTTCCAAAGAGGTCCTGTTGGAAACTATTAAAGCCTCCCTCCTTTCGGCCGCAAAGAAAAGATTTAATGAAGGCGATAATATTGACGTCCACATCTCTGATGATGGGGAGGTTAAACTTTTAAAGATCGTTGAAGGGGTGGAACCGGAAGATGTTACTCCGGCTGATTTCAGCCGCTTTGCCGCCCAAACTGCCAAACAGGTAATTATTCAACGCTTAAGAGAAGCCGAAAAAGAAGAGACTTTTGACGAGTTCACCAAAAAGCAGGGGGAGATCGTCAATGGGATCGTGCAGCGGAAGGAATTCGGCGGTTACCTGGTCAATCTTGGCCGGTTGGAAACTATCTTGCCGGTCACCGAACAGATCCCGGGGGAAGCTTTCCGGGAGCGCGACCGGGTCAAATTCTACATTGTCGAAACTAAAAAAACCTCAAAAGGCCCGCTGGTCATTATTTCCCGCTCTCATCCCAACCTGGTCCGGCGGCTCTTTGAAATGGAAGTGCCGGAGATCAAAGAAGGGATCCTGGAGATCAAAGGGATTGCCAGAGAACCTGGCAAGCGGACCAAGGTCGCGATCTTCTCCAACGACCCGAACGTTGGCGCGGTCGGGACGTGCGTCGGTAAAATGGGCCAGCGGATCCAGAACATTGTTCGCGAACTGGGGCCCGAACGGATCGATATCGTGGAATGGAGCGATAATCCTAAAACTTTTATTTCCAACTCCCTTAGCCCGGCCAAGGTCAATAAAGTTGAATTAAATGAAGCGGAAAAAAGCGCTAGAGTCCACGTTTCCGATAAGGAAGTTTCGCTGGCGATCGGCAAAGAAGGCCAGAACGTCCGGTTGGCGGTCAAGCTGACCGGTTGGAAGATCGATCTGATCTCTGAAGGGCGGGAAAACCCGCCGGCCAGCCCAGCCGCGCCGACCGAAAATTATAAGGTCCATGAATTAGCGAAAGAACTTGAACTTGCCAGCAGTGATCTGATCCAGAAACTGCGGGAAATGGGTTTTTCCGTGAAAGCGGCGAACTCGACCGTGCCGCCTGAAGCGGTCGTCAAAATAAAAGCAGAGCAGAAGGGGAACTAAGTGGCAAAGATTACCAAGACCGAAAAAGCTCCCAAGAAAGCGGCCGGAAAAACTGTTAAAAAGACCGAAAAAGCCCCGGCAAAAAAGGCCCCGGCTAAAGCGATTGTTAAGAAAGTTGAAGAAAAACCGGTTGAGAAACCGAAAGCAACCCCTAAAGTTGCTGAGAAACCGGTTGTTAAGCCGGTTGAAAAGCCAGTCGTTAAACCGGTCGAGAAACCAGTTGTCAAAGCGGTTGAAAAACCGATCGTAAAACCAGTTGAAAAACCAGTCGTTAAATCGGAGCCAAAGCCGGTCGTTCCTGTTCCAGCTCCAGTCCCACCACCAGTAGTCATCCCGCCGCCAGAACCAGTTGTTGTCGTCAAGCCGGCTCCGGTCGTGCCGCCAAAACCGGCCGCTCCGGCGATCGTGATTACCGGTGATGATATCTCGGTCAAAGATCTTGGTGATAAACTGCAGATCAAAGCCTCCGACCTCATTAAGGAATTGATGAGAAAGGGGATGATGGTGACGATCAATCAGCGGATCGCGGCCGAAGTCGCGAAAGAGGTTGGCACTATTTTGGGCAAAGAAGTCGTCCTCCAAGCGGCGCAGGAAGTGACCATCACCCATCGCCAGCATAATATTGAAAAACGGGCCCTTCGTCCGCCGGTCGTGACCGTTATGGGGCACGTCGACCACGGTAAGACCAAACTCCTTGACGCGATCCGCAAAACCAAAGTTGCCGAAAGCGAAGCCGGCGGCATTACCCAGCATATCGGCGCGTATCAGGTCAAGGTCCAGGGACGCAAAGTGACCTTCCTCGATACCCCGGGCCACGAAGCTTTTACCGCCTTGCGTGCCCGCGGCGCCAAAGTTACCGACATCGTCATCCTGGTCGTGGCGGCCGATGACGGGGTCAAACCGCAGACGATCGAAGCGATCAACCATTCGAAAGCGGCCGGAGTGCCGATCATCGTGGCGATCAACAAGATGGACAAACCGGACGCCAACCCTGACCGGGTCAAGGCCCAACTGGCCGAACACGGGCTGACCCCGGAAGATTGGGGCGGACAAACCGTGACGGTCCCCGTTTCCGCCCGGCAGTTGACCGGGATCGATGAACTGCTGGAAATGGTCCTTTTGGTGGCCGACCTGGCCGAACTGAAGGCTGATCCGGAAGCCAAGCCGATGGGGGTGGTTATTGAGTCGCGGCTCGATAAAGGGCGCGGTCCGGTAGCGACCCTGCTCATCAAGAACGGGACCTTAAAGATCGGTGATATTTTTGTCGTTGGGTCAACCTACGGTAGAGTGAGAGCGTTATTTACCGATACCGGCGCGAGGTTGGAAAAAGCCGGTCCGGCGATGCCGGTCGAGCTCCTCGGCTGTGCCGAAGTCCCGGCCTCCGGCGATGTCTTGGAATGGATGCCGACCGAAAAAGAAGCCCGCCAGATCGCCGAACAGCGGAAAGATTCGCAAACCAAAGCGTCGCGCAACAAAGTCGTCTCGCTCGAAGATTTCTCCAAACTGGTCAAAGAAGGCGAGAACAAAGACCTGCCGCTGGTCATTAAAGCCGACGTGCAGGGTTCGATCGACGCGATCACCCAGTCGTTGCAGGATGTCCGGGTCGGGGGGATCGGCGTTCACATCGTCCATGCGGGGGTCGGCGGGATCAATGAATCGGATATCATGCTGGCCAAAGCTTCGGGGGCCATTCTGGCCGGCTTCAACGTCGGCTTTGAAGGAAATTCCGAAGTCATGAGCCTGGACGAAGGGGTCGAAGTCCGCAAGTACAATATTATTTACAACCTCCTCGACGACGTTAAACTGGCGATGGAAGGGACCCTGGAGCCGGAATACGAGGAAGTGGTCATCGGCCACGCCGAAGTTCGCCAGCTCTTTTCCTTCTCCAAGGTCGGGACGATCGCCGGTTCTTTCATTACCGACGGCAAGATGGTCAGAGGGGTCGGGATGAGGATCTTCCGCGGCAAAGAAAAGATCTATGAAGGGAAGCTGGAAGCGCTCAAGCGCTTTAAAGAGGATGTCAAACAGGTGGAGCAGAACTATGAATGCGGTATTTCCATCAATGGTTATACCGATTTCAAGGTCGGAGATATCGTCGAAGCTTTTGAGACAAGAGAAAAACCCCGCCAAAGATGACAAGAGTTGAACGAGTCGAAGAAGTGATCCGGGACGAAGTCAGCAAGATCATCAGACAGGAAGTCAATGATCCGCGCATCGGCTTTGTCAGTATCACCAAAGTCGAGATGTCCCCCGATCTGCGCAACGCCAACATCCACGTCAGTATTTTCGGCGATGAAAAACAAAAAACGGAAGCGATGGACGGCCTGCGTTCAGCCACCAGATTTATCAGAGGAGAGCTGGGGAACCGCGTCGATTTTCGGGCGACCCCGGAGATCCGCTTTGTCCGCGACGACTCGTTGGAGAAAGGGAGCCGGGTCTTAAATCTTATCCGTAAGCTGAAAAATGAAGAACATCCCATTCGAACAAATAAAAGAACTTCTAAGAAAGGCTAACACGGTCCTGGTCGCCGGGCACAGCGATCCCGACGGCGACTCGATCGGTTCGATGCTGGGGCTGGGTCATCTGCTCCAACTGTCGGGTGTTACCGTCCACTATCTTTGCGTCGACGCCGTTCCCAGGGTTTACGGCTTCCTCCCCGGCGCCGACAAGATCAAAAAGAACCTCCCCTTTAACCAGATATTCGACCTCCTGTTCGTCGTCGACTCTTCCGACCTTTCCCGCATCGGCGATAAGACGACCGATTTCCGGGCCGTCGCCAAAAAGATCGTCAATTTGGACCATCACCCCGACAACACCAATTTCGGCGATATCAACTGCGTCGGCAGCGCTTCTTCGGCCGCGGAGGTGGTCTTTGACCTGGCGGCTTACCTAAAACTGCCGTTTAATAAACAGATCGCCGAATGCCTCTATGTCGGTCTGATCACCGACACGGGTAATTTTCGCTACGAAAACACCTCGGTGAAAACTTTTTGCATGGCGGCGGAACTGATGAAGTACGGGATCAACACCCATGACATTACTACCCGCATTTACGACACCCGCACCGTCAAGGCGGTGAAAATAGCCGCGTTGGCCCTGGCGAACGTTCAGTTCGCGGGAGAGGGGAAGATCTGCTGGTCGGCGATAACCGGCGAAATGATGGAACAGGTCGGCGCGATGGGGGAAGACGTGATCGGGATCGTCGATCATCTCCGGTCGATCGAGGGGGTGGAAGTGGCGATCTTTTTTCGGGAAAAAGAAGGGATGGTCAAGATGAACTTCCGCTCCAAGAGCCGGGTCAATGTTTCGGAGATCGCCCGGAAATTCGGCGGCGGCGGGCACATTAAGGCGGCCGGGGCCGGGATGGCCGGCCCGATCGAAAAAGTAGAGGCGCTGGTGATCGCGGAAACGGAAAAGCATATCCAGGCCCTCAAGTATTTGGTCACTTAATGGACGGGATAATTATTGTCAATAAACCTGCCGGCTGGACCTCGTTCGACGTCGTCGCTAAGATCCGCAACCTCACCAAAGTCAAAAAAGTCGGTCACTCCGGGACCCTCGATCCAATCGCGACCGGGGTCTTGCCGGTCTTTCTCGGCAGCGCGACCAAGCAAATTGAACGGTTCCTGAACGGGGACAAAGGGTATTTGGCTGAGATGTTGTTAGGAGTTAAAACTGATACGGGTGATGCTGACGGAAAAGTCATAAGACAAAATGAAAAATGTAAAATTAAAAATGAAGGAATAGAGAAAGCATTTGAAAAGTACAGGGGTAAGATCAAACAGGTGCCGCCGATGTATTCGGCGATCAAGATCAAGGGGCAGAAGCTGTATGAGTTGGCTCGTAAGGGGATAGAAGTTGAGCGGGCGCCCAGGGAGATCACGATCCATAAGCTGGAATTGATCCGGCCGGACGGAAAGAGGCCCGATTCAGAGCTGATCGCCGGGCTGGTTGACGGGTGGCCGGTGTCTGGTCCGGATGAGTTTCAGAGGGTCGTCTTTTACGTGGAGTGTTCTAAAGGGACTTATATCCGGAAGCTGATCGAGGACGTAGGTGACGATTTGGGGTGCGGCGCCCATATGACCAGATTGGTCAGGACCTACGCGCATCCTTTCCATTTATCGCAGGCGCTGGACCTGGAAACAATCGTCACCATGGGCCAACACGACCAATTAGCGACGGTGATAATCAAACCGGAAGAAGTCCTCACCTCAAGCGGAAGCGGAGCCCAATGAGCAAAGAAGAAGCAAAGAAGAAGATCGAGAAGTTACGGCAAGTGATTCAGCACCACGACAATCTTTACTATGTTCAGGACCAGCCGGAGATTGCCGATTCGGAATACGATAAGCTCTTCCGCCAACTGGTTGAGCTGGAGAAGGAATATCCCGATCTGGTGACCCCCGATTCCCCAACCCAGCGGGTGGGGGGCGAGCCGCTCAAAGAGTTTAAGCCCTACCACCATAAAAAGCCCCTTCTTTCCCTAGATAACGCCATGAACCTGGAAGAACTTGACGACTTTGACCGGCGGGTCAGAGAGGCCTTGGGGGAAGAAAAGATCGAGTACGTCGCGGAACTGAAGATGGATGGGTTGGCGGTCGCCTTGGTCTATAATAATGGTCATTTCACGGTCGGTTCGACTCGGGGGGATGGAGTCCGGGGTGAAGATATCACCCAAAACTTGCGGACCGTTAAAGCGATCCCACTGGGCCTAAAAGAAGAGCTCGATCTGGAAGTCCGGGGGGAGACCTATCTTCCTTACGACGACTTCCTGAAACTGAACGAAGAGCGGCAGGAAAAGGGAGAAGCCCTTTTTGCCAATCCCCGCAACGCCGCCGCCGGATCGGTCCGCCAGCTAGACCCAAAGATCACCGCCGGACGGCCGCTCGATATTTTTCTTTATTACGGCGAGGTGCCAGAAATGGCGACCCATCTCGAAACCCTCAAGTATTTGAAAAAACTTGGCTTTAAGACCAATCCGAACACCCGGCTTTGCCACGGTCTCTCCGAAGTTAAAGAATACATCAAGGAGTGGGAGAAGAAACGGGAAAAGCTCCCTTACGAGATCGACGGGATCGTAATCAAGGTCAACAAACTAGCCGACCAGAAAAAACTCGGCTTTACCGCCCGCGCCCCGCGCTGGGCGATCGCTTTTAAATACCCACCGATGCAGGCAGAGACGGTGATCGAAAACATTGAAGTCCAAGTCGGCCGGACCGGGGCGATCACGCCGGTCGCCCACTTAAAACCGGTCCATCTGGCCGGAGTTGTCGTTAAACGGGCGACCCTCCACAACGAAGACGAGATCCGCCGCAAAGAGATCAAGATCGGTGACCACGTGAAGGTCCAGCGGGCGGGGGAAGTGATCCCCGAAGTGGTTGAAGTCGTTAAGAACAAACGGAGCGGCCACGAGAAAGAGTTTCATATGCCGACCCATTGTCCGGTCTGCGGCGGGAAGATCTACCGGCCGGAGGGGGAAGCGATCGCCCGCTGTACGAACGCCACTTGTCCGGCGCAGGTGATGGGGCGGGTCCGCCTTTTTACCTCCCGCGAAGCGATGGACATTGAACATGTCGGTTGGGCGCTGATCGATCAGCTGGTCGAAAAGAAACTGATCGCCGACGCGGCCGATCTCTACACTCTCACTAAAGAAGCTATCCTTAAACTTGAACGGATGGGGGAGAAGTCGGCCCAAAACGTGATCGATTCGATCCAGGGGAGCTTGTCGCGGCCGTTCGATCGGCTGATCTATTCCCTGGGGATCCGGTTAGTCGGCCGTCGGACCGCCCAACTCTTGGCCGATCATTACGTTGATATCGATGAGCTTTCTAACGCGACCGCCGAAGAGTTGGGGAAGATCCACGAGATCGGACCGAAAGTCGCGGAAGGGATCGTCGTTTTCTTTAAGGAAAAAGCTAACCGCCATTTAATTGAAAAACTAAAAAAGGCGGGGGTGAAAGTCAAAGGTGGTGGCCAGCGGCAGAGTGGCCCGCTTAAGGGGAAGAAGTTTGTTTTCACCGGCGGGATGGAGTACTACACCCGGCCGGAAGCGGAAGATTTGGTCCGCCAGCTTGGCGGCTCGGCCAGCTCCGCAGTCTCTAAAGAGACTGACTACGTCGTCGCCGGGACCGATCCCGGCTCCAAGTACAATAAAGCGAAAAAATTGGGCGTGACGATTTTGACGGAAGAGGAGTTTGTGAAGCTCACAAAGAGATCTTAACGATTCATGGAAGCCGGCGAATGAAGGCGGAAACCTGCGGCAATATCGCCGCGGTTTCCTTGGGTTTATGTAGGGACAGGGCTTGTCCCTGTCCGAAGGATCAGAAAGACTGGGAAGACCGCGAATGAAGGCGGATTGCGGCTTCCGAGAAAAGCTGAGCAGACCGACGGAAACCTGCGACAATATCGTCGCGGTTTCCTTGGGCTTATGTAGGGACAGGGCTTGTCCCTGTCCGAAGTAATGGGAAGACCGGGACGCTGTCCGCCGAGGCGGATCGCGTGCTTCCTAGAATAGCTGAACTTAATGCGGAAACCTGCGGCAGTATCGCCGCGGTTTCCGGGGGGAGTAAAAAAGAATTCAATATGAATGAGCAGAAGAGTCTGTATGATGTCTTGATAGTTTTGATCCAAATGGGAATGCCAGTTGTGACAGCTGCTTTTGGCTTTTTAATTGGTAAATGGTGGGACGATAAAACAAAGAAAAATGATTTTAAAAGGGAAATATTATTTAAGGCAAACAGAGGTTTAAGTAGGTTTGTGTATTTTTATATTACTTCCTTTGCTTATCGCGATAATAATAATGAATTTGAAAAAGAATACGAACAAGAAACGTCTCAATTTGATGAGATAAAAGCTGATTTAGAAATATTTGTTGGAATTAATGTTTATAATATATTCTTAGAATGTGCTAGTTGTGCGAAATTATGTGGGGAAGAGGCTTATGAGCGAATTAGAAAGGGTGAGTTTGTTACTAAACAAGAAGAATTGATTAATTTTAAGGCGTATTCAATAAGTCATTATAAATGGATTCAAGCAGTTAGGGATGAGTTGAAAATTAGGGATTGATTGCCTGGAAGCTGCGACGATAGTGTCGCATGCTTCTGTCAGTGGTGGGGAGGGAAAGTGGCAGTATGGGGAAGTATGTTCATTATGTCTTTTCGACTTATAAAAGAAGGCAATTGATATCGGAAGACGTTGCCGAATGCTTAAAAACAGCGTTTGCCGATATTTGTAGGGGGAAGGGCTTTAGGATCGAATGTTATGATATTTTGATAGATCATGTTCATTTGCTCATTGAAAAACAGGATAACGATAGCAATGAGTATGTAATGAAGATGGTCAAAGGACTTAGCTCCAAAGCAGTGTTGGCTAAGTTTTCGACCAATCGTTTTGATAATCGGAAGCTCTGGGGAAGAGGCTATCGGGCTTACGAGATTATTGATTCAGATTCATTGCGAAAAGTGATAGATTATATAAAAGGGCAGAAGGCGAATGGTGAAGACAAACGATTTTTACAGCTTGGAAACCGCGACGATATTGTCGCAGGTTTCCAAGCGTGATATGGCCACGTTTGAGTTAAGCAGGTTTCTAGGTGCAATGGAGCGATGTGTAGGTTGTTCGCAGGTTTCCATGCGTAGAAGGTAGATAGACCCGGAAGCCGCGACGATATTGTCGCTGGCTTCCGATAAGAAAGGGTAAGATATAAATGCAACAACAACTAAAATTAATTAAAAATCTCCTCGAGACCCGCAAGGCGCGGCGGAAGGAGAAGCTCTTCGTTGTTGAAGGGGTGAGGATGGTCGAAGAGGCGGGGGAGCGGGTAAAAACGTTCTTCTACTCCGAAAACCTGCCGATCGTTAAGAAGCTGGAAGAACAGATGAGTGTCGGTTACAAAGTCTCGAAAAAACAACTGGCCGAGATTTCCCAGGTGGAAACGCCGCAAGGGATCGTCGCGATTGTTAGAGAACAGGAATACTCCTTAGACCAGATAGATACCAAGGGAGTGATCGTTTACTGCCTCGGTGTCCAGGACCCGGGGAACCTGGGGACAATCATCAGGACCGCCGACGCTTTTGGGGCGAGCGGAGTGATCCTTTCTAAAGGGACCGTCGACCTCTATAACCCGAAAGTGGTTCGCGCGACGATGGGCTCGCTCTTTCACCTGCCGATCGTCATGGCGGCCGATGACGCCGAAACTATTAGTCAATTAAAGGGGAAAAATGTTAAAATAGTAACAACCGATCTAAAGGCGACGAAAACCGCGGCCGCCGGGGATTACCGGGGCGGGGTCGCTTTCCTGGTTGGGAACGAAGGGGCCGGGTTGCCCCCCGAGATCGTCGCTCTGGGCGAAGCGGTCAAGATCCCGATGCCGGGAAACGCCGAATCGCTTAATGTCGCCGTCTCGACCGCGATTCTTTTATATGAAGCGACAAAACAAAGACTAGGAAACCGCGACGATATTGTCGCAGGTTTCCAGGGATAACATGGAAAAGATTAAACAACTACAGGACGAAGCGCTTGGCCTGATCCGTCAGGCGAAAGATCTGGCCGAGCTCGACTCGGTTAGGATCCGCTTTCTCGGTAAAAAAGGGGAACTGACCGAAGTCCTCAAGTCGCTTGGCTCACTTTCACCGGAAGAACGGCCGAAGGTCGGCGCCCTCGTTAACGAAGCCAAAGTTGTGGTTGAAGTTGCCTTGAACGATCAGAAGGTCAGCCTCTTGGCGCAAGCCCAAAAACAAAAGATTGCCGCCGAAAAGATCGATATCACTCTCCCCGGGAAAGGGATCAAACTCGGTAAACTCCACCCGCTAACCCAGACGATGGAACAAGCCAAAGATATCTTTTTACGCCTTGGCTTTGAGATCGCGGAAGGGCCGGAAGTCGAGCTGGAGTATTATAATTTCGACGGCCTCAATATCCCGGCCCACCATCCGTCGCGCGACGTTGATTCAACTTTCGTCATTAAAGACGAGGTTGTTATGCGGACCCACACTTCGCCGGTCCAGGTCCGGGTGATGGAAAAGAGACAGCCGCCGCTGGCGATCATCGCTCCCGGCCGGGTCTTCCGCCGTGATTACGACGCCACCCATTCGCCGGTCTTCCAACAATTGGAAGGGTTCCTGGTCAATAAGAACATTACTTTCGGCGACCTCAAAGGGGTTCTCACCGAATTCCTCCGCCAGATGTTCGGCTCGGAGAAAAAGGTCCGCTTTCGGCCGAGCTTTTTCCCCTTTACCGAACCGTCGGCTGAAGTTGACGTTGAATGTTTGAAATGCGGGAGTGAAGGGCAGAAAGGGTGCAACATCTGCAAAGGGACCGGCTGGCTCGAGATCCTCGGCTCCGGGATGATCGACCCGAACGTTTTTAAAGCGGTTGGCTACGACCCGGAGAAATACACCGGCTTTGCTTTTGGGGTGGGGATCGAACGGATCGCGATGCTGAAATACGGGATCGATGACATCCGCCTATTTTACGAGAACGATCTTCGTTTTCTGGAGCAATTTTAATGAAAGTGCCAATAGAGTGGCTTAAAGAACTGGTCCCCATTAAAGCGACGGCCGAGAAATTGGCCGAACTGATCGCTTTAGGCGGGCTGGAAACGAATCTGATCGCCGAGGATATCCTCGAAGTCGATATCCTGCCGAACCGGGCCGACTGCTGGAGCCTGCGCGGGATCGCCCGGGAAGTCGCGGCTCTCACCAAAGTTAAAGTTAAAGCCGACAAACCGAAAGTCAAAGAGACGGCCGAGAAGACCAAAAAATTTGTCCAGGTCGATATCCTGGAGCCGACTCTGTGTTCCCGTTACATGGCGCGGGTGATCAAGAACGTTAAGATCGGCGACTCCCCAGAGTGGCTTAAACGCCGCCTGGAAAAGGCGGGGGTCCGCTCGATCAATAACGTCGTTGACGTGACCAACTACCTGATGCTGGAGATCGGCCAGCCGATGCACGCTTTCGACGCCTCGCTGGTCAAAGACCGGCACATTGTCGTCCGCCGGGCCGAACCGAAAGAAAAAGTCCTTGCCCTCGATGGTAAAGAATATGAACTCGATTCCGAAGTCCTGGTCATTGCCGATCCGGACAAGGCGATCGCCATTGCCGGGATCATGGGCTTGGCCAACAGCGAAGTCCGGCCGACCACGACCACCATTATTTTAGAATCGGCCTCCTTCGATCCGGTCTCGGTCCACGAGAATTCCAGAAAACTTCGGCTGCGGAGCGAATCGTCGGTCCGCTTCGCCCACGGTCTTGATTGGCTGGGGGTGGAAGAGGCGCTTGATCGCGGCGCCGCTTTGATCGCCGAGCTGGCGGGGGGCGAAGTCTTCTCCGGTAGTGTCGATGCCAAAAAGAAAGACCCGACCCCCAAGAACATCCTCCTCCGCCCCGCGCGGGTCGAAAAAGTTCTAGGCGAACATCTCGCGGTCGGGACAATGACCAGTATCCTCAAAGGGTTGGGGTTCGGGGTCAAAACGAAAGGGAACGACCTAATGGTCGAGATCCCATTGTTCAGGGCGATGGACGTGGAGCGGGAAGCCGACCTGATCGAAGAGCTCGCCCGGATCAACGGTTACGACAAGATCAAACCGACTATGCCGGATACTTCTTTTGCCGGTAAAAAAGCGCCGGTCGAAGACTTTTTAAAACTCCGCCAGGTTTTGACCGGTTGCGGCTTAAATGAGGTCCAGTCCTATACTTTAGTTTGTGAAAAGGACCTGGAACTGTCGACTTTTCCGCTGGCAGGGACGATCCAGACCGTTAATCCGCTCAATAGCGATCAGGTAATATTACGGCCGAGCCTACTGCCTGGACTACTGAAGATCGCCCAGTACAACCAGAACCGCCAGATCGAGAATGTCCTGATCTTTGAGATCGGCAAAACATTTAAACAAAGCGGGGAGAAGCTTCCTCATGAGAACTGGCGGATCACCGGTGTTTTAATGGCATCGCCGTTCCAGAGCTTACTGGATAAAGGGACGGTCGATTACTTCTTTGTTAAAGGGGCAATGGAAAGTCTGTTTAGCGCGCTTGGGTTGAACTTGCCGGAACAAAAAGAAAGTTCCAGCTCGTTCACGCAATACGGGAGCGCGGCGGAAATTCCGGCCGGGTTCTTCGGCGCGCTGAATCCAAACCTTCAACGCAATTATGATTTTAAAAAACCGGTCTTTGTTTTTGACCTCGATCTTGATCTGCTTGTGGCGCAAGCAAGACATGACCGGCACTATCAACAGCTTCCCAAGTTCCCCTATGTGACGAGAGATATCTCTCTTACCATGCCGGACGACGCGGCCAATCAAAATGTGATCTCTTTGGTGAAAGAGCTGGGCGGCGGACTGGTTGAAGCGGTCTTTCCGTTCGATAAGTATAAGGAGAGCGTCGCTTACCGGATCATTTACCGCCATCAGGAGCGGACCCTCACCGAAGAGGAAGTTAACCAGAAGCACCAATCGATCGTTGACGCTTTAGTCTCGCGGCTGCACGTTAAGTTGAGGTAGCTACGCTTTTCCGCCCGATTGAACCGGCTAATCTGTCGGTAGGCTTGAGAAACCCGCGGCTGAATAAGTTGTATGCCCCGCGGCTAAACGCCGCGGTTAATCCTAACAATGTTTTACCACTATATTTTTAATACTTATAAAGGGAAATCATCACTTCTTGAAAAAGAGATGCGGCAATTTCTTGAGGCTGAGTTTAAGCAGATAGCCCAAAAGAGAGGACTTGGGCTACTTGCTTCAAATATTCTCGAAGAACATGTTCATTTGTTAGTGGAGCAAGAAGCGACTGATTCCACCGAGTATGTTATGAAAATGTTTAAGGGGAGTTCTTCTAGGGCATTTTTTCTGGAATATCCATCAAATAGATTTGTTGATCGGAAATTATGGGGAAGGGGTTATTTTGCCCGTAAAATAAGTGAAAAAGACCTTCCTAAAGTGATACAATATATTAACGAACAGCATGACGCTGCTGGCGTAGACAAAAGATATTAGCCTTAACCGCGACGTTCAGTCGCGGGGCTGGTGACGGGATTCGTAACCAGCAGCTGAGCGCTGCTGTTCTGTTAAGCTTTGAGTGATGGTTGTCTGTGAATATTTGCGAGGAGGGGTTTATGAAAAAAATATCATATGAGCGAATTGGTTTATTTTGTCAGGCAGCATTAAGGATAATCTTAGAGCAAGGCGGATCATGTCCGGTAAAGAAAATTCACGAGGAAATTGAAAAGAAAATCGAATTTAATGAATACGAAAAAGGGCTTTATGAAAAGAGTGGCTATATTCGTTGGCAATCAATTTTGCATTTTTATTCAATTGATCTTGTTAAGGCTGGATGGTTAAGGAAACATAAAGGGACCTGGTTTATTACCGAAGAAGGCAAGAAGGCGCTTGAAATGACGCCGAACCAATTTATTGATGTTGCAAGAAAAAAATATATGGAATGGGCTGAGGCGAGAGAATTAATTAGGCAAGAGTCAAATGAGACAGATAATGAAAATCATTCGCTTGCAACAACATATGAGCAGGCGCAATCAACATCAAGAGAGGAAATAAAAGAGTACATTAGAAATATTAATCCATATGATTTTCAGGATCTAGTTGCGGCCTTATTTCGAGGTATGGGGTATTATACGCCATTTGTTGCGTCAAAAGGCCCAGATGGGGGCATTGATATTGTTGCATACAAAGATCCCATTGGTGCTCAATCTCCAAGAATACGTATACAAGTTAAGCATAGAATGGAAACAAAAGTTGGGAGGCCAGAGGTCGCCTCATTAAACGGCGACTTGCAGAAAGAAGGGTATATTGGAGTTATTGTTTCTACTGGTGGTTTTTCTGCTGATGCTTTGGTCGAAATTAGGAAGGCAAATAAACATATTGAAAAAATTAATTTCGATGAATTCATCGATCTTTGGGAAGAACACTATGATAAGTTATCTGATGAAGATAAAAACTTATTGCCACTAAGAAAAGTGTTGTTTTTGGCTCCAGAAGAATAGATGTAACCGCGACGGTCAGTTGCGAGCGGGGATTTGTAAAACAATAGAAGCATAAACAGCAGTTGAATGCTGCTGTTAAAGTTAACAAATGAATAAAACAGAGTTGAATAAATTGATCAATAAAGAGGCTCATGGGGAAATTAACTACAACAGAAGTGTGGTTAACCAGTTGTTGTATTTTTCGATTATGATAATTGGTGCTTATTTTTGGCTTATAATTAATGTTGAGGACAAGGTCATCCTTGAATTGAATCCGAATGTTGTTATTCTTTTACTTTCAATATGCATAATAATAATTATTGGTTTAATTGGTGTTTCTATAAGTAAGCAGCTTCAACAAGAAAATGTGCAATGGAAGCGAATTAATGAAATCGAAAAATCCCTAGATAGCCAGCTTAGTTATGACGGTTATAAAATAATTCCAAGATTGTATTCGTGGATATTGTTGATAATATTTTGTTTTCTGTCTTTTATCAATATTACTATTTTTAATTGGTGTGTTTTGATTGTTTATGGATGGACTGCTTGCCAAATAATAGTTGCAGGTGCTTTATATGTTTTAATACCAATTTATGGGTATTTCTTTTATCAAATAGGCATTAAAGAGGTTGAATTGAAGCCAGCAGATAAAGGCTGTGATTAATTATAAATCCCTAACCGCGACGTTCAGTCGCGGGGGAAAAAATAGTTGTTGGGGTAGGATCGTCAGCGGATTAGCCTCGTAACCAGCAGCTAAACGCTGCGGTTAAAGGAAAGAATATAACCGCGACGTTCAGTCGCGGGGGCAGTGAAAGAGAATCTAACCGCGACGTTCAGTCGCGGGGAGATTGGTAGTCAGTCGCGGTTGATACATTAGCTAGGAGAGAAAAGGATAAAATAATGACCGACCTCACCCCGATGATGAAACAGTACCAGGAGATCAAGGCCCGGCACCAGGACGCGATCCTCTTTTACCGCCTCGGTGATTTCTACGAAATGTTTTTTGACGACGCCTTGCTTGCGTCGCGCGAATTAGACCTGACTTTAACCGGTCGCGGCAAAGACGACAACCGGATGCCGATGTGCGGCATTCCGTACCACGCCGCCGAAGGGTATCTGGCCAAACTTATCGAGAAAGGGTACAAGGTCGCGATCTGCGAACAGGTTGAAGATCCAAAATTCGCCAAAGATAACCTTGTTAGACGGGAAGTGATTCGGATCGTCACCCCTGGGACGGTGAACGAGCCGTCGATGCTTTCGGCCAAAGCGAATAACTATTTGCTGGCGGTCAATCAGGACAAAGGGAAATACGGCCTCGCTTACGTTGATTCAACGACCGGGGAATTCAAATTGACCGGTTTTAATTCTCTCGACGGGCTTCTGGACGAGGTCCGCCGGATCGCGCCGGTAGAATTGTTGGTTTCCGATCTCTTTGAACCAGAAGGAGCGGCCGCCCTCAAAGAGCTTCGGCTGAAAAGCCAGTCTTCCTTCAAAGATATTTACGACAGCGAGACGGCGGTTAGGAAAATTAAAGGGCAGTTTAACCTTCATTCGCTGGAATCGTTTGGTTTGAATGAGGATGAGGTTTCGCTTGGCGCGGCGGCGGCGATCCTAGATTATCTCCGGGAAACGCAAAAGACCGCTCTCCGCCAGATCGGCGCGCTGAAAAAATACCAGGTCGGCGATTACATGTTCATCGATAACGTTACCCGCCGCAATTTAGAATTGACCCAAACAGCCCGCGACAAATCGCACCAGGGGAGCTTGCTCTGGGTCATTGACCGGACTAAAACCCCGATGGGCGGAAGACTGCTTCGCCAATGGCTGGTCCAACCATTATTAAATCAAGCCGAGATCGAACGGCGCCTCGACGCGGTTGAAGTTTTTACTAAAGACGCGATCCTCCGGAGCGAACTGGCGGCCGCCCTTGATAAAGTCTTTGATGTGGAGCGGCTGACCGGCAAAGTTGCGACCGGGACCGCCAATCCGCGCGACTTGGCCGCGCTGAAGGAATCGCTCTTTCAACTTCCGCTGATCGAGAAAGTCGTTCAAACGAACGTCCCTCTGGCCGGTTTTGTCGCGCCGATCAAAGAGTCCCTGGCGGTCCGGCAGGCGGTAGTTGAGCTGATCGGCAACGCGATTGTCGCTGATCCTCCGTTCACGATCAAAGAAGGGGGGATCATTAAGGACGGCTACCACGCGGAGCTCGACGAACTGAAGAAAGGGAGCCGCGGCGGGAAGCAATGGATCGCCGAGCTGGAAGCGTCGGAGCGGAAACGGACCGGGATCAAATCGCTCAAGGTCGGCTACACTAAAGTTTTCGGTTATTTCATTGAAGTGACCAATTCCAATCTTGACCAGGTGCCGCCCGATTATATCCGCAAGCAAACGTTAGTGAACGCCGAACGGTTCATCACGCCGGAACTAAAAGACCGGGAGACGATGATCCTGAACGCGGAAGTCAGGACCAAAGAGCTGGAATACCAGCTCTTTACCGAGGTCCGGACCAAAGTCGCGGAACATACCCGGCAGCTGCAGTCGCTGGCTGGCGCGCTCGCCAGTCTTGATGTCCTTTTATCTTTAGCCGAAGCGGCGGTGGAAAATAAATACAGCCGCCCGTCGTTTAGCGACCAAAAAGCGATCACGATCAAACAAGGGCGCCATCCGGTAGTTGAAAAGATGCTGGGTGAATTTAAATTTGTCGCCAACGATACCGATCTTAACGAGGCACGCCGCTTTCTGCTGATCACCGGCCCGAATATGGGCGGTAAGTCGACCTACATGCGCCAGACGGCGCTGATCTCTCTCCTGGCCCAGATCGGCTCTTTTGTTCCCGCGGCCAGTGCCAAGCTTTGCCTGATCGACCGGATCTTTACCCGGATCGGCGCGATGGACGATATCTATTCCGGCCAGTCGACTTTTATGCTGGAGATGACCGAGACCGCCAACATCGTCAACAACGCGACCGAGCGGAGCCTGGTGATCTTAGACGAGATCGGCCGGGGGACCTCGACCTTCGACGGGATGTCGATCGCGGCGGCGGTGGCCGAACATATCCACGCCAAGATCGGGGCGCTGACCTTATTTGCCACTCATTATCACGAGATTACTCAACTGGCGGACAAACATCCTGGCATGGTCAACGTTAACGTGACCGTCCGCGACCAGAATGGCGAGATCACTTTCTTGCGCGTCATCGCCGAAGGACCGGCCGATAAGTCTTACGGCATCCAGGTCGCCAAGCTGGCCGGTATTCCGGCCGAAGTTCTCAAACGGGCCGAGGAGATCTACGCCACGCTCGAAATGGTCGAGAACGACCTGGGAGCGGAAAAGAAAAAAGCCCTTCGCAAGAAGCACGGTCTTTACAAAACCCCCGACGACCAGCGCGAACAGGCGAGTTTGTTTTGATATTTAGAAAAAAGCTTGTATAATAATAACCAATGAATTTAGTACCGACGAAAGTATTTTTTACCAAGGGAGTGGGCCGCCACCGGGAAAAGCTGGCCAGTTTCGAGATGGCCTTGCGCGACGCGGGGATCCAGGCGGTCAACTACGTCCAGGTTTCCAGCATCTTCCCGCCGGGCTGTAAGATGATCACCCGGGAGCAGGGGATGAAACTGATCAAGCCGGGCGAGATCACTTTTATCGTCATGTCGCGCAACGATACCAACGAGTCGCACCGCCTGATCTCGGCTTCGGTCGGGATGGCGATCCCCTCGGACCCGAATTCCTACGGTTATTTGAGCGAACACCATGGCAACGGGATGACCGACGAAGAATGCGGCGATTACGCCGAAGACATTGCCGCGCAGATGTTAGCCACAACCCTGGGGGTTCCTTTTGACGAGGATTCCAGCTGGGACGACCGCCAGGAGCTGTGGAAAGTTTCCGACCGGATCGTTCGGACCACCCATATTACCCAAAGCGCCATTGGCCAGAGGAACGTCTGGACCACGGTTATCGCCGCGGCTGTTTTCCTCTTTGACGAAAACTAATGACTGCCGCCGACCAGCTGGTGATCAAAGGCTTTCTCGAAACTTCTTTCGTCGACTGGGACGGGAAGATTGTCGCGGTCGTTTTTCTCCCGTATTGTAATTTCCGCTGTCCCTTCTGCCATAACGCCGGGCTCGTTAACCAGCCGGACAAATATGAAACTATTCCCGTTGCGCGGATCTTTTCTTTTTTGAAAGAACACACGGATTTTCTGGATGGGGTCTGTATCACCGGCGGGGAGCCGGTCCTGCACGTCAACCAGGGGCTGGTCGAGTTTATCGAAGAGATCAAAAAACTGCCTCTGTTGGTCAAGCTCGACACCAACGGGACCGATCCGGAGCTGATCAAGCGTTTGCTCGACCGCAAGCTGGTCGACTTTATCGCCATGGACGTCAAAGCGCCGCTGGATGAGCGGTATTATAAGCTCTGCGGGGTGGAAACCGATCTGGCCAAGATCAAACAGAGCGTCGCGCTGATAATTAAGAGCGGGATCGAAAGTGAATTCCGGACCACGGTCGTTCCAAATCTCTTGTATTTAAAAGATATCGAGGACCTGGCTCGGGGGATCAAAGGGGCGAAAAAATTCGTCCTGCAGCAATTTGATCCGCGTAACACTTTGGATCCGGCCTTGGCTGCTTATGAGCCTTATCCGCTGGAAAAACTGCAGGAAATGGCCGATCTTGCCAAACGCTGGGTTCAGAACGTTCAGATCAGAGGAAAGTAGCTACTTATATTTGGGCGGCTGACCGAGTTTCTTGAGCAATTCGTTGATCTCTTTTTCCATTTCCGTCATCTTCAATTCCCGCCCGACCGCCAGCAATTGGAATTCTTCCAGCTCTTTAACTTTTTCGTTCAGTTGTTTTTCGAAGCGTTTCCGTTCGGTCACGTCGCGGGCGATCCCGAAGACCGCGACCGGTTTGCCGTTTTCGAGCTGGACCTGGCTGTTGATCTCCAGGGTCAGGACACGTCCGTCTTTTGTTTTGATCGCCGCTTCATAAGAGGTCCGCTGCTGCTGGCCGGAGATCTTTTCATCGAGTTTTGCCTTGAGGACGGCCCGCGAATCAGGCGTGGCCAAAAAATCGAAAGGCCGGCCGATGATGTCTTCCGGTTTATAGCCGAGGATTCTTTTAGCCGCTTTATTGATGGAGGTGAATTCTCCTTTTAAGTTCGCGGTAAAAACGATATCATTGACGTCTTCGAAGATGGCGTTATAAGACTGCTGGCTTTGAAAAAGCATGATTTGCGCCTGGTTGAGCGACCGAAGGGTTGCATTGATCGACCTTTGCAGTGAGGTGATCTCGTCGTTTCCCTCTTCCGGCACGGTCAGGTTGAGCTTCTCTTTTTTACCGATGGCGACGATCGCTTCGGCCAGCTTGGCGATCCGGGTGGTGATCAGCCGGTCAAGGGCGGTCAGGATGACCGCGCCGAGCAGAAAGCCGACACCAACAATGATCGCGATAAAAACAGTGATCGTTCGTTCCAGCTTATTGTAAATGATCCGAGAAACCGTCCGGGTGATGACCGCGACCGGTTCGCCGTTAAGGTCCCTTAAAATAGTGTAGCCCATGATCGTCGTGTCGTCGATCGATTCGATTGACAGGTCGTTCCGGCTTTTACCGACAATCTCCTTGAACTTTTCCAGGGAAAGGTCTTTGCTGCCCGGTAATTGAACTCTAATGTTTAGTTGCAGGCTTTTAGCCAGATAGTTTGTTTCGGTGTCATTTAGGAACCGGCCAAAGATCAAGGTCCCACGGACCGGTCCTTGATTATTGCTGGTTAGGATTGGCTGCGCGGCGAAGAGCAGCGGCCCTTCCGGCAGGGAAATTAAGCCTTTGGTCCCTTCTTTTCGCGTAATTTGAGACAGCTTTTTAAACTGCGCGTTGAACTGGGCGGGGAGCGGCGTCCTTATCTTTTTTACCAAGTCATAGCCGGCCCCGTAAACCAGCTTGCCGTTCAGGTCGAGAAATAAAAGGGCGTTGAGCCGCAAATTGCCCATAGTGGAGTCGGAGATGTTAACCTCGACGAATTTCTTGTTGCGATCGACAACGAATTGGTAGGCGTCGTCCCAAATCGACCAGTCAAGGAGCATGTATTCCAGCGTCTCAAGTTCGATCGCCTGGAAGGCTCCCTGGATCCTCTCGGTCCGGCTAACGGCGTCATTCAGTTCCGCTTCCAGAAAATTAGGGACCAGGATCAAGCGCACTCCCAACAAGACGACTAAAATGGCAGTGATCATGGTCAGGGCGGTGAAGATAATGAGCTTGGTTCTTAATTTCATAACTCTGAACTGATTATGACATCATCAATTTAAGAATTCAATTCAAAATTGACTTTATGGAAAGCAATGGCTATACTTCGAAAAAAGAGGGGGACAAATTATGTGTGGAGCGGTTATGAAAAAAACATTTTATTTGCTTTTCCTGGTTGTTTGTCTGGCCGGCTTGGTTTGGGGAATGGGAGAAAAAGAGCCGGCCGCGTCGAAGAAAGAACTCCTTGATTTTACTTTGCCCGATCTGGCCGGTAAGCCGATCAAGCTCTCTGATTATCGTGGGAAAGTGATTATGCTTAATTTTTGGGCGACCTGGTGTCCTCCCTGCCGTTCGGAAATGCCGATCATGCAAAAGCTCCATGAAAAAATGGCCGATAAACCGTTTGTGATCGTTGCCGTCAATCTGGAACGGGGTGCGGGGGACGCGGTCTGTAAATTTGTCGCCAAGGAAGGATATACTTTTAAAGTTTTGCTTGATAACGAGGGTGAAGTCGCCGGCCGCTATTCAATTTACAGTATTCCCACTACTTATGTCATTAATAAGAAAGGGAAGGTGGTCGACAAACTGATCGGCGCCCGAGATTGGTTGAGCGATGAATACCTTAAAGCTTGGTCAAAATTGATCGAGCAGGCGAAATAAGCGATGGCCGGCCTCTCTTTTGCCGTTGCTTTTGCCGCCGGCCTGTTATCTTTTCTTTCGCCCTGCATTCTACCCTTGATTCCTTCTTACATCCTTTTTTTGACCGGCATCTCCCTGCATGATTATCGCCTGTCGGTCGGGGAAGCCAGGCTGAAGACTTTGCTCAACGCCCTTTTCTTCGTTTTCGGTTTTTCTCTGGTCTTTATAGCCCTTGGGGCGACTGCCAGCGTGCTTGGTCAGGCGCTCATGGAATTCCGCGGGGTGATGCGGATCGTTGGAGGATTGATCGTGATCGGCCTGGGGCTTTTTTTGCTCAAAATTATCAGGCTGGATTTTCTGCAGTCGCATTTTGGCTGGCAGTTAAAATTTAAACCGGGGAGCTATCTTGGTTCGTTCGTGTTCGGGATGGCCTTTTCCGCCGCCTGGGTCCCGTGCGCCGGCCCGATCCTCGGTTCGATCCTGGTCCTTTCCAGCGTCTCGTCGACCATGTGGAACGGGGTGCTGCTGCTCGGTTTTTATTCGCTCGGCCTGGCGATCCCTTTTCTTCTCACCGCCTTAATGCTTGACCTGGCGATCGTTTACATTAAAAGGATGGAGAATATCCTGCACTATGTTGAGATTTTCAGCGGGGTTTTGCTTATCTTGATCGGCCTGATGATCCTGACCAACTCCCAGCAGGTCGTTTCGCTCTGGTTGAGCCGCTGATGCCGCTCGATCTGGTGATAATCGGCGGCGGCCCGGCCGGCATTACTGCCGCGGTCTACGCCGCCCGCAAAAAAATGAGCTTAGCAGTCGTGGCCAAGGAGATCGGCGGTCAGGCCGCTTGGTCATCGAATGTCGAAAATTACACCGGCTTTCAAGTTATTACCGGCCCCGAGCTGGTCAAAAAGTTTTCCGATCATTTAAGCCAATATAAGTTTGAAATGCGCGAGGGGGTCGAAGCGACGTTGGTTGAGCGCGCGGGCTCTAATTTTCAAGTCAAACTATCCGACGGTCAAGCGCTTGCCGCCAAGTCGGTGATCATTGCTTCCGGGAAGCGGCCGCGCCCCCTAAACGTTCCCGGTGAGCGGGAATTCCGCGGTCGCGGCGTGGCTTACTGCGCGACCTGCGACGGCCCTCTTTTTGCCGGTAAAACGGTCGCGGTCGTCGGCGGGGGGAATTCCGCCCTCGACGCGGCATTGCAGATGGAGCGGATCGCCGCCAAGGTCTATTTGATCAATCTTGCTCCGGCCCTGACCGGCGACCCGGTCATGAGCGAGAAGCTGGTCGGACTGCCGAAAGTTGAGATCATGAACTCCGCCAAGATAACGGAAATTTTCGGCGATCAATTTGTCCGCGGCCTGAAAATCGACCGCGCCGGCCGAATCGAGGCCCTGGCGCTGGAGGGGATCTTTGTCGAGATCGGCCTGACGCCTAACTCCGCGCTGGTCGATTGCGTGTCTAAGAATGAACTGGGGGAGATCGAGATCGATTGCGCCGCGCGGACCTCTTGTCCCGGACTTTTTGCCGCCGGGGATGTGACCGCTGTGCCGTCCAAGCAGATCATCATTGCCGCCGGTGACGGGGCCAAAGCCGCCTTGTCCGCTTTTACCTACTTAAATACCCGCGGCGGCTAAAAGTCCGGTTACCCTTCGACGATCCAGTGTTCTTGTTGTTTGAACCATTCCGTCGGATCGTTTAAGTAGAGCATTGTTTCGTCCAGAATAGCGAAATGTTCTTTCTCTTCCCGGGCGAGGGCGGCGTAAAAAATATTCGCGGTTTGATCGGTGCTTTCCGCCGCGATCTTATCGTATAAAGTGTAACTGTCCCTTTCCAGTCCTTCGGCGACCAGGTAAGCGTCGTTAATGTCCTTTTGGGTCTCAAAATTTCGGTCGAGGCTTTTTTGCAGTTTCTTGAGAATTATTTTCAAGAGGTCCTCTTTGGTCGGCGCAACCTCCACGTCTTTCAGCCAGTCCGAGGCGAGTTTTTTTTCGCCGGTCAAGTTGCGGTAGAACTCCTTGATCTTTTCCAGGTGGACCAATTCCCTTTCCGCCAGGCTGGACAAGGTCGCGGCCGCGAGGGGGTTACCGGTCCTCTTGGCGGTTTGAGTGTAAAAATCGTAGCCTTTCTTTTCCAGTTCGATCGAGAGCTTGACGTCGGCAATTAGGTCGTTCATAGGTGGGACCTCCTTTAATTATCGCTAAAAGTTTAGCAGTTGTAAGATATAATGACAAGGGATACGTTTCCAGCTGTAAGCTCCCAGCTTTAAGCTTACAGCTTTAAGCTTAAAGCTGGGAGCTTTCTTGCTTGGCAATATTTGAATGGGCTGCTACAATTACGATCATGAAGGAAATATTGGTGGTTGACGACGAAAAGGATATTGTCGAGGCGATCGAATACAACCTGAAGAACGAAGGTTATAAGGTCGCCAAGGCTTTTGACGGGCCGTCCGCCGTCAAAATGGCCAAAGAAAAAAATCCCGCTTTGATCTTGCTTGATCTCATGCTGCCCGGGATGAACGGTCTTGACGTCTGCAAAACCTTGAAAAATAACGCCGCGACCGCCGCTATTCCTATAATTATGCTGACCGCCAGAGGCGAAGAGGCGGACAAGGTCATCGGGCTTGAACTGGGGGCCGACGATTATCTGACCAAACCGTTCAGCATGCGCGAACTAACCGCCCGGATCAAAGCGATTCTGAAGCGTTATGGCGGGGGAGCGCCGGCCGGGAAAAAGGTCTTTAAAGCGCCGCAACTTGAATTGGACGTTGATAAGCATGAGGTTCGCGTCGCCGGTAAAGCGATCGAATTGACCGCAAAAGAATTCGCGCTGTTGTTGTACCTTTGGGAAAATGAAGGGAAGGTTTTCAGCCGGGAGCGGCTGCTCGATACGGTCTGGGGGATCGACGTCGCGATCGAAACCAGGACCGTCGATGTGCATGTCCGCCGCCTGCGGGAAAAACTTGGTAAAGCGGAAAAATATATCCACACCCTGCGCGGGGTTGGTTACAAATTCGAGGCGAGGCCGTGAAGCTTTTTAATAATTTCCGCTTCGCCCTTTTCTTTTCCTTCATCGGGATCGTCGTTATTAGTTTCGCGATCCTGATCTCGATCGCTGTTCCCCGCCTAAAAACGATCGAAGTTAGCCGCGAGAGCGAGGCCCTTTCGCAGCAGCTCTTTCTCTCGGCCAATGATTTTTCCCGGGTCCTGGCCCGGCCGAAAGAGCTTCAGGGTTTGAGCCTGGAATACGCCAATATTCTGGGGAACCGGATAACGGTTGTCGATCTTAACGGTCGGGTCCTGGCCGATTCGCAGGTTAAGGCGGCAGGGCTTGAAAATCACCGCGATCGGCCGGAAATCATCGAGGCTCGGGAAAAAGGGCTGGGGAAGGCGATCCGCTACAGCGCGACTTTACGCAAAGAGCTGATCTATGTCGCCGTGCCGATCAAAAAAGACGGCCAAAAGATCGGGTTCCTCCGGTTTGCCGTCCCCTTAAATTACGCCACTAATGTTTTTCGTTTATATAAATCGGTCTGGCTGGCTCTGTTTATTTCGGTGATCGTGGCGGTTATTTCGAGCGCCTGGCTGGCCCGCTCGTTCGCCAATCCGATCAGCCGCTTATCGGACGTCGCCAAGCGGATCGCCGCCGGCAAATTTGAGAACCGGTTCTTCCGCCGCTCCCGTTACGAAGTCGGGGAATTGGAGCGGGCGATGGAGCGGATGAGCCAGTACTTAAGGATCACCTTCGATAAACTTTCGGCCAAGAAAAGCCAGATCGGCGCGGTCCTATCCAGCCTGAACGAGGGGGTCCTGGCGGTCGATCGCGAGGGGAACGTGATCCTGGCCAACCCGGTCATTGAAAAAATTCTCGGGGTGACCGAACCGGAGATCAAGGGGAAAACGATCCGTGAAGTCGTGCGGAACAACGAGATTACCGAGCTGATAACCAAGGCGCTGCGGACGGGAGAACGGGTTAGGGAGGAGATCCAGGTTTTTCACCCTTTTGAAGGGATCTTTGACGCCCACGCCGGGCCGGTCTTAAACGAAGAGAATATCGTGATCGGCGTGGTCTGTGTTTTGCATGACATGACCGACTTGCGCAAGTTGGAGAAGATCCGTTCGGAATTCGTGGCCAATGTTTCCCATGAGTTGAAAACACCGCTAACGGTGATCAGGACGAACGTGGAAAATCTTCTCGGGGGCGCCCTGAACGATCCGGCCCATAACGCCGAATTCGTGAAAAAGATCGATAAGCACGCCCGCAATCTGTCGGTTTTGATCGATGATATTCTGGAGCTTTCCCGCCTGGAAGCGAAGAAGGAGCTCGGCCCGTTCACCCGGATCAATATGGAGGAGATCATGATCAAAGCGATCGAAACGATTGCCGAAAAGGCCCGCCAGAAAGAGATCGGCATTGTGACCCAATGCCCCGGTGAACCGGTCATCATCAATGGGATCGAAGATCATCTCTACCGGGCGATCCTTAATCTGCTGGAGAACGCGGTCAATTATTCCGATCCTAAGGCGCAGATCTCGATCAGTTGCCGGAGAGAAGCCGACCGGGTTAAGATAATGATCGCCGACACCGGGGTCGGGATCGCCGAACATCATCTTCCCAGGATCTTTGAGCGTTTCTACCGGACCGATGTCGCCCGCTCCCGGGAGCTTGGCGGGACCGGCCTGGGGCTGGCGATCGTCAAGCACGTTATCAACCTGCACAATGGAACGATCGAAGTTAAAAGCGTCGAGGGGAAGGGGTCGACCTTTATCTTAACTCTGCCGATTGTAACCTAGTATTTTACCTGCTTGTAACAAATTATTCATTATCCCTTAACCTTGTTAATCCATAATCAACTTGCAAGCTCTGATAAAGGAGGAGGGCGGCAATAACCGGATCGTTAACCAGGTTAATAATTGAAAAGGAGTGAAGCGATGAAAAAAATGATTGTCCTAACTTTTTTATTGATCCTGACCGTGACGCTGACCGCTTCTTTGACATCGGCCCAAACCGCGGAACAGAAAAAAGTTGAAAATTATATTGACGGCTTAAAAGTGAAGTTGGCGGCGGCCCAAAAGATACGAGATAATAAAAGAATAACTATCCTGCGGCAATTGATCGGCGACGCCGGGCTTCGTTTGGACAAGATCAAAGCTACGGAGGCTTCGGTCGCGGCGGCCGAAAAGGACGATCAACTGACGGAGTTGAAAGAAGAGACCAACGCGGCGCTGGTCAGCTTAAAGAGCGAATTAGAAAAGGTGAAAGCGGAAAATAAAGACGCCAAAGTTGGCGGCGTGATATTTTTCCACTGGCAGAAATACACCCAGAATGCCGGCTCGTCAAATTATAATCAGTTTGATGTCAGCCGGGCTTATTTGGATTTCAAGAAGAAGTTGGGTGATGACGCCGGTGTCCGGGTGACCCTGGACGTTCGGCGGCTGGACACTTCCTCTACCGGGCCCGATCCGAACAAAAAGACCCAGAACCTGTTTGATTACCTTAAATACGCCTATCTCGAAAAACCGGTCCCGGTTCCGGCCGCCATTCAGTTGGTTCCGTTCACCTTGACCGCCAAGATCGGCTTGCAGCACACCGCCTGGATCGATTGGGCGGACAAGCTACTCAACATCCGCTTTATTGCCAAGACCCTGCTTGATAATGAAGGGGTGATGAGCTCTTCCGATTTTGGGTTGGGAGCCTTGGGGAAAGTCAGCGTCAGCGGTTTCCCGGAGGTCGAGTACCACGCGACCCTCCTTAACGGGGCGGGTTACGCCAAGCCGGAATCCGACGCGCGCAAAGACCTGGGCTTGCGGCTTAACGCGACCGTTTACAATGATGATAATTTGGGGGGCGTGATCGTCGGCTTGTTCGGCAATGTCGCCGGCCTAAAGACCGACGCTTCAATGGATAGCCACACCAAGAAGCAGGCGGTCGCTTTGCTGGGACTAAAAAATAATACTTACTCCGCCGGGATCGAATACCTTTATGGGACCAATATTTCCGGCTACAGCGTCGGCGGGACATTTTTAGTCAATCCCGGCTGGACCCTTTTAGCCAGGCTGGACAACTATGACCCTTCTCGGAGCGCCGGCAATAATGAAGTTAGCCGGTCGATCTACGGTTTGATCTATGACTGGGGGAAAGATGTCAGGATCGCGGCTGACCTGCAGAATTCCAAGACCGGGACCGGCTTGGCGACCAGCATCTTTTACCTGCACAGCATGATTACGATCTAAGGAGGGAAAATTATGATTAAGAAAACAGTTGCCATTGTCATCTCCCTGGTCCTGATTGCCGGCGCGGCGCTGGCCGTTTCCCTGAACGGGGCGGGGGCGACCTTTCCTTACCCGATCTATGTTAAATGGAACAAGATGTTTGCCGACAAAACCGGGACCCAGGTCAATTACCAGGGGATCGGGTCGGGCGGCGGGATCCGTCAGTTTGCCGCTAAGATCACCGACTTCGGCGGGAGCGATGCTCCGATGACCGAGAAGCAGATGTCCGATGCCGGCGGCGATATTCTCCATATTCCGACGGTTATGGGGGCGGTTGCCGTTTCCTATAATCTTCCGGGCGTAAAAGGCTTGCGACTCGATCAAGATACGCTTGGCCGAATATTCCTCGGTCGGATTAAAAAATGGGACGATCCGGCGATCGCCGCGCTTAATCCCGGGGCCGACTTGCCGAGCAAAAGCGTTTTGATCGCGCACCGGAGCGATGGCAGCGGGACGACTCATATTTTTACTTCCTATTTAGCCAAGGTCAGCACTGCCTGGGCGGCCGAAGTGGGGGCGGGGAGCGCCGTCTCCTGGCCAACCGGGATCGGCGGCAAAGGGAATGCCGGCGTCGCGGGAGTGATCAAGGGAAATGAGGGGGCGATCGGTTACGTTGAGCTTTCTTACGCGATCAGCAATGATTTGCCGGTTGTTTCCCTCAAGAACCGGAGCGGTAAATATGTTAAGCCGTCGATTGCTTCAACTACGGCGGCGGCCGACGGAGCGCTCGGTTCAAGCAAGCTGGCCAAACAGATCGCGGCCGGTGATTTTAGGCTTGATCTGACCAACGCTCCCGGCAAGGATTCTTATCCAATAGTCGGGATGACCTGGATATTGGTCAGACAGAAATTGGCGGACGCGGAAAAAGGGAACGCGTTGAAAAACTATCTTAAATGGGCGTTAACGGAAGGACAGCAATACGCTGGTTCGCTTCTTTACGCTCCTTTGCCGGAGAGTATGGCCGACAAAGTTTTGAGGCTGATCAATTCAATTGAGATCGAATAAAGCAATAAGATCGGGGGATGCGGCTTTTAAAGCGATTACTTTGGTTTTCGCGGCCAGCATCCCCTTGCTTCTTTTTTCGCTGATAGCGGTCCTGCTCTTCTGGGCCTGGCCGGCGATCCGTCATTTTGGCTGGGGTTTTATTTTTAGCTCCGCCTGGGACCCGCTGGCCGACAACTACGGCGCGCTCCCTTTTATTTACGGGACCTTGATGTCATCGCTCATTGCCCTGCTGATCGCCGTGCCGCTCGGGCTGGGCTGCGCGATTTTTATTTCGGAGATCTATAGGTCGAAAACGCGCGAGTATATCGCCTTAATGGTGGAACTGCTGGCGGCGATCCCTTCGGTTGTTTACGGCCTCTGGGGGATCTTTGTCCTGGCCCCATTTTCCGCCGCCTATATCCAGCCGGCGCTTAAAAGCGCGTTCGGTTTTTTGCCGTTTTTTCAGGGGCCTACTTCCGGGCCGAGCCTTTTGACCGGCGGGATAATTTTAGCGATCATGATCCTGCCGACCATTACCGCGCTGTCGCGCGAAGTGCTTCAGGCGGTCCCTTACAGTTTGCGGGAATCGGCCATGGCGCTCGGCGCCACCAGGTGGGAGACCTTTAAAACGGCGGTCTTTGGGCCGGCCCGTTCCGGGATTATCGGCGCGATCATTCTTGGCTTAGGCCGGGCGCTGGGAGAGACCATGGCGGTCACGATGGTGATCGGCAATCGGCCGCAAGTTTCCGCGTCGGTCTTCGCGCCGGCTTATTCTCTGGCGGCGGTGATCGCCAACGAGTTCGCTGAAGCGGGGACCGAATTGAACCTCGCGGCCCTGATCGAGCTCGCGCTGGTTCTGCTTATCATTACGATCGCGGTCAACGGTTTGGCAAGGTATTTAGTATGGCAAACGACACTCAAAAGCTGATCCGGGAGATAAAGGAGGGCTGTTTTTTGACGGCCGTTTTTTTAAGCGCGGTGATTGCGGTCCTGCCTTTGATTGCGGTCCTCGGCTATGTTTTTGTTAAAGGGATCGGCGCTTTCGATTGGGCTTTTTTTACCAGACTGCCGGCGCCGGTCGGCGACCCCGGCGGCGGAATGGCCAACGCGATCGTCGGGACTTTTATCCTGGTGGGGCTGGCTTGCCTGGTCGGACTGCCGATCGGGATCTTCGGCGGGATCTGGCTGGCGCAGTACGGATCGGGGAAACGGGGCTTTTTTATCCGCTATTCGGCCGATGTCCTTTCAAGTTTGCCGAGCATTGTCATCGGCATTTTCGCTTACGTGCTGATTGTGGCGACGATGAAGCGCTTTTCGGCGATCGCCGGCGGCTTCGCGCTGGGGATCATTATGATCCCGGTCGTGACCCGGACCACTGAAGAGATGGTGAAAATGGTCCCGCGCACCCTTTATGAGGCGGGTTTGGCGCTCGGTTTGCCGGAGTGGAAGGTTTCCCTGTGGATAGTTTTTCGCACCGCCTGGAACGGGATCTTTACCGGGGTGATCCTGGCGGTAGCCAGGATCATGGGGGAGACCGCTCCGCTGATCTTTACCGCCTTCAATACGATGTATTGGAACCTGCGGATCGATCAGCCGATGGCTTCCATGACCGTGCAGATCTACAATTACGCGATCTCGCCGTTTGACGAGTGGCAGGCTAAAGCCTGGGCCGGCTCGCTCACTCTGGTCTTTATCATATTACTGGTTACGCTGGTCGTAAGAAAATTTTCAAAGAGGGTATATTATGGATAAATTGCCGATCAAAATGAAAGCGTCCGGCTTGAACGCCTGGTTTTCCGGCAAACAGGCGCTCAAAGAAATAAATATGGAGATTTACGCCAACAAGGTAACGGCGGTAATCGGTCCGTCGGGCTGCGGTAAATCAACTTTTGTCCGGAATCTCAACCGACTTCATGAGACGATCCCGGAAGCGGCCGTGGCGGGGCAGGTATTTTTGGATGGGGAAGATATTTTTCGGCCCCGCTATGACCTGGTCGCCCTGCGGCGCAGAGTCGGGATGGTTTTCCAGAAGCCGACCCCGTTTCCTACCATGTCGATTTACGACAACGCGGCGGCGGGGATAAAAATTGCCGGTCGGGTCGACCGGGGGATCCTTGACCAAACGGTCGAGACCGCTTTGAAACAAGCGGCGCTTTGGAGCGAGGTCAAAGACATTCTGGATAAGCCGGGGATCGGCCTTTCCGGCGGACAGCAGCAGCGTTTGTGCATTGCCCGGACCCTGGCGGTCAAACCGGAAGTAATTCTTCTTGATGAGCCTTGCTCCGCGCTCGACCCGATCTCGACCGGCAAGATCGAAGAATTGATCCAGGAGTTGAAGAATGACTATACGATCGTGATCGTGACCCACAACATGCAGCAGGCGGCGCGGGTCGCCGATTTTACCGGGTTTTTCCTGCTCGGCGAACTAATTGAGTTTGGCGTTACCGGTAAAATTTTCACCGCTCCGATCGATAAGCGGACCGAAGATTACGTGACGGGAAGGTTCGGCTAGTTACCGGGTTTTAACATTTATGTAACCTGGATTTAACATTGGTATAAGATAATGAAAACAAAAGATGTCAGGCAAGATGCTCAAAACTATGTTGTTGCTGATCTTGTCGGCCGGTCTGCTTATGACGGCCGGGTGCGGCCGCGGCAACAAGGCTATCCAGATCAAAGGATCGGATACCATGGTTAACCTGGCGGAGGCCTGGACCGAAAGTTATCTGGAAAAATCACCGGAGAGCGCGGTTGCCGTTACCGGCGGTGGTTCGGGCGCCGGGTTTGCTTCCTTGATCAGCGGGACGACCGACATTGCCCTGGCTTCCCGGGAAATGCATCATAAAGAGATCCTGCTGGCCAATAAAAGAGGGGTCTATCCATTGGAGCTGCAGGTCGCCAGCGATGGCATTGTCGTTGTTGTGCACCCTTCGAATCCGATCGAACGCCTGACGATCAAGCAGCTTTCCGACATTTTCACCGGCAAGGTCACCAATTGGCGATCGCTTGGCGGACCTGATAAAAGGATCGTTGCTTTGTCGCGTGAGCGGAACTCCGGCACCCATGTCTTTTTTTTGGAAACGATCGTTAAGCTCGGTCAAAAGAAAAACCCCAACGAATTCGCTTCCGGCGTCCTGATGATGCCGTCTTCCCAATCGGTCGTCGAGGAAGTGATTTCCAATCCGTCGGCGATCGGCTATATCGGGCTCGGTTATTTAAACAAAAAACAAAAAGCCCTGGGGGTCGGCCGAACAGACGCCGGCCCGTTTGTCGTCCCGAACATGTTGACGGTCAAAGAGAACAGGTATCCGATCTCGCGCTCGCTCCTTTTCTACACGAACGGAACGCCGGAGGCCAGGGTCCAATCCTTTATTAATTATGTTTTGAGCCCGGCCGGCCAGGCGATCGTCAAAAAAATGGACTTTGTGCCGATAAAATGAACAAGTGGTTGGAAAAAATAATTGAAAAGTTGATCTTTATTTCCGGGATCGGCTCGATCGTCTTCGTCCTGCTGATCCTCTTTTTCCTGCTTAAAGAAGGGTTGTCGCTTTTTTCTTCGGTCAATGTTCTGGCTTTTCTTTTCGGGACCAACTGGTATCCGATCTCGGAGCCGCCGCAATTCGGGATCCTGCCGCTGATCCTCGGCTCGCTCTGGGTGACTCTCGGGGCGGTCGTGATCGCCGTGCCGCTGGGGATCGGGTCCGCTCTCTACGTGGCGGAAGTCGCCCCCGGCTGGCTGAAAGAGATCTTAAAATCCGGGATCGAGCTCCTGGCCGCCATTCCCAGCATCGTCCTTGGCTTCATCGGGATCGCGACCCTGGCCCCTTTTCTGAAAAACATTTTCAACCTGCCGAGCGGCCTAACGGCGCTGGCCGGTTCGATCATGCTCGCTTTCATGGCGATGCCGACGATCGTCTCGATTATCGAAGATTCGATCAACTCTGTTCCGAAAAGTTACCGCGAAGGTTCGCTGGCCCTTGGCGCGACCCGCTGGCAGACGATCTACCGGGTCATTTTGCCGGCCGCGTCGTCCGGCATCCTGGCGGCGATCATGCTCGGGATCGGCCGGGTAGTGGGTGAAACGATGGCTGTTCTGATGATCACCGGCAATGCGGCGATCCTGCCGACCAGTATTTTACAGCCGGTTCGGACCCTGACGGCGACGATCGCGGCGGAAATGGGAGAGGCGGTCTCCGGCAGTTCCCATTATTACGCTTTGTTCGCGATCGGGATCGTTCTTTTTGTCATCAGCTTTTTAATAAACCTGGTCGCTGATTTCTTCCTGAACCGCGGCAAGAAAAGGAACCGGAAACGATGATCGATTCCAAACTAAAAGAAAAGATCGCTTTTGTTTTGTTGCTGGCGGCGACCATTATCGTGATCGCGCCGGTCGTCTTGATCATGGCCCTTCTTCTTTTTAACGGCTTGCCGGCGATCAGTTTCGACTTTTTGTTTTCCATTCCCAAAGATGGGATGAGGGCGGGGGGGATTTGGCCGGCGATCGTTGGGACCTTATATTTAATGGCGGTGACGGCAGTTTTTTCCATTCCTTTTGGGATCATGGCGGCGATCTATCTGAACGAATACGCTAAACGGAACTGGCTGACCCGGGCGATCGAGCTGGCGATCATCAATTTGGCCGGCGTTCCGTCAATCGTTTACGGTCTTTTCGGCTTGAGCCTTTTCGTCGAATTCCTCGGCTTCGGCGCTTCGATCCTGGCTGGGTCGCTGACCCTGGCGATCATGACCCTGCCGGTCGTTATTACCGCGACGCGGGAGGCGCTCGGTTCCGTTCCCCGTTCTTTCCGCGAAGTCAGTTTTTCTCTTGGCGCTTCGCGCTGGCAGACGGTCCGGCACGTTGTTCTGCCGAACGCGATCCCCGGGATCCTGACCGGGACGATCCTGGGTCTTTCCCGGGCGGCGGGAGAGACCGCGCCGATCCTTTTTACCGTGGCCGCTTTCTATCTGCCGAAACTCCCGACTTCGGTTTACGATCAGGCGATGGCGCTGCCTTATCATATTTATGTTCTTTCCACCCAGGTGCCCAACGTCAGCGTTAAAATGCAGTATGGGACGGTGCTTGTCCTGGTCGGCATCATTTTTATCTTGAACATCGTTGCTTCATACATCAGATCATATTTCAGGAAGAAGAAAACATGGTAAATAAACTTGAGATCAAAGGTTTGAACGTCTGGTATGACGGGGTCCACGCCCTTAAAGAGCTCACCCTCGCGGTCCAGGCCAACGAGATCCTGGGCGTGATCGGACCGTCCAACAGCGGCAAGACCTCGTTTCTCCGCTGCGTTAATCGGCTGAACGATTTGCATAATCATTTTCGGATGGACGGAACGATCAGTCTCGACGGGAAAAATATCCGCGAGCTCGACATCCATCTATTGCGTAAAAGGATCGGGATCGTTTTTGCTTTGCCGTTGCCGCTCCCTTTGTCGGTCTTTGACAATATTGCCTACGGGCCCCGGATGCACGGCGTTAAAAACCGGACCAGGCTTTTGGAAATTGCCGAACGATCACTGCGGGCGGCCGCGATTTGGGATGAAGTTAAAGACCGGCTGGATTGCTCGGCTTTTAAATTATCGGGCGGCCAGCAGCAGCGGCTCTGCATCGCCCGGACCCTGGCGGTCGAACCGGACGTGATCCTCTATGACGAACCGTGTTCCGCGCTCGATCCGATCTCGACCCTGAAGATTGAAGAAGCGATGCGGAATTTAAAAGATTCCTACACTCAAATCCTGGTTACGAACAACGTTAAACAGGCGGCCCGGGTTGCCGACCGGACCGCTTTCTTCCTGATGGGTGAGATGATCGAACTGGCGGAGACCGGCAAGCTCTTTACGACCCCGGCCGATAAACGGACCGAAGATTACATTACAGGCAGGTTCGGCTAATGAAACCGATAATCGAAACGAAAAAACTAAATTTTTACTATGGGTCATTCCACGCTTTGATCGATGTCGAACTCAAGGTCGGACGGAACAGGATCACCAGCCTGATCGGTCCGTCGGGTTGCGGCAAATCGACCTTGCTGCGGGTCTTTAACCGAATGAACGATCTGATCGACGGGGTGACGATGAACGGCAGCGTGACGATCGAAGGGGCGGAGATCGTTGGTCCGCAAGTCGATCTGGTCGATCTGCGCAAGCATGTCGGCATGGTCTTTCAGCGGCCCAACCCGTTTCCCCTCTCGGTCTTTGAAAACGTCGCTTTCGGCTTGCGGATCAGGGGCGAGCGGCGCAAGAGCGTGCTGGAAGAAGCGGTCTATAAGAGCCTGTCGGCGGTCCTGCTGTTCGACGACTTGAAAGACCGGCTGTCACAGGATGCCCTGGAGCTGACCCTGGAGCAGCAGCAGCGGCTTTGTATCGCCCGCTTGATCGCGGTCACGCCCGATATTCTGCTGATGGACGAGATCTGTTCGGCCCTCGATCCCATGGCGACCATGAAAATTGAATCGCTGATGCTGGAATTGAAAAAACAATATACAATAGTCATTGTCACGCACAACATGCAGCAGGCGGCCCGGGTTTCCGATGAATGCGGCTTCATGCTGCTGGGCGAGTTGATCGAGTTCGGCGACACCAAGAAGATTTTTACTTCGCCGGCCGATAAGCGGACCGACGATTACATTACCGGACGGTTCGGTTAATTAAGGAGGAAAAAATGGACCATAAAAGAGTTTTCGATCATGAGATGGGGGAATTAAAAGATACGATCCTGAAAATGGGGGTGATGGTCCAGGGTTTGATCCACAAATCGGTCGAATCACTAAAAAAACTGGACAAGGAGATGGCGGAAGAAGTCGTGAAAGAAGATGAGAACGTCGACCAATTGGAGCTGGAGATCGATGAGAAATGCATTCAGTTGGTCGCCTTGCGCCAGCCCGAAGCCTCGGACCTGCGCTTTTTAATGACCGGGATGCGGATCGCCAACGACCTGGAGAGGATCGGCGACCTGGCGGAAGATATCGCCCAGCGGGCGATCGAACTGGCGGGACGGCCGCTCCTTAAACCGCTGATCGATATCCCGAAAATGGCCAGATTGGCCCAGGAATCGGTCGCCTTAGCCCTAGACGCCTTCGTCAATCGTGATTCGCGAAAGGCCCGGGAGATCTGGGTCAAAGAGAAAGAAGTCGATAAATTACGCGACCTGGTCCACGACGAACTGATCGAGATCATGGGGAAGGATTCCACGGCCGTGCCGCGCGCTATTCCTTTGCTTTTGGTTTCGCGCCATCTGGAGCGGATCTCCGACCACGCGACCAATATCGGCGAGGATGTCGTTTATATGGTGGAAGGCCGGGTGGTTAAGCACAGCGGACGGCAAGACGATCAGTAACTTGAACAAAACGGCGATTTTAGCTAAAATACAGCCGGAAATAACGGCGGACATAAGGGGGATAAATCATGGCAAAACAAATGGGTATTTATAAGTGTGAAGTGTGCGGCAATATCGTGGAAGTCCTGCATAGCGGCGACGGCGAACTGGTCTGTTGCGGTCAGCCGATGAAGGAGATGATTGAGAACACCGTCGATGCCGCCAAGGAAAAACACGTGCCGGTGATCGAAAAAACGCCGAACGGATCTTTGGTCAAGATCGGCGCCGTACCCCATCCGATGGAAGAGAAGCATTACATTGAATGGATCGAGCTGATCGCGGACGGCAAGGCTTACCGGAAATTTCTCAAGCCCGGTGATAAGCCCGAGGCGGAATTTTGTTTGACCGCTGCCGAGGTTGCCGCCCGGGAGTACTGCAACCTGCACGGGCTTTGGTCCGCTAAATAAAAAGGAGACGAGTTGTGAAGAAATATATCTGCACGGTTTGCGGTTATGTTTACGATCCGGCGAAAGGGGACCCCGATTCCGGGGTCGCGCCGGGGACGTCGTTTGAAAGTCTGCCGAACAGCTGGGTCTGCCCGGTCTGCGGCGCGAGCAAAGATCAGTTTAAACCAGAGGGGTAATCATGGCTGTCAGGAAAATTAAAGCCGATATATTTTCAGTTGGAGCGATCGATTTTGACCGGCGGCTGTTCGATGAGCTGATCCCGCTTCCGGAAGGGACCAGCTACAATTCATATTTGATCGTCGGCAGCGAAAAGACCGCTTTGCTCGATACGGTCGATCCGACGAAGGTCGGCGCGCTGGTCGAGAACCTGAACGAATTAAACGTCGGGAAGATCGACTATCTGGTCGCTCATCACGCCGAACAGGACCATTCCGGCTCGATTCCGTTCCTTTTGGAGCTGTTCCCAATGGCCAAGGTCGTGACCAATGCCAAATGCGGGGAGCTTTTGATCTCCCATCTCCGGGTCCCGGCCGAAAAGATCCAGATCGTGGCCGACCGGGAAAAAATATCGTTGGGGAACAAGACCCTGGAGTTTATCCTGGCCCCCTGGGTCCATTGGCCGGAGACGATGTTTACCTACGTCGCGGAAGACAAGATCCTTTTTACCTGTGACTTTCTCGGCTCGCACCTGGCGACCAGCGAACTTTTTGTGTCCGACGAGGCGCACGTCTACCGGGCGGCCAAGCGTTATTTTGCCGAGATTATGATGCCTTTTAGGACGTCGATCAAACAGCACCTGGAAAAATTGAAAGGGCTGAATTTTGAGATCGCCGCCCCCAGCCACGGGCCGGTCTATCAGAACCCTAAAATGATCCTTGAGGCTTACGCTGATTGGGCGGGGGACGCGGTCAAAAACGAGGTTCTCCTGGCTTACGTTTCGATGCATGGCAGTACCCAGGAGATGGCCGAATACCTCATTGATATCCTCATGGCGCGGGGGGTTATCGTCAAGCCTTATAATCTTGCCCGGACCGATATCGGTGAACTGGCGATGGACCTGGTTGACGCGGCGACCGTTGTTATCGGTACCCCGACCGTTTTGGCCGGCCCGCATCCGCTGGCGGCCCACGCCGCTTTCCTGGCTAACGCGCTCCGGCCGAAAACGAAGTTCGTTTCGGTGATCGGTTCGTTCGCCTGGGGTGGTAAGATGGTGGAGAATCTCTCCGCGATGATCGTCAACCTCAAGGTTACGATCATTCCGCCGGTCATCGCTAAAGGGGCCCCCACTGAAACTGACTACGCCGCTTTGGACCGGCTGGCTGATGAGATCGTTAACAACCACCGGGCGATCGGGGTATGAAGCTTTATCTCCTCCGCCACGGCGAAGCGGCCCCAAGCGAAGATTATCCGGACGACTATCTCCGCCCGCTGACCGATAATGGGCGAACGCAGATCCGGGAACTAGCCGGGGAATTGGTGGAAACAGGAATTTCCTTTGACGTTATTGTTTCTTCTCCCTGCGTTCGGGCCTATCAAACGGCGGAGATCGTGGCGGACGCGCTCAAAGAGCGGGACAAAATGTTCGTTGACGACATGCTGGCCCCCGGCTGTACGCTGGGCGATATCCTGGAGATCCTGGAACGAAACCGCCAGTTCGAGCGGATCCTTTGCGTCGGCCATGAGCCGGACTTTGGCGAGATCGCCGGCGAACTGCTTTTCCTCGACGAACCGCGGCCGCTGCGCAAAGGGGAAATGATCGAGATCGAAATCGATAATTAAGCAGCTGCTATTTATCTGAAACCTCATGAAAAAGACTAAAAGAGGCATAATTCCGTACGATGTTAGATTAACCCCAAGGGCTAAAAAACTGCGTCGAGATCAAACCGAAGCAGAAAAAATTTTATGGGAAGTTTTGCGTGGCAAAAAAGTTAACAATTATAAATTCATTAGACAGAAGCCTCTTGGCAGGTTTATCGTCGATTTTTATTGTTCGAAGCTTTTGCTGGGAATAGAAGTTGATGGCAGCAGTCATAACAAAAAGGCTGAATATGACGAGCAAAGAACCGTTTGTTTGGCCAGAAATGGCATAAAAATTATAAGATATTGGAACGAGGAGATCTTTTTTAACTTGGGGAAAATGATTGATGATCTTAACGATAAATTAGCGGCACGTGAAAAGGAATTGAAGGCACTGATAAACCGCTAAATCTTGCCTTACGATTAAAGTGAGAACTTGCGTTTAGCTTTTAACCCCCTGAATCCTGTCTTATCGATTAAAGTAAGAGCTTGCGTCTAGCTTTTAACCCCCTAAATCCTGTCTTATCGATTAAAGTGAGAACTTGCGTTTAGCTTTTAACCCCCTGAATCCCCCTTAACAGGGGGACTTTTTAGTTGGACAATTCCCGTTTAGTTGGTCAATTAATCATTGATCCCTTAAAAAAACTGTTAGTTAACAACAAACTTCCTCCCCTGTTAAGGGGAGGCGCCAAGAAGAGCTGTAAGGGTTGAACATTCTGGTGGGGTTAGTTTCGTTGGCGCAAAACGATAAGTGTAGTGGTTGAACATTCTGGTGGGGTTAGTTCCGTTGGCGCAAAACGATAAGTGTAGGAATTGAATATTCTGGTGTGGTTATTAATGCTACAATACCAGAGGACAGTTATAGGAGATGAGATAATCGGTGGGGTTAAAGATCGAGAATCTAAGTCTGAAGCGGGGCGACAAGCAGATCATCGCCAACATTAGCTTTACGGTCGGCGACGGAGAGATCTTTGGGGTGCTGGGGACCAACGGTGCCGGAAAAAGCTCGTTGGCTTATGTTCTGATGGGGAGCGCCGGTTATGCCCCTGACCGGGGCCGGATTACTTTCAACGGCGAAGATATTACCAATAAAACTATTGATGAACGGGCCAGGCTTGGGCTCACCCTGGCTTGGCAGGAACCGGCCCGTTTCGAAGGGCTTTCCCTCCTCGACTATGTCCTACTCGGCAGCGATAAAAAAGGGCACCTGCTGGCTGAAAAATATCTCGAACAGATGAGGCTTAACCCCAGCGAATACCGGAAACGCGAAGTCGACAAGACCTTGAGCGGGGGCGAGCGGAAAAAAGTCGAATTGGCTTCCATTCTGGCGATGAGACCGAAACTGGCGATCCTGGACGAACCCGATTCCGGGATCGACATGCTCTCGCAAGAGGCGGTCGTCAGTTTGATCAAAGAGATCAAAAATTACGGCGGTTCCGTTATTCTTATTACCCATGACGAAGAAGTCATTAAAGTGGCCGACCGGGCGGCGCTGATGTGCAGCGGCCTGGCTTTTAAGGTCGGCGACCCGCCGGAGATCATCGATTACTACAAACGGAACTGCAAACCTTGTCCGACCAGGGTTTACCCTTCCGCCAAGGATGGCTAATGGATTACACCCAAGAGTATAAAGAATTGCTGGATGTTTATCGACAGGCCGAAGGGAACCCGGCGGTCTTTGCCGATCAGAAAGTGGCCCACTTAGTCGTTCATCAGAACAAGGTGCTGGGCTCTCACCTGGTCCCCGGCCTTGAGGTCTTACCGCGCGAGACCGCTGACGGGGTCGACCTGAAGATCAGGGTCCTTCCCGGAGTGAAGATCGAGTTTCCGGTCCACCTCTGCTTCGGCGTCTTACCGAAAGAAGGAATCCAGCGGATCAACATTGAGACCGAGATCGGCGAGGAGTCCGGGGTTAGCTTGCTTGCCCATTGTATTTTTCCGAACGCTGTCAAGGTCCAGCACCTCATGGAAGCGACGATCATGGTCCGCAAGAACGGCTTTTATCGTTACAACGAGACCCATTTTCATGGGGAAGATGGCGGGGTTGTGGTTGTTCCCAAAGCCCGGATCACTTTAGAAGAAGGCGCTCGTTTGGAGACTTATTTTCAATTGACTAAGGGGAAGGTTGGCCGGCTGGAGATCGATTACGAAGTGGAAGCGGGGGAGAACGCGGTGGCGGAGATGATCGCCAAGGCTTACGGCTACGGCCGGGACCTGGTCAAGATCAAAGAACGCTGCGTTTTAAAAGGGGCCGGTTCACGCGGCATTATTAAAAGCCGGGTCGCGGTCAAAGAAGACGCGGTCAGCGAAGTTTACTCCGAGATCGCCGCTTACGGCCGGCAAGCCAGAGGCCATGTCGACTGCGTCGAGATCATCCAGGGGAGAGCGCGGGCCAGGGCGGTGCCGGTCGTCGATGTCTTTGAGGAGAGCGCGAAGATTACCCACGAGGCGGCGATCGGCAGCGTCGATAAACAGCAATTAGAAACGCTGATGGCCAGGGGAGTGCGTCAGGACGAGGCGGTGGATATCATCATTAAAGGTATGCTAAAATAGCCGCGTGAAAGTACTCCTGGCCGGCTATAACGTTGATGCCGATATCCTGGCTGAATTGACCCGCGGTTCGACGAGAGTTGACCTGACCCCGGAAACGATCTCGGCCGCTTATGCCAGGATCTCTCGCGATCCCCGTCCGGTCGATGAACTGCGAACTATTTCCCGGGCCGAAGTCGAAAAAGCCCGCCGCTCCAACACTAAAATCGTTTTTGATATGGGTCATTCCTCGGTCGCCGAACACGCCGTTTTTAATTTCGATATTATCGACCTTTCCCGCCTGGCGATGGAAGAGCTGGAAAAATTCCGTTTCGCTTCCTACACCGAAAAATCCCAGCGTTATCAAAAACTGGAAGATAATTATCATTTGCCGGAGGAGTTTAAAGGGACCGATTTCGAGAAGCCGTTCGTCGCGCTGGTCGAAAAACAGAACCAAACTTACAAAGCGCTGCTCGACCGGGGGATCGAACCGGAAGACGCCCGCTATGCCACTTCGCTTGCCACCAACGGCCAGCTTGGCCTGACCGTTAACGCCCGGACCCTGGAGCTGATGATCCGGCGGTTCGCTTCCAGCGAACTGGCTGAAGTCAGAACTCTGGGTAAAACATTGTATGAATTGGCCGCCAAAGTCGCGCCGTCGCTGATCCGCTACACCGAAGCGACCGCTTACGAATCGCTGACCGCCCGGGAATTGCGGCAATATTTTGCCGGACGTTGGGAGCGAAAACGGCGGGTTTCCCAGGTTTGCGACTTGATCGATTACAGCAAAGACGCCGATTTGAAACTGGTCGGCTCCCTGCTCCATTCAACTTCGACGATCTCTTTCCGCAATTGCCGCCGGATCGTAAAAGAGATGTCAAAGGCTGAACGGGAAGAAGCGGTCAAAAAAGCCTGCCGCCACCTAAAGCTTTACCATGGTGTTTTGCGTGAGTTCGAACATGTCACCTTAACTTTTGACCTGGTGATGTCGGCTGGTTGTTTCGCTCAAATGAAACGTCATCGCCCGGCGACCCTGACCGCCCAGCGTTACGAGCCGGCTTTGGGGGTGACGGTCCCGGCCAAGATCAAAGGCGGCGAGTTTGCCGAACTGATTAAAGAGACCGACGCATTATACAATAAGCTGGTCAAACAATTCCCGGCCGCCGCGCAATATCTTTTGACCGGCGCCCATCGCCGCCGGGTTTTGTTGTCTCTTAATGCCCGGGAGCTCTATCATATCTCCCGTTTGCGGGAAGACGCCCACGCCCAGTGGGATATTCGCGACCTGTCCGCGGCGATGACCAAATTGGCCAAAGAAGCGATGCCGTTGACAATGCTGCTCATTGGCGGCAAGGACCGTTTTGCCGAGATCCATCAAGCTGTTTATGGAGGAGGTGGTGGCGAATGAATACGGCAATTGTTATAACCTTGATTATTTGCGGGACGATTTTTATGATCACGGTCGTGGCGCTGATCTTCGCGATGTGGGTGATCAATAAAGGGGTTGCGATGTCGGAGAAGAGATGAAAAATCCGGTTTCTTTAGCGCTGGTCTGGCACATGCACCAGCCGTTTTACAAGGATCTGGTGACCGGGGAGTACGTCATGCCCTGGGTCAGGATGCACGCCGTCAAGGATTATTACGACATGGTCGCGGTCCTCGACCGCTTCCCGGAAGTTAAGGTCACTTTCAATCTCGTTCCGTCGCTTCTTTTGCAGATCGAAGATTACGTCACCCACAACGCTACGGACGTCCTGCTCGATCTGACCAGAAAAAATCCCTCCGATTTGACCCAGCACGATCGGGTCCTGATGCTGCAGTATTTTTTCATGGCCAATTGGGACACGATGGTCCATCCTTATCCCCGTTACCGCGATCTCCTTTTGAAGCGCGGCCGTTTCGTTTCCCAGACGGAGCTGGCCAAGGTCGCCAAGCGCTTTTCGCCGCAGGAACTGCTCGACCTTCAGGTCTGGTTCAACCTGACCTGGTTCGGTTTTATTTACCGGAACGAGGACGAGGAGATCAAAGGTTTGATCGCCAAAGGGAAATATTTTTCCAGCGAAGACAAGAAGGTCGTCATTGCCAAACAATGGGAGGTCATGGGGAAGGTCATTCCGAAATATAAAGAGCTTAGCGGGCGCGGACAGATCGAACTGACCACGACGCCGTTTTATCACCCGATCCTGCCGCTCCTTTGCGATACCAATGTCGCCAAAGAGGCGATGCCGTTCATGAAGTCGCCGCCGTCGGCCTTTCAGCACCCTGAAGACGCCGCCGCCCAGATTCAGCAGGCGGTCGATTTTTTTGCCGACCGGTTTGGGGACAAACCTGTTGGGATGTGGCCGTCGGAAGGGTCAGTCTCGGAGGCGATGGTCCCGCTGATCGCCCGCTCCGGTTTGAAATGGATCGCGACCGACGAAGGGATCCTGGAACGCTCCCTTCACAAGATCGAGATGCGGGCCAGGACCTTAGCCGCTGCCGATCTTTATCAGCCTTATCTGGTCGAACAGGACGGGACCCAGGTCGCCATGATCTTCCGCAACCACTTCTTGTCCGACCAGATCGGCTTTGTTTATCAGCGCTGGAACGTCCACGATTCGATCCGCGATTTTTCTTCCCATCTTCATAACATTCGGATCAGCTTGCCTGATGACGGCAAAAACTATCTGGTCCCGGTCGTCCTGGACGGCGAGAACGCCTGGGAGTATTATCCCGACGGCGGCAAGTCTTTCCTGGAAAGTTTTTACGCCAATTTGGCCGCCAACCACGAAATCCGCTCGGTTAGGGTCTGCGATTACATTAAGGAAAATCCGCCGCAAAAGAAACTCTCCCGGCTTTTTGCCGGTTCCTGGATCAACAGCAATTTTAAGATCTGGATCGGGCATGACGAAGATAATTCGGCCTGGGACTATCTCAATAAAGCCCGGTTGGCTCTGGAGCCGTTCAGTAAAGCGGATTTCCCCGCCGCCTGGCAGGAGCTCTACATTGCCGAAGGATCCGATTGGTGCTGGTGGTACGGCGACGACCACTCGTCCGAGAACGACGCGCTTTTCGATTCGCTTTTCCGCAAACACTTAAAGAATATTTATACGCTGATCGGCCGGACCCCCCCCAAATATCTGGAGTCGCCCATCAAGCAGTTGTCGCGGCCGATCCGTCCGTTAAAGGAACCGGCTTATTTGATCAATCCGGTCCTCGACGGAGAAGTGACCAGTTATTACGAATGGCTGTCGGCCGGTCTCTTTGATATCTCGAAAGCGCGCGGCGCGATGCACCAGATCGAAACGCTCCTGCGCGAGATCCATTACGGCTTCAGCATGAGCGACCTTTTTGTTCGCCTCGGGCTCAATATTTCGATGTATTCCGAGGAAGCGAAGACCTTCTCTTTCGCGGTTATCTTTTCTCACCCGGCGGAAAAAAAGTTCGAGATCTCATACGATCCGGAATTGAAGTACTTTGTCGCTAAATTATATAAAATGGACAACCACTGGGTTTTTGAGCGGGAGATGCGCTCCTTCGGCATTGCCCGGATCATCGAACTGGGGATCCCTTTCAGTTATCTTGAGGCCAAGCCGAACGATCCTCTTGAATTCGTCGTCGTTGTTTACAAGGACGGCCAGGAAGTCGAGCGCTGGCCCAAAGGCGGTGGTATAAATGTCGCCGTGCCGACCGACACCTATGAACAAGAACAGTGGACCGTCTGAAATGCGGCAAGTCGACCTGCTTTTCGCCGTCCATTGCCATCAGCCGGTAGGGAACCTCGAGTCGGTCATTGAAGAGGCCTACGAGCGATCTTACCTTCCCTTTATCCAAACGATGCGGGAACATCCCCGGATAAAATTTGCCGCCCACTACAGCGGGATCCTCCTGGAATGGTTCAAGGAAAAGCACCCTGAATTTATCGATTTGTTGAAAGAACTGGTCAAAAAAGGGCAGTTGGAGCTTTTAACTTCCGGTCATTACGAGCCGATCCTCTCTCTGATCCCGGACGAAGATAAACTGGGGCAGATCAAACTGCAAAATGACACTTTAAAGACGATGTTCGGGCTCGCGCCGCGCGGCTTCTGGCTTTCCGAGCGGGTTTGGGAACCGCAACTTCCCAAAGTCCTGGCCCAATCCGGCGTTGAGTATACGCTGCTTGATGATTCGCATTTCCTGGCGGCCGGGTTGGAAAAAGAAAAGCTGAACGGTTATTACATTACGGAAGAGGAGGGGGAAGTCGTCAGGGTCTTCCCGATCAGCCGGGCCCTTCGCTACGCCATTCCCTTCAAAAAGCCGGATGACGTTCTCGATTATTTAAAATCAATGTCGGAGCGGGGCCAAACCCTGGCGGTCATTGCCGATGACGGAGAGAAATTCGGACTCTGGCCGGGAACGCAGAAAAAAGTTTTTGCCGGCGGTTATCTTGAGAAACTGCTGACCCTGATCGAAAAGACCGGCTGGCTGCGGACCACCAGTTTTTCCGATTATCTGGAAGAGAACCAGCCGGTCGGCCGGGTCTATTTGCCGGCCAGCTCCTATTTTGAGATGATGGACTGGTCTCTTCCCCCCGCGGCCGAGAAAAAATTCAAACAGATTACCGACGACCTGAAGCAGAACGGCCTCCTGGAAGATTTCCTGCCGTTTCTAAGCGGCGGTTCCTTCCGCAACTTTCTGGTTAAATATCCGGAGTCGAACCTGATGCACAAGCGGATGCTCCAGGCCAGCGACCGCCTTGCCCGCTTAAAAAAGGGGAAGTCTCTGCTGGGAGAAAAAGAATTTGAAAGCCGGATCAAGGAAGCGGAAATAGCCCTTTACAAGAGCCAGTGCGGTTGCGCTTACTGGCATGGCGTTTTCAGCGGGATCTATTTGAACTTTCTGCGCCACGCGGTCTACGAAAACATTCTCAAGGCGGAAGCGGTCATGGAAGGGCAGGCCAGAGGGAAGGATGATTATGCCGACGTGGCGATCACCGATTTTGACCGGGACGGTCGGGAAGAAGTAGTGCTGGCCAACAGTTTTCTTAATCTTTATTTTTCTCCGGAGCAGGGGGGGGCGCTTTTCGAGCTCGATTATAAACCGAAAAACTTCAACCTGATCAACACGCTGGCCCGCCGCGAGGAAGCCTATCATGAAAAGCTTAATCCTCCGGTCTGGGAAAAACAGCCGGAATTTCCGGAGTCGACCAAGAAGATAGTCGAGCAGGCGAAGCTTAAAGGCTATGACAAATTGCTGACCTATGACCGCCACCCCCGGTTTTGCCTGATCGACCATTTTTTAGGCGAGGGGACCAGCTTGGACAGCTTCAGCCGGAATAAATTCCGGGAAGAAGGGGATTTCGCGGGGAGCCGGTTTGACTATATGCCGCAGCGGCGGGGGAACGAGGTCCTTATCCGCTTAAAGCGGGATGGGAAGGTCGGCGGCAATGCGGTCCGGGTGGAAAAAGAGATCTCGATCCTGGCCAAGCAATCGATTGTCAATATAATGTATGATCTTAGCAATATCAGCAGTGAAGTCGTTCACCTCTGGTTTGGGACGGAGTTTAATTTTTCTTTTTTAGCGGGAAATTCCAGCGATAGGTATTATAAGATCGACGGAGTGGACAACTCGATCCTGGAAAGTTCCGGTCGTTCGGAGAATGTTTCCCTGGCTGGAATTGTTGACGAATGGAAAGGTTTTAGTGTATCATTGGCCCTGGATCGACCGGCCGCGCTGTGGCGTTTTCCGATCGAAACAATTTCCGTTTCCGAGTCCGGTTTTGAAAAGAATTTTCAGAGTTCGGTCTTGTTTCCGAATTGGAAGATTAGCCTTCAACCGGGCGAAAAATGGAAGATAAAGATAGCCTTGCGTATTGAGAGTTGAGCCTTTATTTCTAAAAGGAGGATTTTAAATGCCAGAGCTTCGAAAAGATCCGATATCCGATCGTTGGGTGATTGTTTCCACCGAAAGGGGACGCCGCCCATCCGATTTTGGTGCCACCCCGACTATTGAAAGCGCGGCTGAAGCCGCGAAGTTCTGCCCTTTTGATGAAGGGAACGAAAGCAAAACCCCCAAAGAGATCATCGCCTGGAGAAAACCCAATACCGCGCCCGATACCCCTGGCTGGGATGTTCGCGTTACCCCCAATAAGTTCCCGGCGCTGGTGATCGAAGGGGAGGTCAACCGGACCGGCATGGGGATTTTCGACATGATGAGCGGGATTGGCGCGCATGAAGTTATCATTGAAACCCCCAACCACAATCTGGGGATTGCCGACATGGAAGAAGCTCATATCGAGAAGATCCTCTGGGCCTATAAACAGCGGATCGTTGATCTGGAAAAAGATAAACGCTTCCGCTATATCCTGGTCTTTAAGAATTACGGGACCGCGGCCGGGGCATCCCTGGCCCATCCTCATTCCCAGTTGATCGCCACGCCGATCACCCCTCGCTACGTTAAGCTCGAGTTGGCCTCGGCCCGTTCTTACTTTCTGGAGAAAGAGCGCTGTATCTTTTGCGACATGATCCGCCAGGAACTGGGGACCGGCGAGCGGATGGTCTACGAGAACGAGTATTTTGTTGCCTTTACTCCCTTTGCTTCCCGCTTTCCGTTCGAGATCTGGCTGATGCCGCGGCGCCATGAATCCGGGTTCCAGGAGTTGCCGGATGAGGAACGGATGCAGCTGGCCCGTTGTCTAAAAGATGTCATGCTCCGCTTGAAAAAGACCTTGAACGATCCGCCGTATAATTACGTCGTTCATACCGCGCCCAACTCGGTCCCGCGGCCGGGTAAACCTGATTACTGGGGGACCATCGGTTATGATTTCCACTGGCATATCGAGATCATCCCCCGCTTAACCAAACAAGCCGGCTTTGAGTGGGGGTCTGGACTGTACATCAATCCGACCGCGCCGGAAGAAGCGGCCAAGTATCTCCGGGAGGTCAAGATTTAGACCCGATCAAAGAGGTGGTTACCAATGCCCAGAAAGAAAAAAGTTATTACGGCCGAAACGATCATTACCAGGAAAAAGTCGGCTAAAAAAAAGTCTCCGGCCAAGAAACTGACCGCGCTGGCCGCCGCTAAACCAAAACGCAAGCCACGAATAAAAAAACCAGCAGTTATTCCTTTTCCGATCGGGAATGAAGAACGGATCGAAGAGAGCAAGTATTACGCCGGGCCGGTCATGCAGAAGTTCGCTCCGGAAAAAGGTTTTGAGTTCCCGGCCAGTTACGGCGATAACCGGATCGTGGCGATGGTCCGCGATCCAGCCTGGTTTTTTGCCTATTGGGAAATCAGCCGGCAGCGCCGGGATGAGATCCGCCAAATGGTTGGTCACGATCAGTTTGTCCGGTCGCGCGAAACGCTCCGCGTCTATGATACCGAAAACTGGAATTATTTTGATATTCACCTCGCCGGCGGCGCGACCAGCTGGTATATCAAGGTTGCCCCCAACCGGACTTATTGCGTCGACATCGGCTTTCTGCTCCCAGACGGCCGCTTTATCGCCGCCGCCCGTTCCAATTGGGTGACTATGCCGCTTGACCGGATGTCCGATATCATCGATGAAGAATGGCTGACCCTTGATTGGGACAAGCTCTACGCGCTTTCCGGCGGCTTCGGCCAAGGCCTCGGCCAAGGGTCGCAGGAGATCAGGAAGTCCGCTTCCGGCTGGGTCTCTTCCGGTTCCGCCCAGGCGCCAAAGCCGGAGCGGCCGTTCTGGCTGGCCGCCAACTGCGAACTGATCGTTTACGGCGCGACCGAACCGAGCGCGACCGTGACGATCCAGGGGCGCAAGATCGACCTGCGTGACGACGGGACCTTTAGTCTCCGCTTTTCTCTCCCCGACGGCAATCAGGTGATCCCGATCGAAGCGATCCGCGATGACGGCGCCGAGCGCCGGCAGATCACCCCCAAAGTTGAGAGAAGAACCGAATAAATGGAAAAGGGTTATTTAGCCTTAGTCCTGCACGCCCATTTACCGTTCGTCCGCCATCCCGAACACGAAGAGTTCCTCGAAGAAGATTGGCTGTTCGAGGCGATCACCGAAACATATATCCCGCTGTTAAAGGTTTTTGAAGGGCTGGTTAACGACGGGGTTGATTTCCGCCTGACCATGTCGATCACGCCGACCCTTGGCTCGATGCTGATGGACCCGCTCCTCCAGGAACGCTATCTGAAACATATCGAGAGCCTGATCGAGTTGAGCGCCAGGGAAATGGAGCGGACCCGCTGGCAGCCGGAATTTTTCTCCCTGGCGGAAATGTACCATCACTTGTTCCTCGATTGCCGCGACCGCTTCGTCAATAAATATCACCGCAATCTGGTCCACGCTTTCAAAAAATTCCAGGACCTCGGCAAACTGGAGATCCTTACCTGCGGCGCGACCCACGGTTTCCTGCCGCTGATGGAAAACAATCCGAACGCGGTTAGGGCGCAGATCAAAGTTGCCGCCGCTCATTACGAGCAGCTGTTCGGCCGCCGGCCGCGCGGCATCTGGCTGCCGGAATGCGGTTATCAGCCGGGGCATGATGAATTCTTAAAGGAAGAGGGGATCGGATTCTTTCTAGTCGATACGCACGGAATTCTGCACGGGACCCCGCGGCCGAAGTACGGGGTTTTCGCGCCGGTCTACTGCCGCTCCGGCGTGGCCGCTTTCGGCCGGGACATGGAGTCGTCCAAAGCGGTTTGGAGCGCCAATGAAGGGTATCCCGGCGATTACAACTACCGGGAATTCTATCGCGATATCGGCTTCGACCTTGATTATGATTATATCCGGCCGTACATCCACAGCGATGGGACCAGGATCAATACCGGGATTAAGTATTACCGGATCTCCGGCCGGATGGACCTGGCCCAGAAACATCCTTATGTCCGGCAGTGGGCGCTCGATCGGGCAGCCGACCATGCCGGTAATTTTCTTTTCAATCGGGCCAAGCAAGTTGAGCATCTTTACAATTATCTTGGCCGGAAGCCGATCGTGGTCTCGCCGTATGATGCCGAGTTGTACGGCCACTGGTGGTACGAAGGCCCGGATTGGCTGAACTTCCTTTTCCGGAAAATGTATCATGACCAGGATGTCATCAAGCCGGTCACCCTGGCCGAATATTTGGAAAACAATCCCAAAAACCAGGTCGTGACGCCGTCCTTTTCTTCCTGGGGGTGGAAAGGATACAACGAATATTGGCTCGAAGGTTCAAACGATTGGATCTACCGCCATCTCCATAAAGCGGCCGACCGGATGGTCGAGCTGGCCAAACGCCATCCCAATGCCGACGGGGTTTTGCGCCGGGCGCTAAACCAGGCGGCGAGAGAGGTCCTGCTCGCCCAGTCGTCCGACTGGGCCTTCATCATGAAGACCGGGACCTGCGTTTCCTACGCGGTCAAACGGACCCAAGACCATATTGAACGCTTTACCGTTCTGTACGATCAGATCAATAACAATTCACTCGATGAGAATTGGCTGGGAGATATCGAGTCTAAAGATAATATTTTTCAAAATATCGATTACAGGGCGTATTTATGAGGGCGGTCATACTGGCCGGTGGGCTAGGGACAAGGCTTCATCCGCTGACGGTTAATCTGCCGAAGCCGATGGTCCCGGTCATTAACCAGCCGTTGATGCAGTATGCCCTGCGTCATCTGAAGGAAAATGGTTTCGGCGAGATCACCGCCATGCTTTACCATCAGCCGGAGATCATAAAAAACTATTTTGGAGACGGGGGGAAGTTCGGCGTCAAACTCTCATACCTGGAGGCCAAAGAGGACCTCGGCACCGCCGGCGCGGTCCGTTTGGCGGCGGTTAACTTTGACGACACTTTCCTGGTCAGCAGCGCCGACGTCCTCACCGATTTTGATCTTACGGCGGCGGTCGACTTCCACCGGGCGAAAAAATCGCAAGCGACCCTGGTCTTGACCCGGGTGAAAAATCCGGTCCAATACGGGATCGTCATTCTCAATAAAGACGGCAGCGTCAAACATTTCCTCGAAAAACCTTCTCCGAGCGAGATCTTTTCCGATACGGTCAATTGCGGGATCTACATCCTGGAACCCGAAGTCATGGCCCTGATCCCGCCCGGGCGACCGTTCGACTTCAGCCTCGATCTTTTTCCTTTGTTGTTAAGTAAGGGGATCCCGCTTTTTGGTTACATCGCGGAGGGCCGTTGGAAGGATATCGGCAGTCTTTATGAATACGGCATGGCGACGGCCGATATCTTGAAAGAGGATGAACAGTTGATCGATAAAAGCGCTCGGGTCGCCGGTTCGGTGAAAAAGAACAAAATCGTGGTCGTCGGCGCCGGCTCGTTTGTGGCCGACGGCGCGGTGTTGGAAAACGTTTGTATCGGCCGCAACTGCCAGATCGGCCATAATACGGTCTTGCGTTATGTGGTTCTTTGGGATAACGTGATCCTCGGCAATGAAGTGCATTGCGATCAGACGATCATTGGCCGGGGGGCCGTGATCGGCGATGGGAGCTTGATCGAAGAAGGGGTCGTCATCGGCGACGAATGCATGATCGGCAAGGAAACCAACATTAAACCTTACGTCAAGATCTGGCCGAAAAAGGTGATCGAAGAAGGGGCGACCGTTTCGCGGTCGATGGTTTGGCGCGAGCGCTGGAAAAAAGGGATCTTCGGACCGTTCGGCGTCAACGGCCTTTGCAATGTCGAGATAACTCCCGAATTCGCGGCGACCCTGGGGGCCGCCTACGGTTCGACCCTGGGGAAGGGTTCGCAGATCAGCACCTCCCGCGATTCCCATCCCGCCTCCCGGATGATCTACCGGGCGCTTCTCTCCGGCGTCCTTTCGGCCGGGGTCGACGTCTCCGATCTGGAAATGATCCCGATCCCGGTCAATCGCTACGAACTGAAAGCGCTGAAGAACCGGGGAGGCTTTCACGTCCGCAAATCGCCTTATGACAATAACGTGATCGACATTAAATTCTTTGACGAGAACGGGATGGACCTGGCTTCGACCAGGGAAAAGAAAATTGAACGGCTCTTCTTCAGCGAAGAATTTACCCGCGCCGACATCAGTGAGGTCGGTGAACTTTCTTTTCCGTTCCACCGGGTGACCGAATATTACAAGGACGGAATGATCAGCGCTCTGGACAAGGAGCTGATCCGCAACGCTAATCTGCGGGTGGTGGTCGATTACGCCTATAGTTCGGCGTCGCAGATCTTTCCTTCGATCCTGGGGGAACTGGGGATCGACGTTATCGCCCTTAATGCCCACATTGACGAGACCAAGATCACCAAAAGCAAGGCGATGTTCGACAAGGAATTGTCGCAGCTCTCCCAGATCGTGAAATCGCTCAACGCCGACCTTGGGATCATGCTCGATACCGGCGCGGAAAAGGTCTTTCTCTGCGACGAAAAGGGACGGATCCTGGACGGCGACCTGGAACTCGCGGTGATGACGATCCTGATGTGCCGCGGCCGACCGGGGGGGCAGATCGCGGTCCCGGTCAAAGCCAGCCGGGTGATCGACGAACTGGCTGGTAAATACGGCGTTCAAGTGGTCAGGACCCGGACCAGCGTCCGGGCGATGATGGAGAAATGCCAGAAGGGGAACACTTATTTCTTCGGCGAGACCCTGGGCGGCTTTATTTTCCCCGGGTTCCAATGCGCCTTTGACGCGATGTTCACTTCGGTGAAGTTGATCGAGATCCTGGCCAAACAACGGGTCAAGCTTTCGGCCGTGGCCGATGAAGTCCCGAAGATCAGGATGTATTCCAAGGAGATCTCCTGCGCCGCCGAGAACAAAGGAAAGGTCCTCCGCTCGATCGTCGACGGGATCGGCGAGGCGGAAGTTGACCTGACCGACGGCGTCAAGGTCTTTCACGGGCAGGATTGGGTCCTGATCCTGCCGGACCCGGTCCGGCCGGTCATCAATATCTACGCTGAAGCCGATCGGGACGACCAGGCGCAAAAATTGGCCGAACGGTACATTGAAAGGATTGATGCCGTCCTATGAAGATCTTTTATATCTCTTCGGAGGTCGTGCCGTTCGCTAAGACCGGCGGCTTGGCCGATGTGGCCGGCGCCCTTCCCAAGGCCTTGAAAACCATCGGTCACGATGTTCGGATTTTCATGCCGCGTTATAAGGCGGTCGATCAGGAAAAATATGATTTAAAAAAGATCGCGCCACAGATCTTTGAAGGGCGAATTCCCGGCACTGAAGTGATTGTTTATTTTTTCGATGATCCGACGTTCTTTGGCCGGCGCGAAGGTCTTTATCAGCTCAAAGGGGTCGATTACGAGGATAATCTGGAGCGATTTTCCGCTTTTTGCGCCGCCGCCCTCCCATTCCTTAAAACACTGAACTGGCGGCCGGATATTATTCATTGTAATGATTGGCAATCAGCTTTGGTCCTTGCCCACCTAAAGAACCTCTCCCGCGACGACCCATTTTTTGCCCGGACCGCGACCGTTTATTCGGTCCACAACATGGCTTATCTGGGTCTTTTTCCAAAAGAAAAACTGGCGGTGACCGGTCTGGGTAAAGAGGTCTTTAAACAAGACGGCCTTGAATTTTGGGGCCAGATCGCCCTGACCAAGGCCGGCTTTGTTTACGCCGACGTTATCAACACCGTTTCCGAAACTTATGCCAAGGAGATCCAAACGCCCGAATACGGCGCCGGATTGGACGGGCTCCTGCGTGCCCGCGCCAGGGATGTTTTTGGTATCATTAACGGGATCGATTATGAGATCTGGAACCCGGCGACCGATAAGAATATCGTTAAACGTTATAGTCCGGCGACGATCTTCCTGAAAGCCGAAAATAAATTGGAGCTGCAGCGCCAAAACAAACTTCCGGAGAACAAAGAGATTCCGATCATCGGCCTGGTCACCAGGCTGGCGGACCAGAAAGGTTTTGATATTTTTTCCGCCGCGCTTGATGAGATCATGGCGCTTGGCTGCCAGGTGGTGATCCTGGGGACCGGCGATCAGAAGTATCATGAGCTTCTTTTACGGGAGCAAGCCCGTTTTCCGGAGAAGATCGCCGTCAACCTGACCTTTGACGCCTTGCTGGCGGAATTGATCTATGCCGGCGCCGACATGTTCCTGATGCCGAGCCTTTACGAGCCGTGCGGCCTGGGCCAGCTGATCAGTTTTAAATATGGGACGATTCCGATCGTCCGGCGGACCGGCGGGTTGGCCGACACGGTTGGCGATTTCGATCCGGTCATCGGCAAGGGAGAAGGTTTTGTTTTTGCGCAATACAGCGCCGCCGCTCTGATCGACGCGGTCAAAAGGGCGCTCGGGGCTTATCAGAAAAAAGAGTTATGGGAGACCCTGCAAAAGCGGGTCATGAACCTTGATTATTCCTGGGATGCTTCGGCCAAAAAATATGTTTCGCTCTACATGAAGGCGTTAAAGAAGGTCGGGATCGCCGCGTTATAAAAATTAAGGGGCGGTCGGATATTCTCGATCGAAAATATTATTTTGCAAAGAAAAGTATTTAGCCGTCAGGCTTGGCGACTTTTTTGCTTCTTCCGGAGTGTTCGGCTGTTTACAGCCGCTTAAAAAGTAGTCGCGATCGAGCACGAAACTGGCAAAATGATAGGCGAAGTCCTCTTTGGCTTCTTTTAAAGCGGAAACATGAACCTCTTTTGGATAATAGCTGTAAATCAAGAGAAAATCATTTTCAGTAAGATTTTTGCGCGTGCCGTCATGATTAAAAGAGATTGTTTCGAATCCCCCCCGGTCGCAGACGTTATCCCAGGCGTCATGGCCGACTTCGTGGAGCAGGGAATATTCCCAGTAATGCGGGACTCCCGGCGTTACCGGTACGGGCTCTTTTTCCTGCCCAAACCAATTGGTGCTGATATTAATAACGCAGGATCTTGAAGAATTCCCGTTGGACGAATCAATGATGGTGCAAACATGTTCAGCCGCCGCGCCGGGGGTGAGCAGGTTTAGAGTAAAAACTATTTCTTTCACGCTTTGATACGAGCAGGAGGGGATGGCGCGGAGTAATTCATTGGTTCTGTTAGTGAGATAAGCTTGATGGGCTTGGAATGCCGGGTCGGCGACGGTAATCATTACGCTGGCGGCCGGACACTCCATCTTTTTTAAGTTGAGACATTCATCTGGTTTGATCACTTCTCCCGCGCAACCATTAATCGCCAGAGGGAGGGCCATAAATTTGGCCGTTCTAAACATGATATTCGAGATCCTCATGTTATATTATCGTTGGAAAACCGAGAAAATTTCAATTTCACTGTAAATTATGATAAGATAAATACAACATGTCAGGACATTCTAAATGGGCCACGATCAAAAGGTCAAAAGCCAAGACCGATTCCGCCAGGGGGAAGGTCTTTACCAAGATCATCAGGGAAATAACGACCGCCGCCAAGACCGGCGGGGGAGATCCGGACGCTAATCCAAGGCTCCGCCTATCGATCGATAAGGCCAAAGCGGCCAATATGCCCAAGGATAATATTGAAAGGGCGATCGAAAAAGGGGTTGGCGGAGGCGGTGCCGCCATGGAAGAACTGACCTATGAAGGGTTTGGCCCAGGCGGGTTCGCGATCATCGTTAACGTCATGACCGACAACCGGAACCGGGCGGCCGGTGAGATCCGCAATCTTTTTGACAAGCACGGCGGCAACCTTGGCTCGTCCGGAAGCGTTGCCTACCAGTTCAATCGCCGGGGAAGCATAGTTTTCGAAAAGGTCGGGCTCGATGAAGATACCCTGACCATGACCGCCATCGATGCCGGAGCGGAAGATATCTTGTCCGAAGATAAAACGGTGGAAGTCCTGACCACTCCGGATAACTTTGAAAAGGTTAAAAATGCCCTCCAAGCAGGTGGGTTTAAACCGGTCCAGGCTGAAATAGCCATGATCCCGACGACCACGGTCAAACTGACTGGCGAGCCAGCCCAAAAAGCGCTTAAATTGGTCAGCTTATTGGAAGATCATGATGATGTCCAGGAAGTTTTCACTAATTTCGATATTGACGAAGAAGAAATGGAAACTAAGTAAGAACGCTTTTTTATGCTAAAATAACTCCATGAAGTACGTTGCCGATCTTCACCTTCATACCATCTCTTCCGGTCACGCTTATTCGACCCTGGAAGAATACGCCGCCCGAGCGAAAAAAATTGGCCTCAAGTCCTTTGCCTTGACCGACCATGGTCCGGCGATGCCCGGCGGGCCGCACCTCTATTATTTTGCCAACCTGAAAATGGTCCCCGAGAAGATCAACGGGGTCCGGATCTTCCGCGGCTGTGAAGCCAACGTTATCAACGCCGACGGAGGGATCGACCTGCCGGAGTTCGAGCAGAGCGGCCTGGAGATCATCATTGCCAGTATGCATCCCAGGGTTGGCTACGAGAGCCATGGAGAAGAGAAAAATACCGAAGTCCTGATCAAAACGATGGTTCGTAATCCCCGCGTTAATATACTCGGCCATATCGGCAATCCCAAGTTTCCGGTCAATATTCCGGCGGTCTGTGCCGCCGCCAAAGAGCGCCGGGTTCTGATCGAACTGAACAACAGTTCCGTTGTTAGCCGGCCCGGTTCCTGGGAAAAATGTCTCGAAGCGGCCCGGGAGGTCAAACGGCTCGACTGGCTGGTTGCTCTGGGGACCGATTCTCATTTTTCAACAATGTTGGGTGATTTTAAAAAGGTGGAAGAGCTGATCAAAGCGGCTGGCCTTTCTGACAAGCATGTGGTCAATACCTCCTTCGAGAAGATCGAAAAGTATTTATTAAAACGATGAACGAGCCAACGGAATTCGAAAAAAAAGTCTATGCCGCCGTGAAGCTGATCCCCAAAGGGGAGGTCAGGAGCTACGGCTGGGTTGCTCGCCGGATTGGCCGGCCAAAAGCGGCCCGGGCGGTCGGCAACGCCCTCAATAAAAATCCCTTTGCCCCAGTCGTTCCGTGTCACCGGGTCGTGGCCGCCAACGGTCTTGGCGGGTTTGCCGGCGGGATTAAAGAGAAAATTAGATTATTGAAAATGGAGGGATATAAAATGTGATGAAATGTAGGGACAGGGCTTGTCCCTGTCCGCGGACAGCCACAAGGGCTGTCCCTACATTAACGAAACGATATGTCACATTTTAAAATAGCATGCTAGCCAAAAGAATAATTCCCTGCCTCGACGTCAAAGAAGGACGGGTCGTCAAAGGGGTCAACTTTGTCGACTTGCGCGACGCCGGCGACCCGGTCGAGCTGGCCGCCTTCTATGACCAGCAAGGGGCCGACGAATTAGTCTTCCTTGACATTACCGCTTCGTCCGACAAGCGCTACATCATGCTGGAAGTGGTCAAAAAGGTCGCCGAAAAGATCTACATCCCGTTCACGGTCGGCGGCGGCATTAACGATCTGGAAACGATTCGCGAGATCATCGCTGGTGGGGCCGACAAAGTTTCCATTAATACCGCGGCGATCAGGGACCCGTCCTTGATCACGAGAGCAGCGGACAAATTCGGCAGTCAGTGCGTCGTCGTCGCGATCGACGCGAAAAAGAAGGCCGACCATTGGGAAGTTTTCACTCACGGCGGCAGGACAGCGACCGGCCTCGACGCGGTCGAGTGGGCTAAAAAAGCGGAAAAACTGGGAGCGGGGGAGATCCTCCTGACCAGCATGGATCGCGACGGGACCAAGATCGGCTACGACATTGAATTGACCAGGGCGATAGCCGACGCGGTCAAAATACCGGTGATCGCTTCCGGCGGTGCCGGAACTCTAGGCCATATCTACGAAGCCTTTGTCGACGCGCATGCCGACGCGGCCCTTTTGGCCTCACTGCTCCATTACCGGGAGCTGACGGTCAAAGAGATCAAAGATTTCGTCGGCGATAAGGGGATAACGGTGCGTAGGTGAAAGAATATTTAATCGCGAAACGCAAATTGGTCGACCAGACGCTTGACCGGGCGCTCCCCAAAAAGGGGCATTTAGCCGAAGCGATCCGCTATTCGATCTTTGCCGGCGGCAAGCGCTTCCGCCCGATCCTCTGCCTCGCGACCGCCGCGGCGTTGGGCGGGAGTGAGAAAAAAGTTTTGCCTTACGCCTGCGCGGTCGAAATGATCCACACTTTCACCCTGATCCATGACGACTTGCCGGCGATGGACAATTCCGATTTCCGGAGGGGAAAACCCTCTAACCATAAAGTTTACGGCGAAGCTTTGGCGATCCTGGCCGGGGACGCGTTAAGCGCGCTGGCTTTCAAGGAGATTGCCGACCAGCCGGCCGCCTTGCTGGAACTATCCACCGCCTTGCTGGAGGTCGTGGCCGGACAAGTCGCCGATATTGAAGCGCCTAACAAACCGCCGACCGTCAAAGCGATCCGTTCGATCCATAAATGGAAGACGGCCGCGCTGCTCCGTGCCTGCGTTAGGGGGACGGCCTTGATCTGCGGGGCCGAGTCTTCCGTGATAAAAGATTTGACCAAATACGCGGAACATTTGGGGTTGGCTTTTCAGATCGCCGATGATATCCTGGATACGACCGCCACTAAGAAGCAGTTGGGTAAACCGGTTCGGGCTGACGTGAAAAAAGGGTACCCGTACTTTTTCGGCCTTGACCGTTCGCAGGAGCTGGCGGCCAGGGAAAAAACGCTGGCGGTCAAAGCGTTGGACGGTTTCGGGCCAAAAGTCAGAACGCTGGTCGGACTGGCCGGTTATGTCGTGGAGAGGACGTTCTAATGTATTATCCAAGCGAAAAGGATTTTCTCAAACTGGCCAGGAAAGGGAACCTGGTCCCGGTCTATAAAGAGATCGTGGCCGACCTGGAAACCCCGGTCTCGGCCTATAAAAAGATCGAAAGCGAGTACTCTTTTCTCCTTGAATCGGTCGAGGGAGGGGAAAAGATCGCCCGCTATTCTTTTTTGGGGGCGGTCCCCCGAGCGAACGTTATTCAGCCGCAAACGCTCGACGAACTGAACGGCTTGCTGAAAAAATACCGGCCGGTCAAACTGCCGGGGCTGCCGCCGTTTTGCGGCGGCTTGGTCGGCTATGTCAGCTACGACGCGGTCCGCGAGATCGAAAAGATCCCCGACCGGAATCCCGATCCGTTAAAACTGCCGAAGATCTCTTTTCTGCTGGCCGATACTTTGTTGGCGTTCGATCACGTTAAGCATAAGATCCTGATCATTGCCAACGCTCATCTTGAAAAGGGGAAGGACCCGCGTCAGGCCTATCGTTTTGCCTGCGCCAGGATCGAAGCGCTGGAGAAAAAGCTCCGGGCGCCGCTCACCGATCAGATCCGGGAGATCACTCTGCCGATCAAACTCCCCGATCAGAAAGTGACTTCCAACCTGAAAAAGGCGGAATATGAAACGATGGTCAGGAAAGCGAAAGAATATATCCGGAGCGGCGATATCATTCAGGTTGTCCTTTCCCAACGGCTGGAAGCGGCCTGCCAGGCCGATCCGTTCGATGTTTATCGGGTCCTGCGGATGATCAATCCTTCGCCGTATATGTACTTCTTTAAAATGGGCGAACTTAAGATCATCGGGTCTTCGCCGGAGGTGATGGTCCGCCTGACCGGACGGACGGCGACCGTGCGGCCGATCGCCGGGACAATGCCCCGGGGGAAAGATGAGGCCGAGGACAAAAAGCTGGAAGAGAGCCTCCTGGCTTCTAAAAAAGAACTGGCGGAACACGTCATGCTGGTCGACCTGGGACGGAACGATCTGGGACGAGTTTGCGATTACGGGTCCGTCAAGGTAACCGAACAGTTGGCGGTCGAACGCTACTCCCACGTCATGCACATCGTCAGCAATGTCTCCGGCAAGCTTCAGGCAAAAAAGACGGCCATCGATCTCCTTAAGGCCTGTTTTCCCGCCGGGACGGTTTCCGGCGCGCCGAAAGTCCGGGCGATGGAGATCATCGACGAACTGGAAAATCTCCGTCGGGGATTATACGCCGGCTGTGTCGGTTATTTAAGTTTTTCCGGCGATCTTGACACCGCGATCACCATTCGGACGATCCAGGTCTTGGACGGCCGCGCCTATTTGCAGGCGGGGGCGGGGATCGTCGCCGATTCCGATCCGGCCAAGGAATATCAGGAAACGATCAATAAAGCCAAAGCGCTACTTTCGGCGGTCGGCTATTTCGCATGATAAATTTCCGGATGCTCAAGCTCTCCGATCTTCTGATCTGGGGAGCGGTCGCTTTTCTCGTCACGATCAGCCTGCTGGCGATCTTCAGCGCGACCTATCATCTGCAGATCAGGATCGATGGCGATCCATACATCTTTGTTAAACGGCAATTCTTTTCTTTTCTGATCGGCTTTGTCTTTATGTGGCTTTTTGCCTACCTTGATTATGAGCATCTGAAAGCCGCCGCTCCCTGGTTTTATGTCGTGGCCATTATGCTGCTTTTTCTGATCCTCTTTACCGGTTCGACAGCCATGGGGGCCCAACGCTGGCTGCAGATCGGTTTTTTTACTTTTCAACCGTCCGAGTTTTCCAAGCTGGCGATTATTATGATCCTGGCGTATTATCTTTCGCTTAACCGCGATCTTAATACCTGGCAGGGGTTAGTCTCGGTTGGATTGTTGGTAATGGTCCCAATCCTGTTGATCTTCAAGCAGCCGGACCTGGGGACGGCGCTTGTGTTTTTCGCTATTCTGCTCGGGATGCTGATCGAAGGGGAGGTTTCTCTCTGGACGATCTCTTTTTTGCTGACGCCGCTCCTTTCCCTGCTTTTCCGTCCGCTGCTCCCGCTATGGATCTTTTATCTGCTGCTTGTTTATCTGGGGCTTTTTCTGGCCCGGGCCAATTTCTGGCAGTGGCTGGTGATCTTTGGCTCCAATTTGATGATCGGCCTGGCCCTGCCGGTGATGTGGGGAGTGCTCAAGCCCTACCAGCAGATGCGGATCATCTCTTTCCTCAATCCGGCGGCCGATCCGTTGGGGGCGGGTTATCATACCTTGCAGAGTTGCATTGCCATCGGCGGAGGCGGTTTTCTGGGTAAAGGATTTTTGCATGGGACCCAAACGCAGCTTCAATTCATTCCGGAACAATTCTCCGATTTTATCTTTTCGGCGATCGGGGAGGAGTTCGGTTTTATCGGGGCCGTTGGTGTTTTGGCCGCTTATGCCTTGCTGGTCTGGCGGGCGGTCGCGATCGCTTTGCAGGCGCGCGATCTTTTCGGCCGAATGCTCGCGATGGGGATCGCGGTCATGTTCACGTTCCATTTTTTCGCCAATGTCGGGATGGCGATCGGGATCCTGCCAGTCGTGGGAATCCCGTTGCCGTTTGTCAGTTTCGGCGGCTCTTCCCTGATCGTCAACCTGATCTGCGTGGGGATCCTGCAAAGCATCGCGATGAGAAGGCAAAAACTGATCTTTTAAAGTTCAAACTTCGCTTCGACCATTCCTTCGGCTTCAAAGACCTCGCGGCTGATATAAACGGTTATTTTTTTACAGCTTAGCCAATCGGTCCCTTTTTTCATTTGGACCGACCCCTTCATGGTCAGGATCTCGCGCTTGTCGTCATAATAGGCCGATTCCGCCTTGGCTTCTTTTCCCTTTTGAGTGACAACGACGTTCCCGGCCGCCCGGGCGTTGCCGCTCCGGGTGGAGAACTCGATACTGTCGGAGGTGATGTAGGTCCTGGCGCGGAGGAATTCGACGTCGTGGATCTTCCGGGCTGTTTCCTGCCTGACCAGCGCCTGGGCTTTTTCAATGATCGTTTTGGTCTCGCCGAAAAGGAAGAGCTTCTTCCCTTTCCGGGAATAGATCCCATTTCCGGCCAGCGAGACTTTTTTCCCCTGGACCGCTTCCACTCCGCCATAGAGCTCAACGTCTTGGTTGGGGTCGTTGAAAAGGATTGCCCGGCCGCAGCGGATGGTTGTCGCTTTGCTCCCTTTGTCTTTGACCTCGAAGGTAACGCTGCCGTAAACGTCGAGTTTTTCGCTCTCGCCGTAATAATCGGCAAAGAACGCTTTCAGCAGGCCGTCCTGGCGTTGCAGTCGCAAGTGGCCGGAGATCCGGGCGATCTTCTTTTCATGGTCGATTCCGATGGCGTCGGCCAGCAGGCGGGAATTTTTTTTGATCAGGAACGCGCGGCCGGTCATTTCCGAATTGCTCTGCTGGGCGCGGTAGATGATGTAGTCGGCAATAATAGTGGTCCAATCCTGTTTATTTTTAGAGGAAAACTTCCCCAGATCGACGACCGCTTTGAGTTTGCTTGGTTTATTGACCCCTTCAGGTTGTCCGAATGCCTCGATGATCTCGGTCCGGGGGTTGACGATCGCCCGGGGAGCGACCAGGCTGGCGACGACCAGAGCCCCTTTTTTATTGAAAATCCGGCCGTTTTTGACGTTGATCAACTGGGAGGCATCCTGGTTCTTGAGCGTCCAGCCTTTTTCAGCGGTAAATTCCCATAATTTTCGGCCCTCTTTTCGACCCGTGACCCGGGTATCATAGAATTCGGCCAACTTATCGGTCTTTTCCTGTGAATAGAGCTCGGCATCCCTCGGCACCATTAAATAGTAGGCCAGACCGAGGACGATCAGCGAGAAAATAGTGGCGAGGTAGACGATTTTCCAGGCGTTATTTTCCACGGGGGCGATTATAGCACGATTGACACCATTTTTGCATTGATGATATAATCGATCAGACGAATAAATACCGGCCCGGAAATGAAAAAAAGCGTCTAATTTAATAATATGAAAGGGGATAGTCACATGGCAGTTAAAGTTGGGATCAACGGTTTCGGCAGGATCGGTCGGCAGGTTTTGAGCGCGATGGTCGATAAGGGGGTCCTGGGGAATGAGATCGAGGTCGTCGCCGTCGTTGACGTCAGCACTGACGCCAAATACTTCGCTTACCAGATCAAATATGATTCGATCCACGGCCATTTTAAGGGGACCTTGTCAACGGAAAAGAGCAGCCCCGCCGCGACGGAAGACGATGTCATCGTGATCAACGGCCAAAAGATCAAATGCGTCATGGCGACCAAAGACCCGAGCCAGCTTCCCTGGAAGGACCTGGGCGTTGAATACGTGATCGAATCGACCGGTCTTTTTACCGATTCCGAAAAGGCCAAAGGCCACTTAGCGGCCGGCGCCAAAAAAGTCATCATTTCCGCTCCCGGCAAAGGGGAGGTCAAGACGATCGTTATGGGGGTCAATGACAACGAATACGATCCGACCAAACATAACATCGTTTCCAACGCTTCCTGCACCACCAATTGTCTGGCTCCCGTCGTGCATGTCTTGCTGAAAGAAGGGATCGGCGTTGAGACCGGTCTGATGACCACCATCCATTCCTATACCGCGACCCAGAAGACCGTTGACGGCCCGTCTAAAAAAGACTGGCGTGGCGGCCGGGCGGCGGCGATCAACATTATTCCATCTACTACCGGCGCGGCCAAAGCGGTCGGCGAAGTTCTGCCGGCGACCAAAGGCAAAATGACCGGGATGTCTTTCCGCGTGCCGACGGCCGATGTTTCCGTGGTTGACCTGACCTTCCGGGCGACTAAAGATACTTCGATCGAAGAGATCGACGCCTTGTTGAAAAAGGCTTCCCAGACCTACCTGAAGGGGATCCTTGGCGTCGCCGACGAAGAAGTGGTCTCCACCGACTTTATTCATGACAATCGCTCCTCGATCTATGATTCGCTGGCCACGCTTCAGAACAATCTGAAGGGGGAAAAGCGCTTCTTCAAGATCGTTTCCTGGTACGACAACGAATGGGGTTATTCCTGCCGCGTCGTCGACCTGGTTAAAATGATTGCCGCCAAAAAGTAAGGAGCAGCCATGGCCAAGAAGACAATTGAGGATATAAAGGAACTTAAAGGGAAAAAAGTCCTGGTCCGCGTCGATTTCAATGTTCCGCAGGATGAGAAGCAGAACATTACCGACGATACCAGGATCCGCGGCGCGATCCCGACCATTAAGTATCTTTCCGATAAAGGGGGACGCGTGATCCTGGTGTCCCACCTTGGCCGGCCGAAAGCCGGACCGGATGATAAGTTTCGGCTGGGGCCGATCGCAAAAATGCTTTCCCAGTTGATGGGTAAGAACATCGGTTATGTCAAAGACTGCATTGGGCCGGAAGTCGAAGCGGCTGTCTCCGCTCTTAAGGATGGCGACATTCTTCTCCTGGAAAACGTCCGTTTCTATAAGGAAGAGGAAAAAAACGACCCCGCGTTCGCCAAAAAACTAGCCGCGCTGGCCGATGTTTACGTTGATGACGCCTTTGGCACCGCTCATCGGGCGCATGCCTCGACCGAAGGGGTGACCAAGTATCTAAAGGGGTACGCCGGTTACCTGATGGAGAAGGAGATCAAATTCCTGGGGAAATTGCTCGAAAATCCCGGCCATCCGTTCGTGGCGATCCTGGGCGGGGCGAAGATTTCAGGGAAGATCGACGTCATAACCAATCTCCTGCCCAAAGTTGATACTTTGATCATTGGCGGCGGTATGGCTTACACTTTCTTTAAAGCTCGCGGGATCAGCGTCGGCAATTCCCTGGTGGAAGAAGATAAGGTCGGACTGGCCAGAGACGTCCTTAAAAAAGCGATCGATCTTGGCGTGCCGATCATGCTTCCCATCGATCACATCGTCGCCGATAAGTACGACGCCAACGCGAATTCACAGTTGGTCACGAGGGCCGGTATTCCCGATAATTGGCAGGGGATGGATATCGGGCCGGAAACGATCACCAAGTTCAGCCACGCCGTTAAGAAAGCGAAGACAATTTTCTGGAACGGTCCGTTAGGGGTCTTTGAGTTCGATAAATTTGCCAATGGGACCCTCTCGATTGCCAAAATGGTGGCGGTCGCGACCGAACAAAACGGCGCGATCTCGGTTATTGGCGGCGGTGACTCGGTCGCGGCGGTCGAAAAGGCCAAATTGGCCGATAAGATGACCCATATCTCGACCGGCGGCGGCGCCTCCCTCGAATTTGTCGAAGGGAAAACGCTCCCCGGCATTGCTTGTCTGCAAGACAAGTAGTTTAGAGTTTCGTTGTTTAGTCTTTAGGATTTGCCGCGAAGCGGTCCTTGGGGGTGTAGCTCAGTTGGGAGAGCGCAGCGTTCGCAACGCTGAGGCCAGCGGTTCGATCCCGCTCACCTCCATTTGAATTAAAAAAAGTGAGGTATTCATGGTAGGTTTATTGATTTTCTTACAGATCCTGTCCGGCGCGTTGCTGGTGATAGCCGTATTGCTCCATACCGCGAAAGGGGAAGGCTTGGGCGGGATCGGCGGTTCGGCCCGTCTTTTCGGCACCCCAAAAGGAATGGAAGAGGGGCTTGACCGTTTGACCTGGGGTTTGGCCGGGGCCTTTATGTTGTTTTCTTTGTTCCTGGCGATGTTGAAAGCGTAATAATAAGGAGAATGATAATGGGGAACCTGCTGACCGCGATCGCTACTGCCTGGCAGTTGTCCGCTCCGGTTATTTTTAATTTAATCTTTGCTCTGCTTCTTTTTTTACTGGTCTTTATTGCCGCGAAGCTTTCGGTGACCGGCTTATCGGCCATCTTTAAAGTCGTAAAGTTTGACGAATTGGCCGGAAAATTAGGCTTCAAGCAGATCCTGGAGAAGGGGGGGGTCAAACAAACTCCCGCGGAGTTGCTTTCCAGCGGCCTTTACTGGGCGGTCATTTTTATCGGTACGATCGCCGTCGCTGAAAATTTTCAGTTGGCGATCGGTCCGGTCTTGACCCGTTTCATCTCTTTTGTCGGGTTGGTCTTTTTAGCTTCGATAATTCTCGGGGTTGGGGTTTTGTTTGCCTCCCTGGTGTCGGGCATTGTCCGGGTCCTGGCGGCAAATTTTGGGATCGAGAGCGCCCGGACGATCTCGAAGGTTGTGTTTTATCTGGTCGTGCTGATCGCTTTCCTGGTGGTGTTGGAACAGTTTGGCGTGAGACGGGAAGCCTTTATGCCGCAGCTTGGGGTGATCATTGGCGCAGTCGGCTTAGCCGCGGCGATCGCTTTTGGCCTGGGCTGCAAGGATATGGCGGCCGATTTCTTTTACGGGATCTTTAAGGGTAAATAAGGAGGAAAAAAGATGAAAAAGTTAGTTTGCTTCTTGGTTGCGCTTTTATTGGCTTCGGCTTCTTTCGCGGCGACGAAGACGATCCAGCAATCGGGAATGAAGCTGGGGATCGGTTATGACGATGGAATGTCAGTGCTTCGTTTTGCCGGGGATACTTTTAACACTTCGATCGGTCTGATGTACCAGAATCAAACCCAAAACAATAATTCCGCCTCGACTTTCGGAGTGGGCGGGAAAATGACCTTCAACCTTACTGCCGGCGAGCGGCCGACCCATGCCGGAGCCTCCCTGGCTTATTTTAGTTTGCCGAACTCGGTTTCTGCTTTTGTCATAAAGGCAATATATGGAGCGGAAGCCAATGTGACCAATAATTTTGTGGTCGGGGTTGATATCAATCCCATTTCGTTCACTTCCGTTTCCAACAACGGGGGGACGACCATTGCGCTTCTGACCGGTTGCGTCTACGGCTATTTCTACCTGTAGAATAAAAGGCCCTCTCTGTCGTCAGGCGGAGAGGGCTTTTACTTGCGACGATTTTATTGTAGAATGTCTTACCATGCGGGAGTAGCTCAGCTGGTAGAGCTTCTGCTTCCCAAGCAGAAGGTCGCGGGTTCGAACCCCGTCTCCCGCTATTTTTTTTGTCCTGACGGCGGCATGGCCGAGTGGTTAGGCAGCGGTCTGCAAAACCGTTTACTCCAGTTCAAATCTGGATGCCGCCTTATCTTATGATATAATATTTATGGTCGGGGACGTGCCCGGCCGGTTCCTTTAATGCGCGCTTAGCTCAGCTGGTTAGAGTACTTGCTTGACAGGCAAGGGGTCACTGGTTCGATCCCAGTAGCGCGCATTGAGGGAATTCACTTTTGCCTAAGCACTTTAGTTCCTTTGCTTTTTTCCGCTTGACTATCCTCAATAGCAGTCTAAAATTCTCTAAGAGGCCCATCAGAGGTGAAAAATGACTGGCAACCAGGACCCTGTAGTTGGAATTCAAGATAAAATTTCCTTAGATAAAGTTTTTGCCCAAATTCCCGGGATGGTCTATCAATTCTTAAGAAAACCGGACGGAACTTATACCGTTCCCTTCGCCAGCGAAGCGATCCGCGGCATTTTCGGCTGTTCCCCGCAAGACGTGCGCCATGATTTTTCACTCATAATCAAAGCCCTTTATCTTGAAGATAAGGAAAGGGTCATTCAATCCATTGAAGATTCCGCCGATAAATTAACGCCCTGGCAATGCGAATATCGGGTTCAGCTGCCAGGACAACCGATCCGCTGGATGTTGGCTCGATCGGTCCCGGAAAGGCAAAATGACGGCAGCATCATTTGGTTTGGCTACAATGTCGACATTACGGAGCGCAAAATGGCCGAAGAAGCGGTGCGTCAATCCGAAGAGAAGTTCTCCGCCGCTTTTAAGGCGTCCCCCGATTTGATGAGCATCACCCGTTTAAGCGACGGACAGATCCTGGACGTCAACAACGGTTATTCGCGGTTGCTGGGTTACGCGCGCGATGAGACCGTCGGCAAGACCACCGCCGAACTTTCGATCTGGGCGGATGCGGCCGAGCGGGCAAAATTTATCGCGTTATTGAAAGAATCCGGCGAAGTTAACGACCTTGAAATAACGCTTCGCCGCAAAGATGGGACCTTGGTGCCGTGCTTGGACTCGGCCCGGACCTTCAATCTCCAGGGAGAGCCTTGCGTTCTCTCGGTCGTTAAAGATATTACCGGGCAAAAAAGAGCGGACAATGACTTTTCGAAGAAGGTTAGTGAACTTGAACGGTTCAATAAGGTTGCCATGGAGCGCGAAGATCGGATCATCGAGCTGAAGCAGGAAGTTAAAAAGCTTAAGGAACAACTGATGAAATGAACTATAGTTTTGCCGTACTTGATTTTTTGGGCGCGTTTTTGGCCGCTTCCAGCGCGATCGTTATAATTGCCCGCAATCCTAAGGATAAACTTTGCCAGGCCTTTTTCGGCTATGCCATGATGATCGGATTTTTTAACCTATTTAACGCTTTAATGATGACCGCGGCGTCCATGACGGTGGCTTTTCTGCACACGAGATTTGCGGTCGTCTTTTGGATCTTATTTTTGTTGTTCTTTGTTCAGTTTTGCCTGATCGTGGCGAAGTTGGACCGCGACAAATATTACCGAGCGGGCCTTTTCGTGATAACGCTTGCCGCCGCGTCGGTTAATTATTTGAACTTTACGACGGATTGGTTTTATAAAATTCCGGTTATGACCGCTTACGGCTACTCCGACTTGTTCGGCCGCTGGTACTGGGTATTTGTGCTTTGTTCCATCGTCATGGTCTTGATCCCGATCTATTTATTGACTAGAGCCTGGCGGGAAACAAAAAGTAAACGGGAAAAGAGACAGAGCCAAACTATCCTGGCGGCCCTTATTATAGGGCTCCTGGTCGGCGCCTTGCTGGATGGTTTTTTGCCGACGCTTGGGGTTTTTGTTCAAAGCACGGCACCGTTTATTTCCACGCTCTATGTGCTGGTCTTTGCCTACGCGATTACCCGCTATGGCCTGTTGAACGTGACGCCGGCCAATCTTGCCAACGACATCCTGAATATGATCCCCGGTTTATTGCTGTTCGCCGATGTCGCGCGAAAGATCCGACTGGCCAATCACAGCCTTCTTAGGAACCTCGGCTACTCGCGCGATGAGATTATCGGGCAGGATTGTTCGATCCTCCATGCCGATCAAAAAAATCACGAGGAGCTGCATCTTGAACTGGCGAGAGTCGGGACGTTCAGCCAAAAGAAAGCTTTGCTTTTAACGAAAACCGGGGAGCCGATGCCGGTCAACGTCGAAGCGGCCGAGGTCAAGGATGTTTCCGGCGAGAAGATCGGCGAGATCTTCCTGTTTATTGACGCTCGTAAAGAGGAGTCCTTGCTTAAAAAACAGCAGGTAATGATCGAGGAACTGACCAAGACCAAAGAACGGATGTTGAGCATTCTGGAAGACACGACCGAAGCCAGGGATGACGCCAAAAATAAATCCGAGGAATTGGCGCTGGCGATTGGGAACTTAAAGGAAGTCGATCGGATGAAAAATCGCTTTATGACGGTCATGTCGCACGAGCTTCGGACGCCGCTGACCCCGATCAAGGGTTTTTCTTCCATGCTCCTTGACGGGCAGCTCGGCCAATTATCCGAACCGCAGGCGAACGCCGTTACTTCCATCCAGCGGGAAAGCGATCATTTATCGTTGTTGATCGACAGCATTCTTGATTTGGCTAAATTAGAGAGCGGCCGGCGGCTGGAACTGAACACCGAACCGATTTCGATGAGGCGCATGCTTGATGAATTCGCGCTGATCGTGAAGCCGCAATGCGCGCTGAAAGAGCAAACTCTGGAACTTGTTGTCCCGGATGATTTCAATACGATCATCGGCGATCGGAGCAAACTCCACCGGCTCTTGACCAATGTTATTGGGAACGCGATCAATTTTACCCCGAACGGCGGCAAGATCTCGATCGTCGGCCAAAACGTCGAGAACGGAGTCGAATTGCGGGTGATCGATAATGGGATCGGGATCGAAGCGCAGTATTTGGAGAAGATCTTTGAGCGGTTTTTTCAAATTGATAATTCATATTCCCGGGCGACCGGCGGGGTCGGTTTGGGGCTCGCGATCTCCCGGGCGATAGTCGAGGCGCATGGCGGCAAGATCCGGGCGGAATCAAAAGGGATCGGCTGGGGAACAGCGATTATTATAAATCTGCCGGTTGGAGGAAACAAATGAAAAAAATATTATTAATTGAGGATTACCAGCCGACCGTCGAGATGATCAATCTGATGCTGAAGATGCAAGGCTACGAGGTCGAGATCGCTTATTGCGGGAAAGAGGGACTGCAAAAAGCGGCCGCTGCCGATTTGATCCTGCTGGACGTGATGATGCCGGAGATGGACGGACTGGAAGTCTGCCGGAGATTAAAAAGCGCGGACTCGACCAAGCATATACCGGTGATCATTGTTTCGATCAGGGCCGACGATCTTGGCAAAGAAGGCCGGGAGATAGGCGCGGCCGCTTATTTGGCTAAACCGTTTGAACCGGAGAGATTGCTTGATTTGATCAAAAAACATTTACCCGGTTAAGCCGGCGTTTCTCCTGGCGAACTCATGTGTTCTTTCAGCTTGATCGTGGCGTCTTTGCAGATCCGGGAAACCTGCGATTCGGAAAGTCCGATCTCCCTGCCGATCTCCTTGAAAGTCTTATCTTGGCGGTAATACTGATCGATAACGGTCTTTTCTTTGGTAGAGAGGTCTTTCATCGCGGTATCAAGATGCATATCTTTGTCGACGTCTTCCTGGGCGATCTGTTTGCTGTTGAAGGCCATATAAACATTGGCCGCGGAAGTTATGAACTCGTACATGCCGACGACCGGGTCGTTGCCTCGTTTACGGAGGTAATCCTGCATCGATCCCTTGAGGCGGACGGAGACGTAGGTCCAGAGCTCGCCCTTGCGCGGGTCCCAAGTCTTGATGCAATCGAGAAAGGCGATCTTGGCCTCTTGTTCCAGATCGTCCGCTTCGGCTTTGGCGACGTGCCGGGGAAGGGTCGAAACATACCAGCGGACCAACGCCTTGATCTTATCGGCGTATTTTTCCAGGGTTTCATCGCTGTATTTGAGGAATTGCTCGCGCAGGATGTTAACGATCCGATCTTCAATTTCTTTACGGCTGATCATCGGAATTTTTTGATTACTTCCTTTACGTAGGCTTCTTCACGTTCGGCGGCTTTCTCTTCCCGTCCTTGCTTGGCGAAGCGGTTGGCGGTGTCTTTTAAAAATTCCCAGGAGGCGCGCAGAATGGGAGGAAGTCCGGCCGGCGGGGCGCTGGGCGCGGCTCGTCCGACCTTGCCTAATTTACTGGTTTCAACTCTTCGAATGGTCATTGCCACGTCTATTATAGCGAACGGGTCGGCAAATGTAAACTACTACTATTCGATGGAGATCATGCCGATCGACTGGACCTTGACCTGCGGAACGATCTCGTTGTAGGAGAGGACGGCGACGTCGGGGAAGCTCCGTTCGATAAACCGTTTAAAGTGAGGGCGCAGTCTCGGCGAGCAAAGAATGACCGACTTAAGCTTAAGCCGTTTGAAGTTGTTCATGTGGTTGGAGATCTGGACCAGGACCCGCTCGCCGACCGTCGGGTCGACCGCCAGGAAGGAGCCGTATTCCGATTGGTGGATCGCGCCGACCAGCGTTTCTTCCAGGGTCGGGTCGATCGTGACGACGGTAATGATCCCGTCCTTATCGGTGTAGGCTTCGCAAATTTGCCGGGCGAGCGACTGGCGGACGTATTCGGCCAGGATGTTGATGTCGCGCGAAAGATGGGCGTAATCGGCCAGACGTTCCAGGATGGTCGAGAGATCGCGGATCGAAACCCGTTCGCGGACCAGGAGCTGGAGGACCTTGTGGACCTGGCCGAGCGAGAGGAGGTCGGGGATCAGTTCGCGGACGATCGCCGCGTTGGTGTTTTTCACCAGTTCGATCAGCGATTGGACGTTCTGGCGGGTCATGATCTCGTCGGCGTAGCGCTTGATGATCTCCGAGAAGTGGTCGGAGATGACGTCGACCGGCGGCTTGGCCGGCAGACCGAGCTTCTGGAGCTCGGGGAGGTTTTCATCCGGCACCCAGGTCACAAGGTCGTTATTAAGCGGGTCATGCGATTCGGTGCCGGTCAGCTTGCGGGCTTTGATCTGCGCCAGCGGCAGGTCGACCCGGTGGTTGCCGAGGAAGGCTTCGCCGATCGAGACTTTCGTTCCCCTGATCTCGACCACATATTGATTAGGCGGCAAACTCAAATCGTCCATGACCCGGACGCCGGGAATGACAAAGCCGAGGTCCTGGCCGATATTGTAGCGGATGAGGGTGATCCGCTCCAGGAGCGGGCCGCGCTGGGTCGGATCGATTAGCGGGATCAGATTGCGGCCGGTCTTAAGCGACAGGGGATCAAGGCCGAGTGTTCCCAAAATGCTTTCCGGTTTTTTCAGGACGTCTTTGGCCGAGACTTCTTCGGTCACGACCTGGGCTGATTCTTTAGCGCCCTGTCGCTGCAGCAGGACGAGAGCGAAGAGCCCAGAGGCGAGGGCCATCGACATGAAAGGGACGCTCGGCATTCCCGGGACAATAGCGAAGAGCCCCAGGATAATGGTGACGAAAGCAAAGGCCCGCGGCTGGCCGAAGAACTGGACAGCAACATCGTTCCCCAGGCTCATTTCCGAGGCCGATTTGGTGATGATCAGACCGGTGGCGATCGAGATCAAAAGAGCGCTGACCTGAATGACCAGCCCGGCCCCGACGGTCAACAGCGCGTAGGTGGCCAGGGCATCCATAATGCTCATCCCGAGATTAAGCCAGCCGACCAGGATTCCGGCCAGAATGTTGACCAAAACGATGATGATGCCGGCGATCGAATCGCCGCGGACGAATTTGTTGGAACCGTCCATGCTGCCAAAGAAGGTCGCTTCGCGTTCGATCTTGCGGCGGCGGTTGCGGGCCTCGGTCGCGTCGATCAGGCCGGCGTTCAGGTCGGCGTCGATCGACATCTGTTTACCGGGCATGGCGTCCAGGGTGAAACGGGCGGCGACTTCGGCCACGCGTTCCGAACCCTTGGTAATAACGACGAACTGGACGATGGTGATGATCGCGAAGATAATCACCCCGACGATGTAGTTTCCCCCGACCACAAAATTACCGAACGCCTGGACGACCTGGCCGGCATAGGCCTGGGTTAGGATCAACCGGGTGGCGGAAATGTTCAACCCAAGTCGAAAGACGGTAATGATCAGGAGGACCGACGGAAAGGAGGCCATTTCCAGCGGCTCCTTCAGGTACATGGCGACCAAAAGGATCACCAGGGCGAACGCGATGCTGAAAGTAAAGAGAATATCAACGATGAAAGGCGGCAGAGGAAGGAGCATCATGGCCAGAGTGACGACAATCGCTCCCGCCAGCAGGAAATCGTTCAGGGAAAAGAGATTTCTTACGTCCTTGACGCTAAAACTTGGCGCTGCCATTGCTGTCGATTATATACCTATCGCGGCATGAGGGCAATAGAGGCTTTACGGCGTTCTTTGCGTTCCCGCTTGATCTTGTAGACGTGAGCTAAGACCTCGGCGACCGCCTGGTAGAGTTCGGCCGGGATCTCCTGATTGACCTTCACCGTCTTATAAAGAGAGCGGGCGAGTTCGACGTTTTCCACGATCGGGATCTCGTGGGCTTCGGCGATGTTGCGGATCTCTTCGGCGTTCTTCCGTTCCCCCTTGGCCAGCAGGACCGGCGCTTTCATCCTGGAGGTGTCGTATTTTAAAGCGATGGCCAAATGGGTCGGGTTGGTGACGACCACGTCCGCTTGCGGGACCGAGCCCATCATTCGTTGGTGGGCCGTTTGGCGCTGCAAGTCGCGGATCCGCTGTTTAACCTGCGGGTCCCCTTCGAGCCGCTTATATTCCTCCTTGATCTCCTGCTTGGTCATTTTCAGGTTGCGCATATATTCCCAGCGGCGATAAAAGTAATCGGCGATGGCGATCAAGATATAAAAGATGCCGACTCGAATGGCGATCCGGTAAGCGATCTCACCGGCCAAAAGAAGGGCTTGCCAGGGATGGGCCTCCATTAGCACGATGATAAATGGAATATCGTCTTTCATGGCGGTCCAGGCGATGTATGCGACGACCACGATCTTCAGGATCGATTTAGCCAGTTCGACCAGTCCTTGAATACCGAACATTTTTTTGAAACCTTCCAAAGGATTAAGTTTTTCGAGCTTTGGCGTGAGGGCTTCACTGGAGAAGAGAAAACCGGTCTGCATGACTTCGGCGATGAAAGCGCCGATAAATGTAATGGCGAAGACCGGTCCCAGGACGAAGGCGAAGGCCCGCAGGCCAAGAAGGAGGACGTAGCCGGCAAAGCCCATGTTGAACTCTTTGGTTTCCGGGATCAATTGGAGAATCGCCTGGGTGAACTCGGCCAAATTTTTGTACATGAACTCGCCCAGATATCGAAGGACGTAATAGGACAATAGAAGCAGGATCGCAGTCGTTACTTCCTTGCTTTTGGCGACTTGCCCTTTTTCCCTCGCCTCGCGCAGGCGATGGGGGGTCGGTTCTTCTGTTTTATCTCCGCCTTCACCCATGGTTAGCTCACTTTATGAATTGCAGTAGTTTGATGAGTTCTTCTCCGATAGTTTCGATCAGCTTCGAGATATATCTTACCAGGAAAGGGGCGGTTAGGGAAAGGCCGAAGAGCCCGACGACCGGCTTCAGCTGGAAGCCGAGCTGGAAAACGTTGACCTGCGGGGCGACCCGGGAGACGATCCCGAAAGCAAAATCGGTCAGGAAGATCATTAAAATTATCGGCGTCGCCAATTTGACCGCGGTCAGCCAGAGGGCGCTCCCCAGCGACATCATTTGCATCATCAGGTCCGGGCCGGCAAAATTAGGCGCTTTGCCGGCTGGAATGACCGTAAAACTTTGGTTCAGGGCCGAAAGGATCATGTGGTGCCCGTCAAAGATCAGGAAAACGGTGAGCGCCAGCATGAAGGTCAGGCGGCCGATCACCGAGATCTGGGCGCCGAAGACCGGATCGAGCGAGGAAGCGACCGACAATCCCATCTGAGTGTCGATCAGTTCGCCGGCCGACTGGATCGCGAGGAAGAGAAGATTGCAGACAAAACCGATCGTAAAGCCAACCGCGACTTCCAGGCCCAACGCGATGACAAAACCGAGAATGGTCGTCGGTAATTCAGGGTTGACCGGCACGATAAAAAGCAGGACGAAAGAAAGCCAGACGATAAAAGCGTTTTTGCCGAAAGTCGGGAAACTGCGGGCGCTTAAGACCGGCGCCTGGATAAAGATCCCGGTGATCCGGCCGAAAATCAGGAAGAAAGCGATGACCAGATCCAGCGGAATGATCATTGGACCATGTTCGGGATGGCGCTCCAGAGCGTGACGGTAAAATCGATCATCATGGAGATCATCCACGGGGAAGTAAAGACGATCATCAGCAGCACCGCGATAACTTTCGGCACGAAGGTCAGCGTTTGTTCCTGGATCTGGGTGACCGCCTGGAAAAGACTGATCATAAAGCCGACCAAAAGACCGATGCCGATCGCCGGCATTGAGACCAGGAGGCAGACATTGACCGCCTGATAAATTATTTGAGTAACGAAATCCTGGCTCATCTAAAACTCATCAGCAGTCCGCGGATGATCAGTCCCCAGCCGTCGACCAGAACAAAGAGCAGGATCTTAAACGGCAGGGAGATCATGACCGGGGAAAGCATAAACATCCCGAGAGAAAGGAGAATGTTGGAGACGACCAGATCGATGATGATAAACGGAATAAAGAGCAAAAAACCGATTTGGAACGCCGTTTTCAGTTCCGAGATCATAAAAGCCGGGATCAGGACGTAACTTGGGACCTGTTCCGGAGTTTTGGGGATCGGGATCTTGGCGAACTGGACAAAAAGAGCGAGATCTTTTTCTCTGGTCTGCCGGAGCATGAACTGGTTAAGCGGTTTCATGCCGATCTCGACCGCTTTGGGCATTGAGATCTTCCCCTCATTATAGGGGGTCAAAGCTTTTGTGTTGACCTCCTGCCAGACCGGCGACATGACAAAAACGGTCATGAAGAGAGCGAGCGAGATGACCACCGTGTTCGGCGGGATCTGCTGGGTCCCGATCGCGGTCCGGAGAAGCGAGAAAACGATGATAATGCGCAAAAAGGCGGTCACGGAGATCAGGAAAAAGGGGACCAGCGAGATCATCGATAGGGCGATGATCAACTGAACGCTGTTGCTGAATTGCGGCGCGGCCATGATCTGGCGGAGGTCCAAATTGACCGCCGGCCTAGTCTGGGCCAGCGCCGGAAGAGTGCCAAACAGGATCAGCGCGCAAACGACAAGCCAGGCTCTGTTCTTTAAGAACTTCATTTTATGCCGATAATTTCCCTTCGATCGTGTCGATCTTTTCGATCTGCTTGTTGCTGATAACAATTAAGTACGATTTTTCCCCGGCCTTCAGGACATAGGCGGTGACCTGCGGCTCCAAAATGACCCGGTCGAGGACCTTGATCATTGTTCCCGGGGTCGAGATCTTAAAACGGGGGAGGACGAACTTGGCCGTCACATAAATAATCGCGATAACAATGCCCAGCGACAGAAAGACCTGCATAACGTAACCGATGGTGACGATCGGGGAGCTGTGCAAAACCAGCGGCTCAACCGTCATTTCATCACCACGTTCGTGATCCGGAGGCCGTAGTAATCGTCAACCGCGACGACTTCCCCCTGCGCGATCAATTGTCCGCCGACTTTTAAGTCGAGCGGTTCACCCGCCAGGCGGTTCAATTCGATGATCGAGCCTTCGGCAAGTTCGAGGATCTCTTTTAGGGAGAGTTCGGCGTTCCCCAGCTCCACCGTGACCTTGATCGGAATATCGCCCATGACGCGCGACTCGAAGCGTTCACCTTTGGTCTCGCTAAGTTCTTGGAATTTGACGTTCTTTAAGTCCATCGCCGTTCCCCCTTTATTTTATATTATCATTAAATTCGTTCGCTTGGCTACCCAGATCTTCCAGTTCTTCTTCAGCGAAACTTTCTTTAAGATCTTCGTCGCTTAAATTAAATTCATCTTCCGAGTTCGTCTCGGGGACTTCGACCGCTGATTCTTCGGCGGCCGCCGGCTCTTCGGCCGGTACTTCTGACGGTTCTTCCGCCGGTTCTTCGGCCATTTTTTCTTCTTCTTTAGACAGAGCGAGCGGCGGCATGATCACTACTTCGTCTTCTTCAAAGCCAACCAGGCGGATGGCGTTCTTTGCTTTGACGTGCCCGGCCTGGGAGAGGAGCCGCAGATGCTCGCCGAGCTGCAGGACGATCGGCGACTTGATCGAAGTGTCGAGGGCGATAACATCGCCGGGTTCTAGCGAATTGATCTCGTCGGGCGAAAGGGTCGTCGACCCGAGCGTGGCGGAGAGCGGAACGCTGATCTTGCGCAGGATCGCGTTCGGCAGTCGTTCGATATTCAAGGGTTTCTGGTAATCCTGACTTTCGTAAAGCTTGACCAATTGTTTCGCGGTCGGCGCCTGGTAACCGAAAATGATCCGGCCGGTTGGGTTATCATTGAACGAGACGTCGGCTGAAAAACAAATAAAGGTCGAAGACGGATTGATCGCCGAATCCAAGATGATGTCCGGCGAACTTAGCAGATTGATTTGCGGTTCATCGAAAACCCCGCCGAACGCGGAGACGTAAAGCGGCAGATAGTGGGCGAGGGTCGTTTTGAGGACTTCCCCTTCGGCTTCGGTTAAACCGCGGTTCAAGGGATCCAGGTCGCGGCTGCCGAGCGCGTGGTTGATTAGCGAATTGGCGACGTTAAGATCGACGATCAACTGGCCGGCCTCGTGGATCCCGGGAATTTTCAGGGCCAGCTGGGCGACGTGTCCGGTCAAGGTCCGCAGAAAGTTGAGATAGGTCGTTTGTTCGGCGGAGCAGGCGTAAAATTCGATCCCGAGCCCGAGTTCGCGCCGCAGCTTCTGGAACAGCTCCTGCAGGCAATGATAATGGACCTTGAGAAATTGGTCCAGTTCTTCTTTGGCTAAACGGTCAAAACCAAACAAACCGGTCTTAACTTTTTTGCCGATCGTTTTGGCCGGCCGGTAGGTAGTCCAATCGCCGATCGCCGGCGGCAGCTTGATCGTGATCTTTTGCGAACTAATTTCCGGCGTTCTTTCTGCCATTAACTCCTTATCCTAACTTCTGTATAAAACTGTTGATGACATCGGACGCCATTTTGACCATGTTCAGGTTGCCGCTCATGGCCCGCTGGATCTCCAGCGTATCGATGGTCTCCGCCAGATAAAAGACGTTTGATTGCTCGACTTGTTTCGGGGTGACCGAACCCACGACGCCGCCGGGTCCGGTCGGGATCGCGGCATCGCCGGAAGCCAACGTTTGTTCAAACGCGGTCCCTTGCGCTTGGGCCAGGCCGCCTGGATTGGCGAAATAAGTCAGGGCGATCTGATAACCGGTGCTGGTTCCCTGGTAATAGAGGTACCCGTCCTGTTTCCATTCATAATCATCAACGTTGCCGCTGGGGAGCCCGGCGATGGGGACGACTCTGCCGCCGGAGTCCAAGCCGTAGACCTGCATGCCGTTGGAGGTCAGATTCCGGTTGGAATCAAGTTTAAAATCGCCGCTCCTGGTATAGAGCATCCGTTTCCCTCCATCCGGTGAAATAATAAACATTCCTTCTTCCTGGTCGATCGCCAGGGAGAGGTTTGTCCCTTCGGTCGTTTCCCCCTTGGAGAAGTTAACCGTTACGCCGCTTAAGGTCACTCCCTGGCCAAGCTGTTTGGGGTTGGTGCCGCCGATGTTCCCCTGGGCTTCCGTGCCGCGGCTCAAGACTTGTTCAAACACCGATTGAAAGGAGGTCGAGAGCTGTTTATAACCGGGGACCTGCATGTTGGCGATATTGAGAGAGTGGATCCGGAGCGCTTCGTTATACGCGCCGATCGCCCCTTTGGCCGAAGTGATGATATCAAACATTCCGCCCATGTGCCGCCTCCTTGATTTTAATTTCGTCAAAGTTAATATGGGCCTTTTTCAACGCCGCTTCCAGATCTTCCAGACTTTCGTCGATCAGTTTTTTTGCTTCCGGCTGGGCCATGATCGAAACCGAGATCAGCCCCTGATGATAGGTCAGGGTCAGGAGAATGTTGCCGAGTTCGGCCGGTTTTAAGGTCAGGGAGAGTTCGGTCTTCCCTTTTCCTTTAACTATTTCCAACTGGTCGGCGATCTGGTCGACCAGCGATTGCAGGTCGAGGCTGGGCTGGAGTTTGCCGGCGAGGAACGATTGGTAGAACTGTTGGCTTCCTTCCAGGTTCGGGACCAGCCAATTGGTCTTAAGCAGAAGGTCTTGCAATGACTGGGTCGCTTGTTGGCTAAAACCGGGGAGCGGGGCCGCTTCACTTTGTGCTTGCGCCTTGACCATTTGCTGGGCGGTCAGAGCCGCTTGGGTTGAAGTCGAGGCCGGCTGATACGCGGCCGAACTCTCAACTTGATTGTTTTGATTATCGGAAAAGATCGAAGCACTCCAGCCGGTGTCGCTGGCGGGAAGATAACCGAACAGGCCGGGCATTTGCGCGAAAGGAGAATAAAGTAAACCAAGCCGGGCTTGTTCGTATTTTAATTTTTCTTCGAAGGAATCGTCGGAGTTTTGTTGACTGATGGAGGCGGCGTTCGTCGCCAACGGTTCGGCGGCGTCAATTTGCGATAAGTGGATAGTCATAGCTCCTCCCCCAAACATTTAGTCGTAATCATAAGTAAAAAGCTTGCATAAGTCAAGAAAATGCCTGGGAAGGGAGTCGAACCCTTAAGTCTTTCGACATACGCACCTCAAGCGTACGTGTATGCCATTTCCACCACCCAGGCATGATCTAGTTTATTACTTCGACGACTTCTTCCATGCGCGTGCCGCGCGAACCTTTCACTAAAATTATATCACGGGGCCGGATTAAATTCTTCAGTTTTTTTATCAGGAGTTTCTTGTTTCGGAAATTGCTCCCGGAGCGGGGCCAGAACTCTCCGAAAGTGAAAACAAAGTCGATCTTCAGGTCGCGGGCCAGCTTCAGCGCCTGGATGTGGGCCGACTTCGTCGCCTTGCCCAGTTCGAGCATGTTCCCCAAAACGGCGATCTTACGGCCGTTCATCCCGCCGATAGTTTTAAGGGCCGCCGCCAGCGATTGGGGATTGGCGTTGTAAGTGTCATCAATAATTTTGGTCCCATTAGTGAGATTGAAGACGTGCATCCGCCGGCTGGAAAGCGGGACGGTCGATAGTCCTTTAACGATCGAGCTTCGTTTGACTTTCAGGACCTTGGCCGCCGCGATCGCCGCCAGGGCGTTGTAAATGTTATGGTCGCCGGGGACGGGGAGTTCGATCCCTTTTAATTCATCCGTGCCGACGTTGGCTTTTTCCAGGATGCCGAAGGTGACGACTTTCGCCCCTTGTTTTTTGACCTTTTCTTTTAAATGCTCAAAGAACTCGTCGTCTTGATTGATGATGGCGTAATCGTTTTTGCCCAAGAAGGCGAAGATCTCCGCCTTGGCTTTGGCGACGTTTCTTTTGGTCTTGAGGTATTCCAGGTGGGATTCGCCGATGTTGGTCACGATCGAGATCTTTGGCCGGACGATCGCCGCCAGTTCCCTGATCTCGCCAAGTCCCTGCATTCCCATTTCAATGACCGCAACCTGGTGCTGTTTCGTTAATTTAAGGAGGGTGAGGGGGACGCCGATCTCGTTGTTGAGGTTCCCTTCGTTTTTGAGGACCCGTTTTTCCTGGCCAAGGATCGAAGCGAGCATCTCTTTGGTCGTGGTCTTGCCGCAGGAGCCGGTCACGCCGATAAAAGTGATTTTAAATTTGTTCCGGTGATAAGCGGCCAGGATTTGCAGCGCTTTCAGGCCGTCTTTGATGAAGAGAGCGGAGGCGCCGCGTTTTATGACCTCCGGAATAAATTTAGCGCCGTCGAATTTGTCTCCCTTAAGCGGGATGAACAATTCGCCCGGCGCGGTTTTGCGGGAATCGGTGGAAATGGCGGAAAACCGCAGGCCAGGACCTTCGATCCGGGCGTCGGGGATAAGCCTGATTATTTCCTCTACCGTGAACATAAAGCTATAGTAGCCCACGTCCCAGGTAGGGTCAAGCTCTTACTTCTTGGCCCCCGCCGATTCGTAGAACTGCTTGTTGGTCTTGAATTCCTTCAAGCGCTCGATCAACTGTTCGGTCGCTTCGACCGTCTCGTAGCTGTCCATTACTTTGCGCAGCAGCCACATCGTCTTGAGGTCCTTTTCGTCCATCAACAGCTCTTCGCGGCGGGTGCCGGAGAGCCGGATGTCGATCGCCGGGAAGACCCTTCGTTCAGCGAGTTTCCGGTTAAGGTGAAGCTCCAGGTTGCCGGTCCCTTTAAACTCTTCATAAATGATATCGTCCATCCGGGAACCGGTATCGACCAGAGCGGTGGCGATGATCGTCAAACTGCCGCCTTCTTCAATGTTTCTAGCGGCGCCGAAAAAGCGCTTTGGCCGGTGGAGACAGGCCGGGTCAAGACCGCCGGAGAGGGTTCGGCCGGATGGCGGGGTGACCAGGTTGTAAGCGCGGGCCAGACGGGTAATCGAGTCGAGCAGGATGACGACATCCTTGCCTTCTTCGACCTGCCGTTTGCATGATTCTAAAAGAAGTTCGGCGATCCGGATGTGGTCCTCCGGCGGTTCGTCGAAAGTTGAAGCGACGACTTCCCCGACAACGGAACGCTGCATGTCGGTGACCTCTTCCGGCCGCTCGTCGACCAGGAGGACTTTGATCAGCGCTTCCGGGAAATTGGCGGTGATACTGTTGGCGATATTTTTCAGGACGGTCGTTTTACCGGCTTTCGGCGGCGAAACGATCAGGGCGCGCTGGCCTTTGCCGATCGGGGCGATCATGTCGATCAGGCGGGAAGTGATCGAGGCGCCGGCGTATTCCAAGGTGAACCGTTCGTTCGGGAAGATCGGGGTGAGGTGCTCGAACGGCACCCGGTCGCGGGCCGTTTCCGGGTTAACTCCGTTGATCGCTTCGATCTTCAGCAGGCTGTAATATTTTTCCCCTTCTTTCGGCGGGCGGACCTGGCCGGTGACGTAATCGCCGTTCATCATATCGAAGCGGCGGATTTGGGTCTGCGAGACGTAAACATCTTCGCGGCTCGGCAGGTAGCCGCCGGTCCGTAAGAACCCGTAGTTTTCCGGCAGGATCTCCAGCACCCCTTTGGCGAACATAAAGCCGTTCTTCTGGGTTTGGAGCTCCAAAATCTTGAAAACTAAATCGTGTTTTTTTAACTGGCGGTAATTGGGGAGATCGAGTCCTTTGGCGATTTCGTACAATTGGGGCAGGGTCTTACCTTCTAATTCAACTATATCCATTATTATCCTCCTTAAAAACTTATAGTGCTGGTTTGTTTTGACGAAAAATTGGGTTTACATAAATCGTGAAAAAATGTTAGGACCTCGGGCGGCCTTTATTCACCAGGAACAAACATATCTTACAGCAAATGATCAGCTTTGTCAATCGCTAAAATAAATTGGAATGCCCAGGAGAGGAATTGAACCTCCACGAGTGTGACCTCGCCAGCACCTGAAGCTGGTGCGTCTGCCAGTTCCGCCACCTGGGCAAGAGCCAATTTAATTATCAAAATATGCCGCTGGTCGGAATCGAACCGACACGGGGGTTAACCCCACCTGATTTTGAGTCAGGCGCGTCTGCCAGTTCCACCACAGCGGCACAAATCATTATCAAAAGAACAAAACTACTATTACGGCGCGCCTGCCTGCCGGCAGGTCTGCCAGTTCCACTTGCCCGCCGGAGGCGGGCCACAGCGGCACAAACTACTCGTTGAAAATCCCCATCTTTCGGTACTTATTGTAACGGTCCGCGATCAATTCCCTCGCGGTCAGGGAAAGCAGGGGGTTCAGATTCTTTATTATAGCAGATTTTAAATATTTTGCGGCAAGTTTCGGGTCCTGGTGAGCGGCGCCGAGCGGTTCTTTGACGATCTCGTCGATGATCCCCAGCTCCAGCATATCTTTGGCGGTGATCTTCATGGCGACCGCCGCTTCATTGGCCCGTTTAGCGTCGCGGAAGAGGATCGAGGCGCACCCTTCCGGGCTGATCACCGAGTAGATCGCGAACTCCAGCATCAGGACCTTGTTCCCCATGCCGATCCCGAGCGCGCCGCCGGAGCCGCCTTCGCCGGTAATGACCGAGATGAAGGGGACGGTCAGCTCCGCCATTTCGCGGAGGTTTTTGGCGATCGCTTCCGCCTGGCCCCGTTCTTCCGCCCCAATGCCGGGATAGGCGCCGGGGGTGTCGACGAGAGAGATGATCGGTTTGTTATAGCGTTCGGCCAGCCGCATTAAGCGGAGCGCTTTGCGGTAGCCTTCGGGATGGGCGGTGCCGAAATTGCGGGCCAGGTTTTCTTTGGTCGAATGGCCTTTTTGCTGGCCCATGACGATGACGGAGCGGCCGTCGAGGGTCGCCATTCCCGTAACCATCGCCGGGTCGTCCCCGAAGTTCCGGTCGCCGTGAAGTTCCACAAAGTCGTCAAACATCAGGCCAAAATAATCGAGGGCGGTCGGCCGCTGAAGGAAGCGGGCGACCTGGACGATCTGGATCGGGTTAAGGCTGGAATAAAGCTGTTGGCGGACCGCTTCGATCCGCTTTTCCATGTGTTTGATCTCTTCGGTCATATCAAACTTGCCGGAGTCGCTCATTTCCTGGAGCTTTTCCAGTTTATCGTAGAGCTCGATCAGCGGTTTTTCAAAGCTAAGCAGAGGTCTTTTAATTTTTTGTGTCATCTTAGTTTTTAAAGAACTTCAACAGTTTGGTTAAAGTCTCCTTCATAAGGTTTCGGTCGATGACGATATCGAGCATGCCGTGCTCCAGCAGATATTCCGAGCGCTGAAAACCGGGCGGTAGTTTTTGCCTGATCGTCTGCTCAATAACGCGGGGACCGGCGAAACAGATCAGGGCGTTCGGTTCGGCGATATTGACGTCGCCGAGCATCGCGAAACTGGCGGAGACGCCGCCGGTCGTCGGGTCGGTCAGGACCGAAACATAGGGGAGGCCGGTTTCGCGCAGGCGGCCGAGGACCGCCGAGGTTTTGGCCATCTGCATCAACGACATAATGCTTTCCTGCATCCTGGCGCCGCCGGAAGTCGAGAAGATGATGACCGGAAATTTATTTTCGATTGCCGCCTCGACCAGCCGGGCGATCTTTTCACCGACCACCGAGCCCATGCTGCCGCCCATAAAAGAAAAGTCCATGATCCCCAGGGCGACGTCGTAGCCGTTGATCTTGGCCAGACCGGTCCTGATCGCGTCTTTCAAGCCGGATTTAAGGATTGAATCCTCGATTCTGGCGGTATAAGATTTGGCATCGGTAAAGTTCAGGAAGTTTTTGGAGGTAAGGTTGGGATTGATCTCTTCGAATGTTTCTTTATCGGTCAGCTGGCGGATCCGTTCGGCTGAGGTCAGCTTGAAGTGATATTGGCACTTCGGACAGACCTTGGAATTAGCTTCCAGGTCCTTGGCATAGATCGCTTGTCCGCACTTGAAACACTTTACCCAAACATTGCCTGGAATATCAAGTCTTTCGCGGGAATAAGCGGACTTTTGCTGTTGTTTTCGCTTGAACCAATCGTGGATACTCAAAGTGCTTGCCATCGTAACCTATTTTATGGTATATTGTCAAGGTAACCAAATCACACGGAGGGGCATAAATGGCAGAAGCAGCAAAGAAAAAGAAAAATATTTTACGGCGGGGGATTAAAAATGTCCGCAAGGCCAAGATCCGCACCGAACGGAACCTCATAGAGAAGAAAAAGCTTAAATTAGCGATAAAAACAGCGCGTAACGCTATCCTCAAAAAGACCGCTGAAATGGGGAACTTGGTCCAAACGGCGGTTTCGGTCATTGATAAGGCGGCGGAACGGAAGCTTATCTACCGGACAAAAGCGGCCCGAATGAAGTCCCGGTTGATGCTCGCCTTAAACAAAGCAAAATAGTGCGGGTCAAAGCTTACGCTAAAGTAAACTTATCATTAAAGGTCCTCGCCAAACGCCCCGACGGCTATCATGAAATTGAATCGTTGATGCAATCCGTTTCTCTATCCGATGTCATTTCCCTCGAACCGGCCCTCTCCGGCATAACGCTGACCACAAATAACCCCGACTTGCCTGGTGACGAGAAGAATTTAGCCTATAAAGCGGCCGGGTTATTCTTTACCGAACTGGAAAAAAAAGGTTTTGAACATAACGGTATTACCATCAAACTCGAGAAGCATATCCCCATGGCGGCCGGTTTGGCCGGTGGATCAGCAGATGCCGCGGCTGTTCTTTATGGCTTAAATAAACTAGCCGATAAACCATTTAACGATGAAGAGCTGGCCATTCTTGGCGCCCACCTTGGTTCCGATGTCCCTTTTTGTCTGAAGGGGGGACGTTGTCTGGCGACCGGTCGGGGAGAAAAGCTCAATCCCAGGCCGATTGCCGGTAAGGAATTTTACGTTTTGGTTGTTCCGCCGGTCGAGGTTAAAACTCCCTGGGCTTACCAGGAATTCGACCGGATGGCGGAGCGCGAACCGTTGCTGATTGACGGTCACCGGAACGATCTCCAACCGGTCGTGGTCCGGCAACATCCGATCATTTCCGAGATCATCGGCAAATTGGTCGAAGCGGGGTGCGAATGGGCGCAAATGTCGGGGAGCGGCCCCAGCGTTTTCGGGCTGGTCCGCGATCCCAACCTCGGCCGCTTGATCGCGACTAAAATGAAACACGCTTACACCCGTAGTTTTTTTCTGGAAACCGTCGACCATGTCCGCTCCTAGGCTGCCGCGCGAATTTTTTACCCGGCCAACCCTTGAAGTCGCTAAAGACTTGCTCGGCAAATATCTTGTTCACGAAGAACATGGCCAGCGTTTATGCGGCATGATCGTCGAGACCGAAGCTTACGTTGGCCGGGAAGACGCCGCTTCGCACTCATATGGCGGCCGACGGACCGGACGGAACGAAATTGAATACGGGCCGGGCGGCCATGTTTATATTTACCTCGTTTACGGGCTCCATTGGCAGTTGAATTTTGTGACCTCGGTTGCCAATGAACCGGAATGCGTCTTGATCAGGGCCTTGGAGCCGGTCGAAGGGGTTGCCAAAATGAAAACTTATCGCCATACCGACGACCCGGCCAAACTGACCAATGGCCCGGGCAAGCTTTGCCAAGCCTTGCATTTAAACAAAAGTTTCAACGGTTACGATCTCTGCGACAAAAAAGCTAAGTTCTTTGTCGAAGATCGGGGGATCGAAGTCGCGGCTGAAGCGGTCAAACGCGGGCCGCGGATCGGGATCGATTACGCCGGGCCGCGTTGGTCGAAGATCGACTGGCGCTTCTGGATTAAAGACAATCCGTACGTTTCAAAATAAAATGATTAGTTGGGAATAGGGAGGCGGCTCGAGACTAGGCGGCGCAAATAATCCGGCTGTTGCCGGAGGAAGAAATGGTCATCCCGGTTCAGCCAAATTACCGGATAACCCTCGGAGTAGATAAAAAGATCAGCTTCGCTGTAGCGAATCTTGCTTCGTAAGCGTTCTCTGACCGATTCCGTCAAAAGCCCCGGACTAACCGCCAGATCGAGGTCGGAAAAAGCCCCGAAGTTGCCGCTGGCCAGACTGCCGACGATCCCCAGAGCATGAGGCCTTGACAAGGCCAAACTAAAGAAGAACGGGACGGTATATAGCGACTGTAAATTGCCTCCGAGACGGTCGTAATTTTCCCTGATCTCCGCGTTGGTTGAGGGGCGGCAAAGAGCTTTAATGACCGAAGTAAAGGTTGGGCCGCGAACCCCCTTGTTGGTGGTCCATTCGTCGTGAGCTTGAAGCAAAGGGATTTGATAGGCGCTGTTCCAAGGTTGGTTTTCATTTTCCCGGCTGATCCCGGTATAGTTTTGAAATAGAGTCTTGATCGACCAGAGCGCCTCGATATCTTTTTCCTGGTAAACGGTAGTTGGTCCGCGCATTGCCGCCAGCCCGCGGGCCAGACCGATCCGGTATTCGCTGAATTCACTGCCGACACAGCCTTGTTTTATTGTCAGGGCCTGCGCCAGGTGGAGCGGAGTTGTCGGCTTGGCTTGGACTTTAAGCATATATATTTATCGATCAAAAAGTTGGATTATTTCATTTCTTCTGAAATTCTTCTCTGGTGGTTACGATACTATTCTGGAAACCCTAATGAAAATCAATGGAAATAGAGTCCAATCATGGTGGCCGCCTCATGTTAATGAGATCCGGATAATCTGTCCGTTGCCGGCCAGATTGCAATCCGGCCGGATCATTGCCGAGCTGACAGCGATTGGTCTGGCGGCTCACGATAAGCTCAAAAATGGTTCGGATCTCCTGGCTCCTGATTATACCCGGGGACGGAGTCAGGCGGCCAGCGATGAACTCCAAAAGCAGCTCGAGCGAAAAGGGGTGCTTGTCCCATTGTCCTTCAGCTTGGAAAAAGTGATCGGCTCCAATTTTTCCAGGTCGATTGATCCCCTGGGGAGAGTCGGGGAACATCACCTCCTGATGGTCAAGTTCAAAGAAGGAGCGGTTTTAGTCGATATTACGGCGGCAGAATTCGAAGGCCGGGGGCGCCAATTTGCCAATACGAATGTTCTGCTGATCCCTACGACCCATGAGGAGATCCTCACTAATCTTGCTCGGGTCTACGGTGGAGAGTGGCGGATCAAAGGGCAATCTTGACGAGACGCTTGACGTAAACTTGACGATGTTGTATAATCACTAGGTCATGTACAAGCCAACTTACCGGATAACGCCGTATTTACTGAAGCTGATTGAAGAAGCGGGGAGTCTCCGCTTCTGGATCGAGCAGATGCCTCTTAAAGTTACCTGGCTGCCACTCCTACAACATGAAGCCCGGGTCAGGTCGACCCATTCTTCCACCGCGATCGAAGGGAACCCGCTGACTTTAGCCCAGGTTAATGCCGTAGCCAAAGGGGAGACGATCGGCGGACCGGACAAAGATAAGCTGGAAGTTGAAAATTACATCAAAGTCCTTCACTGGGTCGAAAAAAACCACACTACGGAAATCAACGAAGCGGCGATTTTTAATCTCCACAAGATCTTAACTAAAGGTTTACTGCCGGAAGAACGTTCCGGCCGCTACAAAGACAAGCAGAACTATGTGCTCGACGAGCGGAAGGTCAAGATCTTTACCCCTCCCAGTCCGCAGGAAACTCCGTCCGTTGTTCGGGAACTTTTGGCCTGGCTGGATTCATCGGCCCGGGAATTGCCGCCGGTCCTGGTCGCCGCGATCTTTCACCATCGCTTTGTTTCCATTCATCCCTTTGTCGATGGGAACGGCCGGCTGGCCCGCGCCCTGGCCGCCTGGATCCTTTACCAGCATGGCTATGATACCTACCACATCTTCAGCCTGGACGATTATTTTGCCGGCGACCGCCAGCGTTATTACCAGAAACTCCAGCAGGCTAGGGAATTGGATGATGAGTTGACCCACTGGATCGAATATGTCGCCGAAGGGGTGGTCAAAACTTTAAAAGATGTTAAGGTCCGGATCGAAGACCTGCAGGTTTCGACCCGCCATAACATAACCCTGACCCCGGGACAGGAAGAATTGATCCGGGTACTCCGGTTAAGAGATTCCGTGACCTCGGCCGACCTGCGGCAAACCTTCAAAGTCTCGCGGGCGCGGATCCACCAGATCGTCAATCCCCTGGTCAAATCCGGTTTGGTCAAGACCACCGGCCAGGGACGGTCGACCAGATATCTCCTAGTCCTCTAGATCTTTTGATGTTAAAATCCGGGGTATGATAAGAAAAGTATTTGTTCTCGTCTTACTGACCGGCCTCATTTTTTTCGGCGGCGCGGCCTCGGCCCGCTCTTTATATTGGGACAAGATTGCCGTCGACCTCACTCTTAACCGCGATTCCAGCGTCGATATCGTTGAAACCCAGACCTACGTTTTTGACGGCGCTTATAACGGCGGCTATCGGGATATTAAGCTTAAAGGGTTTGACTCTATCTCCAACATCGAGCTCTATGAGGACGAGATAAGGTATCAGGAAGGGAGTCTCGATAAATACCATTTCACTGTCGGCAATGAGAACGGCGCTCGGCGGATAAAATGGCGTTCCCGCGACGTTGACGAACCGGAATACAGCCGGACCCCTAAAACCTTTACCATTAAATACCGGGTCAACGGCCTGATCGACCACCAGAAAGGGTTCGATGAGCTCTACTGGAAGGCGATCTTTGAAGACCGTGACGGGATGGTTAATATAGCGGAAGCGGTCCTGCATCTCCCGGTCCCGGTTGAGCCGGAAAAATTGAAGGTTACTCTCTACACTAATGTTTCCGGCGCGGTCTGGCAGGTTACCGGTCCGCAAACCATCATTTTCCATGGTGAGAACCTCCCTCCGGGAGAGTTGTTCGAGATCAAAGTTGATTTTCCGCCCGGACTGGTCGCCAATGTCTTTTTCCTGAAAAAAGCGACCAAGACCTATGTTTCACCTTATCTCCCCTGGTTGATCGCCGGGGGAGTGTTCTTTTTTATGCTGTCACTCTATCTCCGGCTTGGCCGCGATTATGAAGTCAGCGGCGTGGCTAAGGTCATGGCGAACCCGCCGACCGATCTGTCGCCGGCGCTCGCGGGGACGGTTATTGACGAAGAAGCGGGGATGAAGGAGATCATTGCCACGATCCTCGACCTTTCCCGGCGCGGTTTTATCGAGATAACGGAAAATGTCAGCCAAGTTTGGCTCTTTACCATGCGCGACTTTGAATACCGGCTCAAGGCGATGCCGGTCGGGCTTAGCGATTATGAGGACAAGCTCATCCAGGGCTTATTTAGCGCGCCAAAGGTCGGAGACAAAGTAAAGCTTTCCGACCTGCGGAATAAGTTTTACAAGCATGTCGACGGGATCGTTGATCTGATCTTTAAACAAACGGTCAAACGGGGCTACTTTGAAGGCAACCCGCGTGAAGTGAAGAGTAAATATTACTTGGTTGCCGGCGGAGTTTTTCTTTTGGGGCTGATCATTTCCGCCCTGGGGTCTTTTGAAGTCGCGATCGTTAACGCCATGATCGCGATGTTCTTTTTCCTCCCTGGTTTTTTCTTTGTCCAGGCGGTCAAAGAACGCCGGTTGGTCCAGCTGATCTTTATGCTCCCGTTCTTTCTGGCGGCGGGGATTATGATCGGGCCGTTCACCCAATTGTTTTTTGACACGACTTCCGTTTTATTGGTTCCTCTCGGCCAGGGTTGTTTGTTCGGCGGGATCATCGTCGGCCTCTTCGCGCCGCTCATGCCCAGGAAAACATTGGCCGGGTCCAAAGCGAAAGAAGAATGGCTGGCTTTCCGGAATTATTTAAAAACCGTGAAGGGGGACCCCAAGAATTTCGAGCAATACTTGCCCTACGCGGTCGCTTTCGGGGTGGAGTCGGCCTGGATGAATAACCTGGCTGAACATTCGCTGGCGGCGCCGCTCTGGTACCATTCAACTTTTACCGATCTTAGCGGCGGGAGGCTTAATACCGACTCAAAGGGGAGTTTTGGCGGCGGAGAGAGCGGCGGCGGCGGCGCGGGCCGGAGCTTCTCCGTGGCGCAGATGTCGGGAAGTTTTAGCGGCATGGTTTCCAACATGTCTTCATCGCTTAGCAGCAGCCCAACTTCAAGCGGGAGCGGCAGTGGTGGCGGCGGAGGAGGCGGCGGGGGTGGCGGAGGTGGTGGTTGGTAGTTAAACGCTTTCGCTCCGGTCGAAGAAGAAAGCGGCAATTGAGACCATAATAATTGAAGCCACTACGCAAAGAAGTAGATCATAGGCCAAAGAGAACATTGACGCGCCTATTAGCGCCCGCCTGATGCCGTCCACCCCATAAGTGAGGGGGTTAAGATATGAAAGGACCAATAATGGGAAGGGAAGGTTGACGATCGGGGAAACCGCGCCAGAGAGAAAAAAGAGCGGGAACATTACGAAATTGATGATCAATTCAAACCCCTGGGCGTCTCTCATGTTGGACGCGAACGAGAGCCCAAGGGAGATAAAGACTAGTGAGATCAAACCCATAAAGATGAGCATTAACAAAAAACCGCCAGCAATCCGATAAAGCGGCCAGGTTGCTGGAAAGGCGAAACCGAAAAAGAAGGAGAGGGCAAAAAGGATCAGCCCCTGGATCAAACCGGTCGAGGCGCCGCCGGCGATCCGGCCGAGGGCGATTGAGATCCGGCTGACCGGGGCGACCATTATCTCCTTTAAGAAGCCGAACTCCTTGTCCCAGAGGACCGAGATCCCCGAAAACATCGAGCCGAAAAGCATGTTCATCCCGATCATACCCGGAACGAGGAATTTAATATAGTCGACCCCGTTCAACCCGGGGATCGCCATTTTTTCGAAACCGAACCCGAGAAAGGTCAGGAACATCAGCGGCATGGCGACGGAACCGATGATCCGTTCTTTTTCCCGGAAAAGTTTTTTGATCTCGCGCAGCCAGAGGACATAGATCGCCATCAGTTCTACCATACTTTCTCCCTGACCTCCGTATTACGGATCTCTTTGCCGGTATATTCGAGGAAGATATCTTCCAGGCTTTTACCGCCATGGGTCGCTTTAAGATTGGCCAAAGTGTCGAGGGTCGCGATCTTACCGTGGTCGATGATCCCGATCCGGTCGCAGAGGAACTCCGCTTCTTCCATATAGTGAGTGGTTAGGATGATCGTCACCTTAAGTTTTTTGATGTATTCCCAGATCAGCCGCCTTGTCTGCGAATCGAGCCCCAGCGTCGGCTCATCTAGAAAAAGGACTTTTGGGGTATGGATCAGTCCCCGGGCGATCTCCAAACGGCGTTTCATCCCGCCGGAATAATTCCGGACGAGGACGTTGGCTTTTTCAGCGAGTTCAACCAGGTCGAGGAGTCCCTTGATCCGTTGATTACGGGTCGTTTTATCGATCCCGTACATCATAGCGTGAAACTCGAGGTTTTCCCGGCCGGTCAGCCGGGAGTCAAGAGCCGGTTCCTGAAAGACGATCCCGATGTTTTTGCGGACCTCATTCCGGAATTTGGTCACGTCAAAACCGGCGACCGAAGCAAACCCGCTGGTTGGTTTTAAGAGGGTGGCCAGGATGTTGATGGTTGTGGTTTTACCAGCCCCGTTGGGGCCGAGCAGGCCAAAGCATTCACCTTCGTCGACCGAAAAAGAGATGTTGTCGACCGCCATAAATTCTTTGAATTTTTTGACCAGATTTTTAACTTCGATTGTGGGCATAGAGCTATTATAGCAAAATTAAGCGGGGAGAGAAAAATAAAAGCGGGAGCCTTTGCCGACCGTGCTTTCAACTCCGATCTTACCGCCATGGGCTTCGACCGCCAGTTTACAGAAAGTCAGCCCAAGACCGGTGTCTATTTTTGTTTTCATAGTCTGGTCCGTGACCTTGAAGAATTTATCAAAAACTCGACCCAGGCTCTCTGCCGGGATCCCTTCGCCGGAATCAATGACTTCAAAAAGAACCTGGTTGCCGTCCTTTTTGATCTGCAGATTTATTTTTCCGCCCTGGGGAGTATGCTTGATCGAATTGGAGAGGAGATTTTCCAGGACACGAGTAACCAAGTTCTGATCCGCGGTAATTGAGAGCTCTCCGATCTGATTAAAAACCACTTCTTTTTCTTGCTGTTGGCCCAAGCTGATTATCCAGACCAGGTTTTTGACCAGTTCCTGCGCGGAAAAAGTTGTTTTTGCCAGTTCAAGTTTATTATCTTCCATCTTTTTAATGTCCAGGATGTCCATGATTAAATTAAACAGCTTCTTCGCGCTGGAAGAGACGATTTGAACCAGTTTCTTTTGCCCGTCATTGACCGGTCCGACTTGGCCGGTGAGAAGCAGGTCGGCGGAGCCCTGAATGCCGGTCAGCGGATTTTTGAGATCATGAATGATCATGTGGGTCAGGTCGTCTTGGAGCTTTTCTAATTTAATCCGTTCCGAAACGTCGCTGATCATGGTCAGGTTCCTGATTGGCAGGCCCTTTTCATCTTTCATTGTCGTGTCGACGACTCGGCCATTCATAATTGCCCCATTTCGATTGACAAAGGTTATGTCATAAGAGGGCGAGACCTTACCCAGTAAACGCTGGGAAAAGTTTTTCATCATGGCCGCTTTGCTCTCTTCGGTCAGGAAGGGGAGGAGGATCAAATTCTTACCGAGAATCTCGTCGGTTTTATAACCCAACCAGTCCTGCAGGCGATTATTAGCGGAGAGAACAATGCCGTTGGTGTCGGTCAAAAGGATCGCTTCCGGAGAGATCTCAAAGATGGACTGATATTTTCTTTCGATATCTTGGTAAAACTCGTTGATGGTGGCCGCTTCTTTTGTCCACTGCCGGATGCTGGCATAAATCATTAACATGGAAGCGGCCCAGACCATAAAGATCGGGAAAACATATTCGACCCCGATTCTAACATCGAGATACATGGCCAAAGTCGCGATGATACCGAGGCAATACATGGTCAATAACCAGCCAAAGGTCATCAAAAGTTCTAATTTACCAAAGATCGACTTGTGGACGTTTAGATAAAATTGGTAAGAGGAAAAAAGAAAGTATAAGCTCCCAACGATTAAACACGGCCAGCCGATTGCTAATATTATCAAGCGCATGATTTCAATGGTCATCGGGGATAATATAGCATGTTTATAAGAAAAACATAAGCTTAGGCTGATGAAAAAGGATATTTTGGAAGCCTGAGACTGCCTACCGGCAGGCAGGCAATATCCCGCCACGGCGGGCAGGCGTCTCGGCTTCCAATTTAACCGCGCACTTAAGTGCGCGGTTAAATAAAACTTCCAAAATAAGTTATTTTAGTCGAGAAACGGAAACCGCGGCGATATTGCCGCAGGTTTCCGTTTCTCATTGACAGTCTTTTTCATCAGTCTAGGCTTGATTTATGGCGGCTTAGTAAGCGACGTATAAGAGGATCGCCAGAAAATGAAGGAACGAGCCGAGCAGAACGAAGAGATGCCAGAGCTCATGGAAGCCGAAAGTTTTGGAAATATTCGGTTTTTTTAAGGCATAAACGATGCCGCCAAGCGAATAAGCGATGCCCCCGGCCAGCAGCAGCCAAAGCCCATTAAGAGGGAGAGCCGAAAGTAACGGGTTAACGGCGATGACGATCATCCAGCCCATTCCTAAATAAATGATGGTGGTAAAGAGCCGATTAACATTAATATAGACCGATTGGATTATTACCCCAAGCAGGGCCAATCCCCAAATAATGCCAAAGAGCGACCAGCCCCATGGCCCTTGAAGAGTGACCAGGCAAAAAGGGGTATAGGTCCCGGCGATTAGGAGATAGATCGATAAGTGGTCGAGTTTCCGCAGGAACGTCAACCGTTCATTCGCCGGACCAGAGACCCAATGGTAGAGGGTGCTGAAGTTATAAAGAAGGATTAGCGTTCCACCATAAAGGGCGAACGAGACGACTTTCCAGGCGGAATCATGCCCGGCGACGACCAGTATGACCAAGGCGGCAATCGATAACAAAGTGCCGATGAAATGGAGCCAACCACTAAGCGGTTCTCTTAAGCGCATAAGACAATTATACACTTATCCTGAAATTATTCGCTTTTAACAGCGATAAAAAAGTGACGATACTAAGGAGTATTCAATGAAAGTTTATTGCGGAACTCATTTTCGGTCCGGCGAGATCATTAAATCTTATATAAACGCGCAAAGAACCTGCCAGCAAAAGGTCCGTTCCGGGTGGCAGGCCAATTTTGCCGGCATAATCTGCCTTGATGCGAACCGCGGGCTTATCCAATTTTCGGCGACGACCGGGACAGACATCGATATCCCCAGCCATAAAATCGGGATCCCGATCTGGACCCATTCCGAGATCGCCCGGCATTCGCTCAACGATTGGGGTAGACTGCCGTTGAAATTTGCCCCCGGCTTACCGCCCCATCATCCTGTCCGTTCAATCAGGGTGATGAGCTTTTCGCCGATCCCGGATGTGTCGCTGACCTTTATTAATACGGCGCCGGAAGCGGGGTTTTTGTTTTCCTGGGAAGAGCAAGTGAGTGGCGGGCCAAGATCCCTCCCTTTTGGGGAATTTTTCCGGGAAGATAACCTTCTCCGTTACGGCGATCGGGCCAATGTTCTGGCTAAGCTGGGGGAAGGGAAGAGCTACAGCGAAAAGTGTGACTTTTTTGTTTTCCCGACCGACCCGGCATCCGATGCTATTCATGTCCACGCCACTAATTATGTCCGTTTGGACGGCGACTTTCGCCGGTTCGCCCTGGAAGTGATTTCCAAATAAAGTGAAATTATCCTTGATAGCTATCGATAACTAATTGAAGAGGTTCAGCTTTGCTGGCTTCTCCGGGAAAAGTCTTGACACGTTTTGCAAGCGATGCTAATATTTCCCCGTAATGGTCGAAGTTAATGCGCTGATGTATAAAGTTACATTTGATGCCCACGGTTCTGCCCCGGTTATCAGTGGTCCCCGTGACCTCACGCCATTAATCGCAGAAGAATCCAAAAGGAGTTTATACGCATGAAAAGTATTTTTGTAGGTAATCTGCCATGGTCCGTGGGCGATGCCGATCTTCAGGCTAAGTTTTCTGAATTCGGCAACGTTATCTCGGCCCGTGTCGTCAACGATAAGTTCTCGGGCAAGTCCCGGGGCTTTGGTTTTGTTGACATGGAAGATTCCGACGCCGAAAAAGCTATTGCCGGGATGACCGGTTATAAGTGGGGCGATCGGGAAGTCACCGTTAACGAAGCTCGTCCGAAGACCGAGGGTGGTCGCGGCGGGGATCGTGGCGGACGCAGGGATTTCGACCGGTTCTAACCGGATTATTTCCTGTAAATCGAACGGTCCGGGGTCAAACCCGGACCGTTTTTTTATGTTTGACAGGCTTTTAGGGCAAGTGCTAGAATACTAAATAGGGAACGCCCCGATCCACGACTCGGGGCTTTTTTTTGACCAAATGAAAGCAATACTCGCACTAGAAGACGGGACAATATTCGAAGGGCGATCTTTCGGAGCGGTAGGGGAAAGATCGGGAGAAGTTGTTTTCAATACCTCGCTCACCGGCTACCAGGAGATCTTAACCGACCCTTCCTATAAAGGCCAGATCGTCTGCATGACTTATCCTTTAATTGGTAATTACGGGATAAATGAGGCTGACCTGGAATCGGCTATCCCCCATTGTGAAGGGTTCGTGGTCCGCGAAAACTCCACCATCGCCTCCAATTTTCGCTCTACCGGCAAGCTTGATGACTACCTGAAGAAACACGGCATTATCGGTATTGAAGGGATCGACACCCGGATGCTGACCAGGCGCCTCCGTTTGCAGGGCTCCCTCAAAGGGGTCATTACCACCGGGGGTGACGATTCCGCCGCTTTGGTCAAGAAGGCCAAAGAGTCGGCTGGGGTCGAAGGGGTTGATCTGGTTAAAATCGTCACCTGCAAAAAGCCATATGTATGGAATGAAACCGAATATGCGAATAAGACCGAATGCACGAATAGGAACGAATACGCGAATAAAAAGTACCACATTGTTGCTTATGATTTTGGGATCAAGTTTAATATTTTGCGTAATTTCCAGCGGCTTGGCTGTAAGGTGACGGTTGTTCCGGCGACGACGCTGGCGGCCGATGTTTTGGCCATGAACCCGGATGGGATCTTCCTTTCCAACGGTCCGGCCGATCCGGCGGCGGTCACCTACGCGATCGAAAACATCAAACAATTGATCGGCAAAAAGCCGATCTTTGGGATCTGTCTTGGCCACCAGCTGCTGGGATTAGCAATGGGGGCTAAGACCTATAAGCTTAAATTTGGCCATCATGGCGGCAATCAGCCGACCCTTGACCTAAACACTCGCAAAGTCGATATTACCTCGCAAAACCACGGCTTCGCCGTTGATCCCAAAACCTTTACCAGCGAGATGGAAGTGACCCACATTAACCTGAACGACGAAACGGTCGAAGGGTTTCGGCATACTAACCTGCCGGTCTTTTCGGTCCAGTACCACCCGGAAGCGGGACCGGGACCGCATGACGCGAACTATTTATTCGCTAATTTTATTAAAATGGTTGAGGCGAATAAATAAATGACCAATGACAAATTTCAAATGACAAATGAAGGTATGGAAACCTGCGGCAATATCGCCGCGGTTTCCATGTGTTTAAATTAATGGCAACGATTATTTCGAGCATTTGGGCCTGCTTAAGTAGTAATGTGCCATTTTTGTCTTTTTTAATATTATTAATTGCTAATTTAATAACTGTAATTATTTGGATTTGGGAACATTATTTCAGGAATTATAGGAATCGCTATGAGTTAAAGCCAAGACATATTCGATGGATTGAAGGCATGAAGGATAGAATATCATTAGAGTTTACAAAAAGAGGGAAATTTGGCGATGATCAGCAGTTTGTAAATTATAAAGGTGGAGCAATATTTTGTTTCTGTTTGATAAATAAAGGAACATCTGATGATTACATTTACAGTGCAAAAATCATTAATGAACAAGGCAAAGAAAAAGATGTATCTACAGAATGTATAATAAAAGGAGTGGAGATATCTGGCCAAAATGATTATGAGTATTTTTATGAGAATTTACCTCATGGCATAAAGGCTCTTCAGGGAGAAGTGTGGTTTGTTGGTGTTGAGGATAACGAATTTGTTAATTGCAAAAAAGGTACGCTTGAAATTGAGACGGCGGCAAAAAAATATCCATTGCAAATTACAGAAGAAATGTTTGTTAAATCAATGGGAACACTTCCGTATAATAAAGATGTGAAGATTCAACATGGAAACCGCGACGTTTAGCCGTGCCTGCCGGCAGGCAGGTCGCAGGTTTCCAGAAAATGTGAAACCAGGAAGCCGCGACGATATTGTCGCGTGCTTCCCGAAAAGGATAGATTAAATTGCCAAAAAGAACTGATATAAAGAAAATCATGATCATCGGGGCCGGGCCGATCGTTATCGGCCAGGCGTGCGAGTTTGATTATTCCGGTTCGCAGGCTTGCAAAGCCCTGCGGGAAGAAGGGTACGAAGTTGTCCTGATCAACTCCAACCCGGCGACGATCATGACCGATCCGGAGCTCGCTCACCGGACCTATGTTGAGCCGATTACCCCGGAGATGTGCGCCAAGATCATCGAAAAAGAACGGCCGGACGCTTTGCTTCCGACCCTTGGCGGGCAGACCGCTCTCAACACTGCCGTTAAACTGGCGGAGATGGGAGTCCTGGAAAAGTTCAAGGTTGAAGTGATCGGTGCCAACATCGCTTCGATCAAAATGGCGGAAGAGCGGGACCTTTTTAAACAAGCGATGGAAAAAGCGGGGCTCGATGTCCCCAAGTCCGGCTTTGCCCATAACATGGAAGAGGCGAGAGCAACGATGGAGAAAGTTGGCCTGCCGGTCATTATTCGGCCGAGCTTTACCCTGGGGGGGACCGGTTCCGGGATCGCCTATAACATCGACGAGTTCGAAAAAGTCGCCAAGCTTGGCCTGGAACTTTCGCCGACCAGCGAGATCCTGATCGAAGAGAATCTGACCGGTTGGAAAGAGTACGAGCTGGAAGTGATGCGCGACAAGAAAGACAACGTTGTCATAATCTGTTCGATCGAGAACTTTGACCCGATGGGGGTCCACACCGGCGACTCGATCACCGTTGCCCCGGCCCAGACCCTGACCGACCGGGAATACCAGAACCTGCGCGACCAGTCGATCGCGGTCATTCGGGCGATCGGGGTTGAGACCGGCGGTTCCAACATCCAATTTGCCGTCCACCCGGATACCGGGCGGGTAGTAATTATTGAAATGAACCCGCGGGTCTCCCGCTCTTCGGCCCTGGCTTCCAAGGCGACCGGCTTCCCGATCGCTAAATTTGCCGCCAAGCTGGCGGTTGGCTACACGCTAGATGAGATCCCCAACGACATTACCAAAGAGACGCCGGCTTCCTTTGAGCCGTCGATCGACTACTGCGTTGTTAAGATCCCGCGCTTTACTTTCGAAAAATTCCCCGACGCTGAACCGGTGATCGGGACCTCGATGAAGTCGGTCGGCGAAACGATGGCAATTGGCCGGACCTTTAAAGAGGCTTTGCAAAAAGGGCTTCGCTCTTTAGAAATCGGCCGGGCCGGGCTTGGGGCCGATGGGAAAGATGAAATCGATCAGCAACTCATTAACGCTAAGCTGACGATCCCGAACCCCGACCGGATCTTTTACGTTAAAGCCGCCCTGCAAAACGGGATGACTCTGGACGAAGTATTTGAACTTTCCAAGATCGACCGCTGGTTTTTGCAGAACATGAAGGAGATTATTGACGAAGAAAAGGTAATTAGGGGATTAGGGAAAAAGGTCTTGGATGACAAAGAATCATTATATAAAGCGAAACAATTTGGTTTTTCCGATAAGCAATTGGCCTATTTGACCGGGGAAACGCCGGAAGAGGTTAGGAAGAAACGGAAGGGGTTGGGGATTGCGGCGGTTTTTAAGCTGGTCGACACCTGCGCCGCTGAATTTGAAGCCTATACCCCTTATTATTATTCGACTTACGAGACCGAATGCGAAGTTCGGATCTCAAAAAAGAAAAAGATCATGATCCTGGGTGGGGGACCGAACCGGATCGGACAGGGGATCGAGTTCGATTACTGCTGTGTCCACGCCTCGTTCGCGATCCGCGAAGAAGGGTTGGAATCGATCATGGTCAACTCTAACCCGGAAACGGTTTCAACCGATTACGATACCTCCGACCGGCTTTACTTTGAACCGGTGACGGTCGAAGATGTCTTGAACATTGTCGATAAGGAAAAGCCGGATGGGGTCATCGTCCAGTTCGGCGGCCAAACCCCGCTCAATATCGCCCTAGCGCTGGAGAAAGCGGGAGTGCCGATCATTGGAACATCCCCAGCCTCGATCGATCGGGCGGAAGATCGGAAACGGTTCGCGGCAATGCTCCGCAAACTAAAACTTAACCAGGCTCCCAACGGGACCGCGGTCTCCAAAGTCGAAGCGAAAAAGATCGCCACCCGGATCGGCTATCCGGTCCTGGTCCGGCCGAGCTATGTTCTTGGCGGGCGGGCAATGCGGCTGGTCTACGGCGAAGATGAACTGGAAGACTTCATGCAGAACGCGGTTAAAGTTTCGCCGGAACATCCGATCCTGGTCGACAAGTTCCTCGATGACGCGATCGAGGTCGACGTCGATTGCGTTTCAGACGGAAAACAAACGGTGATCTGCGGCATTATGGAGCATATTGAAGAAGCCGGGATCCATTCAGGCGATTCCGCCTGTTCGATCCCGCCGTATTCACTAAGCAAAACGGTGATCGAAACGATCAAGAAGAACACTTATGCCATGGCCAAGGAGCTTAAAGTTATCGGCTTGATGAACACCCAGTTCGCAATCAAGGGCGGAAAGGTTTACGTCCTTGAAGTTAATCCGCGCGCTTCCCGGACCGTTCCTTTTGTCAGCAAAGCGACCGGCGTTCCCTGGGCGAAAGTCGCCACTAAAGTTATGCTCGGCAAATCGCTCAAAGAGCAGAAGATCGGCGAAGTCGAGGTCAAACATTTTTCCGTGAAAGAAGCGGTCTTCCCCTTTAACCGTTTTCCGGGCGTTGACGCGGTTCTCGGGCCTGAAATGCGCTCGACCGGCGAAGTGATGGGGATAGACGTCGATTTCGGTTCCGCTTTTATGAAGTCGCAGATCGCCGCCGGCCAGCGCCTGCCGCTGGAAGGAAAAGTTTTTGTTTCCGTGAAAGATAAGGACAAACGCTCGATCGTTTACGTGGTTAAAAAACTGATCGACCTTGGTTTCCAGATCGTCGCGACCCCTGGGACCGCCGATGTCATGAAAAAAGCGGGGATCGAGGTCCAGGAGGTCCAGCGGATCGGCGAAGGCCGTCCCGATATCATGGACCTGCTTAAGAATAACGAGATCAACCTGATCATTAACACCCCTTCAGAGATAAAGAAGCAGAAAGTGGATGAAAGCAAGATCCGCTTCAGCGCGGTCGTTCACGGGATCCCGCTGGTTACCACGATCTCCGGCGCCCAAGCGTCGGTGAGCGGGATCGAAGCGGCCAAGAAGAAGGGCTTTGGCGTGAAGGCGCTTCAGGACTACTAAAACCTCCCGCTCTATAAACTCCCCTTTTATTTTGTTGCCTTAATGTTATAATTCAGCGTTCATTGTTTACATTATATTAGTGAGGTTAATCGGCATAATGCAGTCCAAGCTAAAAAAAATCGGACGCTTTTGCTTTGGTGTTATATTACTTGGGGCTATTTGCCCTGCTGTTTTTGCCGCCGACTATTACGTTGACGCTGCCGCTTCGACCGGTAACTTGACCGGTGATGGAACCTCCGGTAACCCCTGGCAGACCATGACCTTTGCGCTAACCCAAACAACCACCGGCGATGTTATCCACGCCGCCGCCGGGATATATAAAGCTTCGGGGATGACCGGCTCCAATGAAACTTTTCCGCTGACCATAAGCAAGTATCGTACGCTCATAGGCGCCGGAAAATACCTGACCACCATCGAAGCCAGTAATGTTGATATCGTCCAACTGCAAATCGGCACATCGATGGCCAACCTGGGACTAAAATTGACGACCGGCAATTACAAGCTGGCAAAAGTTATGGGGAGCGGCGTTGTTATTGAAAATGTCTATTTTAAGGGGGGCGGTTGGGCAAGCACTCGGGGGACCGGGATCTATTTTGACGGTACCGCTAACAGTGCCGGCGGCAGGGTTACGAGTTGTGAAGTTGTGGATTGCACTTACGGAATCAATCTTTATTATTTCACCTCTAACAGCAACGTGACGATCGAAAGCTCGACCATCAGGAGCAATTATTACCATGGGATCTGGATTGACAGCTGGGGGCAGAGCGGTGGCGGGAAGCTGGTCGATATTCATAATAACCTGTTCAGGAACAACAATGCCAACAACAGTTACGCCGGTATTTATGTCAACATGTATAATCCGGGAAGCACCATCAGCATAGTTAACAATACTTTCAGCGAGAATTATGTTAGCTTGTACTCTAACAGCGCCGATAACAGCATCACTTTCAAGAACAACATCGTGGTCAACTCCCCCCGTTTGAACCGGGGGGCAAAGTATGGAACATACGGGATCTACCGCTCGAGCGGTAGCATCAACGTCAGCTACTGCGATTTTTGGAACGTGCGGAGCGTGTATAACGCGGCGACCGGGATAACGTGGGGGAGCGGGAACATTGCGGTCTTTCCCCGGTTTGTCGACCCGGTCAACGCCGACCTGCGGCTGCATAGCGGGTCAGCGTGTCTGGGAGCGGGAGAGGGGGCGAACATTGGCTATTACGACGGGGCGGGCGAAGCGGGATCGCCGTATCGGGAAGAGTCGTACGTGAACAACGTAACCGGGACCGACCAAACGGCGTCCGGGGAGAGCGCGGCAAGTCCGTACCAGACGATAACGTTTGCCAACCAGTACACGTTGAACACGATCCACGTGCTGGAGAGCGGCCAGAAGTACAACGCCGGCAACGGAGAAAGTTTTCCGCTCGACCTGGGGAGAGACAAGCGGCTGGCGGGAGCCGGTCCGGCGCAGGTGACGATCGAGGGTTATGGGAACGATACCTGGGTGGCGAACACGTCGCTGAACTTCAGCATCGGATTGTACGACAACAGCACGGTGGAAGGGGTGACGATCCAGGGATACAGCGGGTCGAATGCATACTACGGGACCTATATCTACGGCGGCGGGACGAAGCTCTTGAATTCACAGCTGATCGGCGGGGGAAAGGCGGCCAGCCGGGGGACCGCGGTCTTCTACGACGGGCAATTTGGGACTAACACCGGCGGCTTGATCAGCGGCTGTGATATTAACAATTCCTCTTATGGAATCAATCTTTATTATTTCACCTCTAACAGCAACGTGACGATCGAAAGCTCGACCATCAGGAGCAATTATTACCATGGGATCTGGATTGACAGCTGGGGGCAGAGCGGTGGCGGGAAGCTGGTCGATATTCATAATAACCTGTTCAGGAACAACAATGCCAACAACAGTTACGCCGGTATTTATGTCAACATGTATAATCCGGGAAGCACCATCAGCATAGTTAACAATACTTTCAGCGAGAATTATGTTAGCTTGTACTCTAACAGCGCCGATAACAGCATCACTTTCAAGAACAACATCGTGGTCAACTCCCCCCGTTTGAACCGGGGGGCAAAGTATGGAACATACGGGATCTACCGCTCGAGCGGTAGCATCAACGTCAGCTACTGCGATTTTTGGAACGTGCGGAGCGTGTATAACGCGGCGACCGGGATAACGTGGGGGAGCGGGAACATTGCGGTCTTTCCCCGGTTTGTCGACCCGGTCAACGCCGACCTGCGGCTGCATAGCGGGTCAGCGTGTCTGGGAGCGGGAGAGGGGGCGAACATTGGCTATTACGACGGGGCGGGCGAAGCGGGATCGCCGTATCGGGAAGAGTCGTACGTGAACAACGTAACCGGGACCGACCAAACGGCGTCCGGGGAGAGCGCGGCAAGTCCGTACCAGACGATAACGTTTGCCAACCAGTACACGTTGAACACGATCCACGTGCTGGAGAGCGGCCAGAAGTACAACGCCGGCAACGGAGAAAGTTTTCCGCTCGACCTGGGGAGAGACAAGCGGCTGGCGGGAGCCGGTCCGGCGCAGGTGACGATCGAGGGTTATGGGAACGATACCTGGGTGGCGAACACGTCGCTGAACTTCAGCATCGGATTGTACGACAACAGCACGGTGGAAGGGGTGACGATCCAGGGATACAGCGGGTCGAATGCATACTACGGGACCTATATCTACGGCGGCGGGACGAAGCTCTTGAATTCACAGCTGATCGGCGGGGGAAAGGCGGCCAGCCGGGGGACCGCGGTCTTCTACGACGGGCAATTTGGGACTAACACCGGCGGCTTGATCAGCGGCTGTGATATTAACAAT